>NC_014393.1:928627-1238169 GCF_000145275.1 Clostridium cellulovorans 743B
CAAAAAGCCACCAAGATTTATGGTATATATAATTTTCATAGTTTTATTTTTAATTGTAGGATTTTTGTTTTGGTCAACAAAGTCTATAAAAACTTATGTGGTAAAAGGACAAGGTATTGTAACTACAGCAAATAAAGCATTCATAATGTCCAAAATCCAAGGTGAAGTTAAAGAAGTTTTTGTAGAAGAGGGAAAGCAGATTAATGAAGGAGATGTAATTCTTACTATTAATTCTGTTCAGTCCAATCTTCAATTAGAACAAGTTAATGGTCAGGTTCAAGTGTTAGATAGAAGGATAAATCTATTAAAGCGAGCAGAAGAAGAAGCAACTCATTGGAAAAATACTTTTGATAAAGATAACCCTGAAGAAGTTGAGTTCTATAATAAACTTGTAAATAGCTATATAAAAGCAAATGAATATAAGGTTGATGAAGCAGCTTTAAAGAAACAAAACTATACTGACGATCAAATAAAACAATATAAAGAACAAGCAGCAAATAAAGCTGATCAAATATATTATGATACAATTTTAAGCTTTACTACAGAGAAGAATCAATTAGAACTTGAGAAAAGTAAATTGCAGACTCAAGGAGACGCATTACAGAAAAGTGGTGAAGAGTACAAACTTTTGGCTAGTAAAAGCGGCGTAGTGCATTTAAATTCACAAATAAACAAAGGTTTAGTACTCCAAGCAGGAACTTTACTTGGAAGCATAACTAATGCTGACGAAGAGTTAGTTGTTGAAATAATGCTTCCATCTAGTGAAAGACCTAGAATACATAATGATGATGAGGTTTCAATAGCAGTTTCAGGATTAAATCAAGCTGAGTATGGGACGATTCCTGGAAAGGTTTTAAGCATAGATAAGGATGCAACTATAAATAACGAAAAAGGTGAGGTTTATTTTAAGGTTAAGGTTAAACCAGATATTACTACTTTAAAGGATAAGAAAGGTGAAGAAGTAAATTTAACCCTTGGGATGCTTACAGAAACTAGAGTAAAGTATGAGAAAATTACCTATATGAAATATTTCTTAGAGCAAATTGGGGTTAAGTTTAGTTGATAGGTTAGCTATTATAGGTATGAGCAGAAATAAAAGGTAGCTGCAGATGCCTGAAAAACTGCAAATGCTTTTAATATAAATTAAAACAAAATTATGATATAATGAGAGGAGTTAGAAAATGAGTGCTTTTGTATTAAATAGAAATTATGAATTACAATTACCAAACAGCTACGCAGATGTTGATAGTGATGAAATGGAATACATAGATGGAGGTTCTGCAAGAGAGTGGGCAATAGGTATTGCTTGTTCATTAATTGCAAATGCCATTTGGGCAATTGGAGAAAAAGCAGTTTCAACAGGAATGGTAAGAACAGCCTTAACAGCTTGTGCTGGAGCAGCTGGTAGTGTTTGGGCAGGTATAGGATCTGCTACAGCATTTATGTGGAATCCACCTGTTGCAGCAGCAATTATAGGAGGCACTGTTGCAGTTGGTGTTGGTGTAGTTCTTGCATATTATCATTTAAGATAAATGGCTAAAAACATTTAATTATTAGTAGACTGATATTTAGCATTTATAATGCTAAATATTGGTCCACTTTTCTACATAAAAAACGAATCGTTACATATAATTATTAAGTTACCAAGGAGATAAGAATTAAAGTGTATTATTGGATTATTCTTTTAATAATATATATAGTATATATCACGTTAAAAGTTAAAGAAAAAAGTTTTAATAGGAAAGCAGACCTAATGGAGAAACCGTTTAATATAGAAACTCTTGAAAAATATTGTGAGGATATGTTTAAGTTTTACAATGTTAACCCAATAAAAATAATTAATAACAAATACTTTAGTTATAATAAAGCCAAAAATATTATAACAATACGTGCAATGAAAGAGTACAATTTTCTAGACACATTTATTTGTTTTCATGAGATTGGGCATTATATATCTTCAAAATCTAAGTATATAAGGATAATAGATAATATACTTATTATATTATTTATGATATCAAGAATATGTTTAACTCCATTCTTAATAATCTTTGGGGTGTACTGCGTTGTTAAGAGTTACAATCCCATCCCCTCAAATATTTATTTTTTTATAAATATACTATATCTTTCTATATCGGTGATTAGGATAATTACTATTCCTTTTATAGAAGGAAGAGCAAATTATTTTGCAAAAAAATTCTTTATAGGCAGTGGGATTTTGAGTGATTATAAGAAGCAAGAGGAGCCAATAAAGATAATAAAGACAAGTTGTTTAATAGCCCAACTTAATCAAATGATAATATGTATTTTATATACATATATAGTTATATGTTTATTTTATATTGTAAATGTATATTGAAATGATTAAAACATAGGAGTGAGTGTATTTTGAATAATAAAAAAGGAATAATTCAGGTTATTGTAAGTATAACTGTCGGTATCACATCTGCTAATATTTTTGCGTATAAAAGTTTAGTAGTCCAATTTATTTATACAATTTTGGGGGTTTTAGTGGCATTGAGTATACTTGAATTAGTGTACTTCTTAAAGAAAAAAAAACTTAGATAAGTACATATGTTTATATTTTGCAATTGAGTAAGTATAATAAAAGTTAAAATTAGGCAGTATTATGTATAGTGAGGGGTTTGTATGAAAAGTAAAATTAAAAGACTAATTTTGCTAAATTCTCTTTTTTATATAAATAACTATGCGTATGCAATCGTAAAAGCTACTTCTAATATGAGTACAGTTATAGGGGCATGGTCTATCACTCCGTATATTTTTATATTTATTACAACATTTCTACTAGAGAACCCAATCAGTAAACGTGACAAAAGAATAAAACTTCTTTTGTGGGTTGAGTTTATTATTAGGATAGCTGTTATATTTATAAATTATACAGCATCAGTTTATAATCCAACTGATAGAAATTTTGCTATATTTATTGGATTAGAATTTGTATTAATGATTATAAATATCTATATAATAATAAAAGTTTATAATAAAGTAAAAGAATACATTAGAATCAATGGAAAATACGAAGAACTATTAACCTCTGAGGAAAGTAAGAAGTTAATAGATGACTATTATTTTGAAAAAAAGCAGTATCTATATTTAGGTGTTGATGAGAGAAATGAAGTTAAAAGAGCTTATAAGACTACAAGCTTAACAGGATTTTCATTAATATTGTTAGCTATAATTTATTTGGGTGTAACATTTTTTTTAAGAATTGGTGGAGAAAAATTCAGAAATATATTTTTAGCAATAGATATGTGTATGTTGTTGGGATATTTTAAACTATCAAGTGTACAATTGAGAGCATTCTATAAAGATATAGCTACATATAAAAAAGTTCTTATACGTGATAATTTCATTTTATTAGCAGGAATGACTTTTCTATTTATTATGGAAGGGTTTGTTTATATAAATACGCATGATATAAATTTTGTAACATATATTATAGGCACTGTTGGAATAATACCAACATTAAATACAAATAGAACTATTTCATTAAACTTTCATAAAGTAAATAAGGATTACATAGTTAATAATGATGATCAATGAGTAGTTTTGTTGGAATAAATCATTTGTGTAAAAGTATACTTAATATAATTACTTATGAGGCTTGAATAGGTGTTTCCTTTTCAGCCTTTTTGTGCACTACATGCATTAAAGGACGTACTTCTAAATAAGTTTAGAAATAAAGAAACTCTAAGACTGAAACAGGAAAAGAATTTGAAAAACTATGTTATATGTAAGTGCTAAACAAATATCTAATAATAAAGAATTATGCTAATATAATTTATTTAGGAAAGTATTGTTCTTGGAGTAAAGAAGAAAAGCAGAAGGAATAGGATGATAGATAGTATAATGAAGAAAAAACTTAATTTAGAATTACCTATAGGATTAGCGTTGTTTATTGGTTTTATTGTTTCAAAAATAATGCCTATTTTTTATCCAGAAATAGTGCCTGTCAATAGTAAGATAAAAATTTTCTTTGAGATTTTATTTTATGTAGCACTAGCAGCACTATTAATCACAAGTTATAGAAACAGCAAAAAGAAAAAATAACAGAGTTTCAAGAGACTCAATACTTTCCTATGTAAATGTGTTGAGGAAAAGAAAGGTTAATATATGAAAAGTAGTATAAGGACGATAGTATCTTTTTTGGCATTGATTACGTTAGCTGGTATAGGGGGAATATCATCTAGTTTTAGTGCAAAACATGGAGCAATATTTGGGTTCTCTATGTTAGCAATAATTTTTAGTATTTTGATTATTTCAATGAAGAACATTAAGAATAAATAGTTCTTAGGGAATATCTGAAAATATATTTGTTACGTAGAAATTTAGAGAAAAGACAGAATAAAAGTTAATAAAAAGGATTCACATGTGTTTCTCATTCAGCTTCTAAGTTGTCCCGACGCATATATTTTATGATAGTTGAGAAGCTAAGTGTGCATGAAGGTAAGAAGAATATATCTCGCTAGGTGGTACAGAGATTGATGTTAAATTGAATAGTATAAAGTAAGCTGATTAGGATGGGTAAGTGCTCATCTTAATCAGCTTTTTTATACAAGAAGCTCAGAGAAACACTTGTAATTTTATGGCTAATATATGATAAAGAATGTATTAAAATATGATTAAATGGAAATTAATTTTACTAACAGTAATAAATTTAGAGGAGATAAACTTATGGAATATATTTTAAATGACACTGATATTTTCGATACAGGAATTGATAAAAAGTTTCGGTTAGTTATAGAAAATAATATTGGTAGTTTTACTAAAGATAAGGCGTATGTATTTAAGGTGAGTTTTCATGTGAATTTATTAAATGATGTTAGATTTGAGAAGTTTGATATTCTACCTAGAGTAACGAATAAGGGAAAAATAGAGGATAAAATTGGTGATGTAATGAGCCATCAACTTAATGTACTAGAAAAGATTCTTTCTGAAAATAATATAGAGTCTTATTCAACTACAATCCAAGGGGAGAATTTAGAAAAAGAGAATATGATAAAAATCGAGCTTTATGAGGATAATTCGGAGACTAATTTTGATAAAAGAGGAAGGCGAATTAATAGAATCAAGGTTAGTTCTATAATACCAAATTTATCGGGGGTTAAGCAAAATGTATCTAGGCTAGCTTCAGAGAGAATAAGTCAGATATTTTATGATTTTATGAATGTCGTTAAAGACAGAAAGCTAATGTCGAAGATATTAGGTGTAGAAGAAACTTATGATGATGATATATTGATAAGAGCTTTTTATGAGCAATATAGAGAGTTGTGGTTTACTACAAAACAGAGGGAAAATGAATTATTAGATTTACTTAAAGAAAGAAGTAGAGTTGCTTTAGAAGAGTATTTTGAAGAGCAAAGCGAAGGTAATTAAAGGCGTGATGCGGTGAGGTGATCTATGTAATGAATTTTGACTATATTTCGGGAGATGAGAGAGAAACTTTATATAATGAGGTTTGGACAGAGCCGATGATTAATATAGCTAAAAAATAAGGTATGTATGACAATGGATTAAAAAACATTGTAAGATGTATAATAAGGCTATTGTATAAATGACGGTGCAATTTAGTTAACTAAAATACAATAGTGAAGAAATCGATAAATCAGATATTCAATTAAATCTAATGCATAATTTGATTCCTATGCTAAAGTTATCAAATAATCGTGATTTCATATAAAATTTATGAAATTTTTATGACAAAAATACCTGGACTTTTTTCAAAATGTATGTTAAATTATATTTAGAATACATTATGGAGGGAAAAAAATGCCTTATGCAATTGATTTGTTCTGCGGAGCGGGAGGTATGAGTGAAGGATTAATTCAAGCGGGATTTCATATTCTGTTTTCAAGTGATATCAATGAAGATGTTCAACGAACGTATATGAATAGGCATGAGCAACTTGGATTATTGCAAGGCGTAAATACACATTATCATAGAGGAGATGTTAGGGAACTAACAGGAGAATTTATCAGAAATTCGATACAAAACCTAGCTATATTTGCTGAAGGCAGCGTTCCAGAGGATATTGATGCTATTTTTGGAGGACCACCTTGTCAAGGATTCAGCAGGGCTGGTAGACGAAAGTCGGATGATCCAAGGAACTTGCTATTCAAAGAATATCTAAGAGTAATTAGAGAAGTAAATCCTAAATATGTGGTAATGGAGAATGTTGTAGGATTTTTAGATACAAAATTTTATGGTTTTGTAGGAGTTACAGGTCAGCTTTATGATGATGGTATGGTAGCGCCAGAAATATTGAGAAATGAATTTCAATTAATTGGGTACAATACATTAGAACCACAAGTTATGGATGCAGCAAACTATGGTGTACCACAAAGAAGAAATAGAGTTATTTTTATTGCATATAGAGATGATGTTGTGGCCCCACAATATCCTGAACCTACTGTTACTGAAGAAACAAAGTTAACAATAGAAGATGCAATCACTGATTTGATAAGAGAGCGTCGTGTTAGAAATAGGATTTTTAATGGAAGGTTATCTCAGTTCCAACAAGATTCTATAAATGGAAGAACACCAGATATAAATGGAAACACCATAAATAGTAATGGTGTTATCTATAATAATGAGGTTTCTAGCCATACTCCGATAATTAAAGAGCGCTTTTCTCTATTCAAAGAAGGTGAAGATGGTGGACAATTAAGAAATCGGATTGCAACAAAAGGAATCAATTTACGAGGTAAGGATAATTTAATTCTATATTGTTCACAAATGTTAAGTATGGAAGAGGATGAAGTAGTTAAAAAGTTTAAGAAGGCAGATGTAAATGATGAAATGTTAGATGTACTTCTTACTAAAAAAAATATTAGAACACGACTAGACAGGGCAAAGCCAGCTGCTACAGTTATGACAATTGCTGATGATTATATATCACCATTTGAAGCAAGAACATTTACTGTTAGAGAACTGGCTAGATTACAATCTTTTGATGATAGTTTTGTATTCTTAGGTAAAAGAACTACAGGTGGAATCAGAAGAAGAGTGGAAGTTCCACAGTATTCACAGGTTGGTAATGCTGTTCCTCCACTTCTAGCAAAAGCAATTGCCTTAGAAATTTTGAGATTATTAATAGCTGAGGAATAGAAACCTCAGCTATTTTTCTATATTCTAAAATAGGAATAATCGGTTGATAGTAGCGGAATGCCGATTTTTATAGTTGACAAATGATTAGAGGAATGACCAGATTTGAGATTTCTTTCTAGTATCTCTTTTATTGAACTGGCTACTCCAGACTTGGTAGCTAACCCCCAATAATTTCCACCACTGATATTTCTTACTCTTTGAACAGCTACAGAAGTAGGAGCTAGTTTTTCAAGTTTTACTGTAGGAACTGTTACAAAAGAATAAGAGAACTTGGCAATGTCTGCAATAGAATATCCCTCACGACCGATAGAAATCCCAGTTCTAAACGCTTTTGCAGAATAAATCATATCCCATAACATTGGAATTTGTGCATTATCATTCCAGTTGGTTTTACATTGAATAACATGTACTTCTATTTCTTTAAAATCTTCAGCAACCAATGCGTTTAACATTGGTAAAAGGTTATACTTTTTACTACGACCTGTATACGGTAAAACAGTATCCCCATTAGTGTCTGTAATTTCTATATTATCTTTATCAATTTTATAGTGAGCTTTATCAGGAAATGTGATGGCAACTAAATCAGATTCAGTATTTGAAATAAAACTTCCATAATTAACTGTTATGGCATTACTAACAGGTTCAGGAATAAGTCCTTTGGAATGTTTGATAACAACAGTTCTTCGTCCAATTAGACACAAATTTAAATACCAGCAAACTAATGCTTCCCAATTTGCACCACCGCCAGAAACATCACTTTGACTTCTGTCTGATGAGGTATTTGTAGAATAGAAAATATCCTTTAAATGGTCTCCTAGTGATAAAATTTGATGCTGAGTTGGAGCTGGAGCTAAATTTTTGATTTGAGTATTCCAAGTTGGCCAAGCCGTAGAAAAACCTTTTGTGGAAAAAAGTTTATTAATAGCAGCCTCTCTTAAACACTCTATAATATTCTGACTCAATGATAGTCCCCCTTCCTATGAATAATGTTTAATTATATCATAAAAAGACATATATGAATATATTTACAATGTATATTTTATCGAAACGTATCATAAATTAATTTGTTTTTAACATTTAAACATAAGAAAAACATATCTTTACATAAGGCGGCAAGGTTAAAGCATTCTTAATATCTGTAGGACACAGTTATCGGTGAGAGTTGAAATAAACATAAATATTTTGTTTTGTTTAATATTTAAGTATAATAATAGATAAAATATAATTTATATACATTTTTATGAAAGATTACAATACTGATTAACTAAAGGAGAGGGATATATGAAAAAGAAAGCAGATATTTTAATTAATGATGAATATAAAAGAATAAATATTTGGGATGTGTTGCGATGGAAACAAAGTAATCCTGAATTTTGGGAAAAAAATAAAAATTCTATTTATAGCATTAATAAAAATATTGAAGATAAAGTACCAATGGTTTTTCAAACTGGGAAAAATAATATTTTTGCTAATAGTTATTTTAGGTTTAAAGATACTAATACTTTAAGAGACGGCGAAGGATATGAAGAATCTTATCAACATGAATTTTTTAAAGAATGCTTTTCACGATTAAAGATACTTAATTTACACTTTGGTAAAAATAACGTAAAAGTTTATGTTGATGAGGCGAATCAAGAAGAAATAGTTTATACAAGTAATGGCAGAAAAAGAATTGTAGATGTAATGATACAATTTTCAAAAGCTGAACCAATGATTTATGTTGAAAAGTGGAATGGAAAATTGGCTATAGAGGTGCGCCAAACTCACAAAGTTGATGACATTAAAATAAAAGAATTTAAAGATAGTGAAATAGCTATGGTAGAGTTTAATGCTTCGAAAACGGAAACGAAATGGAGGATTATGGAGAATTTTATATCCGAAGAAGATGAAGAAAAACAATTTGAGAGAGTAATTAGTAAATTGAATAATTTTATAGCTGTTAATATGTTAAGTGACCCTATATCGAAAAAATATTTTTCTTCACTTAGGCTAGAGGAAGAAGTAAGCAAAAATGAATTGTATAAAAAAAGACTAATTTATATGAATAATGAAATAACTAACTTAAAAAAAGAGAATCAAAACCTAGTGGAAGAAGTCGAAAATTGCAGAAAAAGTAATGGTGAATTAAAACAAAAATTGAGATATATTGATGGTAAGTATAGGTTTTTTAAAGAAGAGAATGAAAGTATAAAATCAAAATTTATATATAAGTTATTTTATAAAAACAAGTAATCAGGTATAAGTATAGAGGTGGTAGAAGTTTAAGTTCATTTTCTTAAAATAATAAACAAAAGGAACCGTTTTGAGGTTCCTTTGAAAAAAGTAGTATATCGGTAGAGTATTTAAACATATACGAGCTTTTAAAACATTAGATCGTTGTCTTTAGATAGATCTATAATTGGATAAAAATCTTCCATTGTTGCAATTTTAACATCTTTTATTTTTATGCTAAATTCTGCTTCAGCTTTTACTCTTATTAAATCAATATATTTATCTTTTGAGAGTTTGTTCTTAAAATTGGTATCTATAACATATATAACGAGGGTATCGCCACACAATTTACCAGTTGAACCTTCAAGTAATGTGTGCAATATATTGTAATTTTCAGCTTCTAGAGTAAAGACTAAACATATCCAATTTTCAATTTTTTTATTAACAGTAGAAGTACCACAAATATCATCTTCAAATTCCATTTTATTAAGTAGTGCTCCACGTGCAAGTTGCCAATCTCTAAGTAATCCAGTATTTTTGAAATTAGTAGTTGCACCACATTGGGGACAATATCGAGCATTACCAGGTATGTTTATATTGCCACAATCATGATCATTAGAACATTCATTAAATAGGAACTGGCCACATATGATGCAATTATGATGATGATCTTCTATATCAGTATTACCGCAATTTGGACAGGTAACAACCCTATTAGTATCTTGATTTATTTCGTACCCATCATTGTATTTCATAGTTGTAATCCCCCTTACACCTTCTTCTAAATGTATACCACATATTTTGCAATAATTATCTTCAGGATTTATCTCTATATTTTCACAATTTTCACATACAAGAAATGTTTCAGAACCGTTAAGTTCTCTACGGTTAAGAATGCTTAATCTCTTAAATACAGCCCACTCTGAAACATTAAATTTTTCAGCTACATTGGCAATGGAGGTAAAATTGCAAGTTGTTATTTTTTCTTTGGGCATTAAAAGTCTACCAGCAAACTCGTCTGCCTCTAATTCCTCAATTTTAATATCTTCTTCACTTTTGCATTCATCTGGCAGTTCATGATGCCCTAAATAGATATGTGCAATTTCATGAGCTAAAGTAAAATTAAGTCTGCGATGTTTTGATATTTTAAAAGGATATTGCATTTTTTTTCTATTGACTATTACTATAAATTTTCTATGTTCTTCAGAATATACAGTTGTAGCATCTACCTTATTTGAAAGTGTAGTTATAGATTGAACATGAAGTGGTATACTCTGTTCTTTCTGAATTTGTAATATTATTTCTACAAAATCTAATGGCCATTTCCTTATTTTATATTCTTTAATAAAATCTTTTACCCTCTTTGCAATGTGCTCCTGTCTATGTTTTGGTATCTTAGCAAGTGTGTAATAAACATCGTTACTGGAACTGGACACTATAGTACCCCCTTATGCACTTTTACAAACATTTGTTCTTGTTGATTTAATTATATTAAAAAAACTATAAGAGGTAAAGAAAAAACAAGAACAAATTATCATCTATCCTTGTTTTTATTTAAATAGAAATTTACAAACTCCTTAATTGCTTTTATATCTTCTTTCGGCAATTCATCAGAAGCTCTATTCATAATGGTTAATAACTCTGAATCTTTCTTATGTATATTTTTAGCCATTCTGATAGTGTCAGCAAATTCACCATCGTCACTTCTAAAAATATGTTCTGTATATTTTTCATGTTCTATAGTTTCTTCTATATAACCTGCTTGAGCCATTAATTCACGATATGATATTCCAAGATGGGGTGCTATTTCTTTTAATATTTTTGGTGATGGTTTTTGCCTTTCACCAGATTCCATTCTTGAGATTTCTGTGTTACTTATCTTTGAAAGGTCAGCAAGTTGTCTCTGTGATAAGCCTTTTTCGGCTCTAAGTTTTTTTAAAAATTCACCAAAGCTCATAATCAACACTCCCTCCTAAAAATAATTATATAATAAGTGTTGCCACTTGGCAATAGAAAATCTTGAATATGTTTGACAAACGGTGACACACTTTGATAGAATTTTATTGTAACCGAGTAGAAACACTTTAGAGGGGGATTATGAAATGAAACCTAATAAACAGTATATTGTGGAACTTATAAACAAAAACAGGTGGTCTCAAAATAAATTTGCCATAAAAGCTGGCGTTTCCAAGACTACAGTTAGTAGATGGATTAATGGAAAAAGGGGGGCTGGTTCAGAATTAATAGCTGGTATTATTAGGGCATTTCCTAACGAACCAATAGAGAAACTATTTTTTTTGTAGAATGCGTTGCCGTACGGTTACGAGGACAACCATATGGCAATGAATTTATATATAGACAATCATGGAGGGGAGGGTAGAAATGGTTGTTAATAGAGACGTTATAAGAACTTTACTGAAGGAAAATCAGTGGTCACAGAATGAACTTGCTAACAGGGTAGGTGTTTCTAGAGTAACAATTAGTAGAATTCTTAATAATAAAAGAGGGGCTGGAAGAAAAGTAATTGGAGGATTAATCAGAACCTTTCCAAATCAAGGCGTTAGTACTTTGTTTATAGACATATACAAAAATAAAGAAGAGGTGTTATAAATGGACATTAAATTAGAGGTAAAAGTTATTGCACCAGAGCTTATAGAAGCATTATTAGAATTAGCTAAAGCACTACCACATAAAGAAGCTATTTTACCCGTAAAAGAAGAAACAACGGTAGAACCTAAAGAAGCAGAAGTCAAAGTTGAAAGTAAAAAGGATGAAGAAACAAAGGAAGATACTAAGAAAATATCATTAGAGTATGTAAGAGGAAGGCTTGCAGAACTATCACGTGATGGTAAGCAAGTACAGGTGAAGGAGTTAATTAAGAAGTTTGGTGCTAACAAATTAACTGAAATTCCAGAAGAAAAGTATTTAGAATTACTTAAGGAAGCGGAGGAAATTTGATGAGTGGAAAAGCTCATGCAACGCTCTCGGCTTCAGGTTCTAAAAGATGGCTTGCTTGCACTCCATCAGCACAGTTGGAGCTACAGTTTAAAGAAGAAACTAGCATTCATGCTGAAACGGGAACATTAGCTCATGAAATTGGTGAGTTGATGCTTGCTATGCATCTAAAGCTTATAACAAAGCAAGCTTATAGCAAAGAGCTAAAGAGGTTAAAAAAGAATAGTTTATATAGCAAAGAGATGGATGATTATGTACAAGTTTATGTTGATTATGCTATAGAAAAAATCAATGAAGCTTATGCAAGGGCAAAGGATTCAATAATCCTCTTAGAGCAAATGTTAGACTTTTCAAACTATGTACCAGATGGTTTTGGTACTGGAGATTTAGTTATTATTTCTGAGGATGTTTTAGATGTTGTAGATTTAAAATATGGGATGGGTGTAGCAGTTTCAGCAAAGGAAAATTCTCAGATGAAGCTATATGCATTGGGGGCATTAAATTTATTTGATAGTCTCTTTGATATTAAAAGAATAAGAATGACAATCTGCCAACCAAGACTTGATAGCATTTCCACATATGAAATTGCTATAGATGATTTGATTAGTTGGGCAGAGACAGAATTGAAACCAAAAGCACAGCTTGCAACAAACGGTGAAGGAGACTATCTACCAGGAGAGCATTGTGGATTCTGCAGGGCAAGGAAAACTTGTAGAGCTAGAGCTGATCAGCGTTTAGCTATGACTAAATATGATTTTAAATTGCCACCACTTCTTTCAGATGAAGAAATAGCAGAAGTACTTTCTGTTGCAGAAGGAATTTCATCGTGGGTAAATGATGTTTATGCCTATGCCACCAACCTCTCAATTAATGAGGGTAAACGGTGGAGTGGATTCAAGCTTGTAGAAGGACGTTCCAATCGTAAGTATATAAGTGAAGAAGCTGTTATAAAAGTTTGTAATGATAATGGAATAACCGAGATATATACAAAATCACTACTTGGAATAACAGCTATGGAAAAATTACTAGGTAAGGATAGTTTTAATTCTATTTTAGGAGACTTGGTAGAAAAGCCTAAAGGTAAACCTACATTAGTTCCATTTTCAGATAAAAGAAAAGCAATAGAGATAAATAATATGGCGGAAGCCGATTTTAGGGAGGAAATATAAAATGGAAAACAGCAAAACAAAAGTAATCACAGGTAAGGTACGTTTCTCATACGCGAATATATGGGAGGCAAAATCAATCAATGGTGGGGATGAAAAGTATAGTGTTTCTCTTATAATTCCAAAGTCAGATACCAAGACGGTTAATGAAATTAAGGCTGCTATTGAAGCTGCAAAGCAAGAAGGTAAGGCAAAGTTCGGTGGAAAGATTCCAGCAAATCTTAAGCTACCACTTCGTGATGGCGATATAGACAGGCCAGATGACGAGGCTTATAAAAACAGTTATTTCATTAATGCCAATAGTAAGGACAAGCCTCAAGTGGTAGATAAGAATGTTAAGCCGATTTTGGACCAAGAAGAAGTTTATAGTGGATGCTATGGAAGAGCCAGTATTAACTTCTATACTTTTAATCAAAATGGAAATAAAGGAATAGCTTGTGGTTTAGGGAATCTTCAAAAGCTTTCAGATGGTGAGCCATTAAGTGGACGTAGTAGAGCAGAGGATGATTTTACATCAGCAGAAGATGACGATTTTCTAGCTTAGGTGGTGAGGTGTATGCAGACCTTATCAATTGATATTGAGACATTTTCTGATGTGGATTTAATTAAAAGCGGTGTTTATGCATACACCGCTTCACCAAATTTTGAAATATTGTTATTTGCCTATGCTTTTGATAGTGATGAAGTAAAGATTATAGATTTTGCAAGTGGAGAGGAACTACCAGCTGAAATCATTGAAGCTTTGCTTAATGAGAACATTATTAAATCTGCTTTCAATGCACAGTTTGAAAGAATTTGTTTATCAAGACATTTAAATAAAAAACTCACAGCCAACGCATGGCAATGTACTGCAGTTCAAGCAGCTACACTAGGATTCCCCTTATCACTAGATGGAGTAGCTCAAGTATTAGGATTAACTGAACAAAAGATGAAGGAAGGTAAAGAACTTATAAGGTACTTTTCTATTCCTTGTAAGCCTACTAGGGTTAATGAGGGAAGAACGAGGAATCTTCCACAGCATTCATCTGAGAAATGGAATGATTTTAAGAAATACTGCATTCGAGATGTTGAAGTGGAAAGAGCCATTCGTAAAAAGTTATCTAGGTATCCTATAAGTGAAAATGAGCAAAGAAATTATATATTAGATCATGAAATCAACGATAGAGGTGTATTTGTTGATTTAGACTTAGTGGCTAGGGCAATGGAATGTGACAGGCTTCACAAAGAAGATACCTTTACTGAAGCACAAAGACTAACAGGTCTTGATAATCCTAACTCTGTAGCACAGCTTAAGCAGTGGTTAATTGAAAATGGAGTAGAAGTTGATTCTTTATCTAAAAAAGCAGTTTCAGACTTAGCTAAAGAAGCTGATGGAGAAGTTGAAAGGCTTCTGAATTTAAGATTACAGCTTGCTAAGACATCTATTAAAAAATATGAAGCTATAGAAAGAGCAGTGTGTCCTGATAAAAGGGTAAGAGGACTTCTTCAATTCTATGGCGCGAATAGAACTGGGCGATGGGCAGGCAGATTAGTTCAAGTGCAAAACCTACCTCAGAATCATTTAAAGGATTTAACTCTTGCTCGTAATTTAGTTAAAAGTGGTGATTTTGATACTTTAGCACTTTTATTTGAAAGTGTACCTCATGTTTTATCTGAGCTTATAAGAACAGCTTTTATACCAAAGTCGAACCATAGATTTATTGTTGCAGATTTCTCAGCCATCGAAGCTCGTGTTATAGCATGGCTTGCGGGTGAAAAGTGGAGAATGGATGTGTTTGCAACTCACGGTAAAATCTATGAAGCCAGTGCAAGTCAGATGTTTAAGGTTCCTATTGAAGAGATTACTAAAACATCAGCACTTAGGCAAAAGGGTAAGATTTCAGAATTGGCACTTGGATATGGCGGCTCAGTTGGTGCACTGACAGCAATGGGTGCTCTTGATATGGGTGTAGCAGAAGATGAACTCCAAGGACTTGTTACTGCTTGGAGACAAGCAAATCCAAACATTACAAAGCTTTGGTGGGATATAGACAAAGCCGCAATCAAAGCAGTTAAAAAGAAAACCACAGTAATGGTTGGCAAAATAAAACTTCAATATGAAAGTGGAATCATGTTTATAACCTTACCTTCTGGAAGAAGACTTTCTTATATCAAGCCTAGAATTGAACCTAATAAGTTTGAAAGAGATGCTGTTACCTATGAAGGAATTGGTGCAACAAAGAAGTGGGAACGAATAGAGACTTATGGTCCAAAGCTAGTAGAGAATATTGTTCAAGCTATAGCAAGGGATTTACTAGCAGAAGCTATGCTTAGAGTAGCAGAGAATGGCTATGAAATAGTCATGCATATACATGATGAAATTGTTATTGAAGCACCTTTAAATTTTGGTTCATTAAAGGATGTTTGCGAAGTTATGGCAATTGCTCCAACTTGGGCAGAAAGTCTGCCACTTAGAGCAGATGGATTTGAATGTGAATATTACAGAAAGGATTGATACTTAGTGAAATTTACAATTGCAACTGGGAACAGTCGTAAAGATAGGGTATGGAAAAATCAAGAGATTTCATGGGAGGGTTTTGTTGAAAGAGTCAAGTCCACAATTCGTACCTCTGAAAGTATGGATGAATATAAAAAACTATCAAAGGAACAGCAAGATGCTATTAAAGATGTAGGGGGAGTCGTTGCAGGGATGCTTCGAGACGGTAAGCGTAAAACAGGCTTTGTTGAGTACCGATCAATGATTACTTTAGACATGGACTATGCCGATGTTGGCGTATGGGACCAGATTACGATGCTTCATGATTTCACTTGCTGTATCTATTCTACACATAAACATACTTCAGAAAAGCCAAGGCTTAGATTAATCATTCCTCTATCAAGAAATGTTTCAGCAGATGAATATACAGCCGTAGCTAGAATGATAGCTTCAGATATTGATATAGAGCAGTTCGATGATACTACCTATGAACCAACAAGATTAATGTATTGGCCATCAACATCAAGTGATGGGGAGTTTGTTTTTGAAAAACAAGAAGGGACGCTTTTAAACCCTGACAAGGTTCTTTCAAGATATAAAGATTGGCATGACAGCAGTCAGTGGCCTGTATCTTCAAGGCAAAGAAAGATTGTAAAGCAGAATATTTCAAAACAAGCAGATCCTTTAGAAAAGGAAGGCTTAATAGGAGTATTTTGCAGAGTTTATCCTATTGGTGAGGCTATTGATAAGTTTTTATCTGATGTCTATAAGCCAAGTTTAATTGAAGGAAGATATGACTATATTCCTGCTGATTCCACTGCAGGTGTGCTCATATATGATGATAAATTTGCATTTTCACATCATGCTACAGACCCCGCTTGCAGTAAGCTATGTAATGCTTTTGACTTAGTAAGGCTTCATAAATTTGGTGACCTTGATGGCAAATTAGATGATGATATAGCTCCATCGAAGCTACCATCTTTTAAGTCAATGCAGGAGTTATGCACAAGTGATGATAACGTAAAAAGACAACTAGGAAAAGAAAGGATAGAGCAAGCAAATACTGATTTCACAGCTAGTGATGATGACGATTGGCAGACAAGGCTTGAGGTTGGAAAGAAAGGAGAAGTTCTTAATACACTAAAGAATCTAATAACTATTCTTCAATATGATCCTAAACTTAAATCTATTGTATTTAACAAACTGAGTGACGGAATGGAGATTAAAGATGAAGTTCCATGGCAGCATCCTAGCAAGTTTTGGAGAGATGCAGATGATGCTCAGCTTATAAGTTATATTGATTTAACCTATGGAACATTTACAGCAAGGAATTATGATATTGCTGTAACAAAAGTAGCTGATGATCGTTCATATCATCCAATTAGAGAGTTCTTAGATAAATTACCTGAGTGGGACGGCATTAAAAGAGTTGATACCTTACTTATAGACTATCTTGGAGCGACCGACAATGAATATATTCGAGCAGTAACTAGAAAACTTTTGTGTGCCTCTATAGCAAGAGTATTAACTCCAGGATGCAAATTTGACACTATGCTTGTTTTGAATGGTCCTCAAGGAATAGGAAAAAGTACGCTTATATCAAAGTTATGCGGAGAATGGTTTTCCGACAGCTTGCATTTATCAGATACTAAAGATAAAACGGCAGCAGAAAAATTACAAGGATACTGGATTTTAGAGATTGGTGAACTTGCGGGATTAAGAAAAGCTGAAGTTGAAACTCTACGTAGTTTTCTATCAAGGCAAAATGATATTTATAGAGCAAGTTTTGGAAGACGAGCAACACCTCATCCTAGGCAGTGTGTATTTATAGGAACAACAAATGCTGAAAATGGGTATTTACGTGATACTACTGGGAATCGCAGATTTTGGCCAGTAAAAACTCCTGGTGGTGGCACAAAGGCTTCTTGGGCAATTACAGATGAAGAGGTTCAGCAAATATGGGCTGAGGCTTTAGTATACCATAAAGCAAAGGAGCCATTATTTCTAGATAAGCATTTATCTGTATTTGCAGTAAGAGAACAGCGTAATGCTATGGAAACAGATGACCGTGAAGGTTTAGTACGTGAATATTTAGAAAGATTGTTACCCGAGGATTGGAGTTCTATGAGTTTATATGAGCGAAGAAACTTTTTAAGTGGGGGCGATTTTGGTTCTACAGCTATTGGTACTATTAGGCGTGACCGTGTTTGTAATATGGAAATATGGTGTGAGTGTTTTGAAAAAGAAAGAGCTAATTTAAAACGCCAAGATGCAAATGAGATTGCTAATATTATGGCAAGAATTGATGGTTGGAAGAAATCAGAAGGTAAACTTAGATTTCCAATCTATGGTGTAGTATCTGGTTATATTAGGGTTGCTGAAAATGAAAGTAAATAGCAACCCAAAGATACAAAGCAACAAGTTTTCGTAGTTGCCAGTTGCTATTGAATCTTAATTTAGCAACCAATAAGGGCAACTTCTTGAAGTGTATTGAGGCAAGGTTTTATCCAATGATATTGCTGTTGTTGCTTATCTTATATATTAGATTAATTATGTTATATATAAGTATAGATATAGCACATAACACACATATAACACGCGTAAGGGATTTAACAGCTAATTAGCAACAGCGAAAAAGGAGCTAAAGATGAGAGAAAGTAAAATTGAAAAAGCACTAACAATTGAATTGAAAAAACGTGGTGGAATGGCACTTAAGTTTGTATCCCCAGGTATGGCTGGTGTGCCAGATAGGCTTGTGCTTATTCCAAATGGTGAGGTGATTTTTGTAGAATTAAAAGCACCAGGTAAAACAATGAGACATCTTCAGTTGAAAAGAAAATCACAGCTTGAAAATTTAGGCTTTAGAGTTTATGTTATAGATTCACTTGGAGGAGTAGATAGTTTTGTGAGGGAGGTTTTTAGTTGATCTATAAACCACATAACTATCAAGAATATGCAAAGGAATGGATTATTGAAAAGCCAAGTTCAGCATTGTTTTTAGATTTAGGAATGGGTAAAACAGTATGCACATTAACAGCAACTCAAGAGTTATTGCATGACTACTTTGACGTGTCAAAGGTTTTAGTAATAGCACCTTTAAGGGTAGCAGAGGATACTTGGAGTAGTGAAGTAGAAAAGTGGGAGCATCTTAATTACCTTAAAATATCAAAGATTCTTGGTAAAGAGAAAACTAGAGTTGATGCGCTAAGGGAAAAATCAGATATCTATGTTGTAAACAGAGAAAATGTTGAGTGGCTTGTAGGTTATTTAGGGAAAGCATGGTTCTTTGATATGGTAGTCATAGACGAGCTTTCAAGCTTTAAGTCTCCAAAGGCAAATAGATTTAAAGCGTTGAAGAAGGTAAGACCTTTTATAAAAAAGCTTGTAGGGCTAACAGGAACACCAGCTCCAAACGGATTGTTAGATTTATGGTCACAGGTTTATCTTTTAGATGGTGGAGAAAGACTTGGAAAAACACTAACCAGTTATCGAGACAAATATTTTAAGCCAGATAAAAGAAATCAATCAATAATATTTTCTTGGAAGCCAGTAGATGGAGCAGAGGATAGCATCTATGAAGGTATAAAGGATATATGCATTAGCATGAAAGCAACTGATTACTTAAAGCTTCCTGAAAGAATAAATAACAGTATAACAGTTCAATTGCCTAAGACTGCAGAAGTGAAATATAAAAAATTAGAAAAGGAATTGTTGCTTCCCTTTGAAGAAGCAGATGTGGTAGCTAATACAGCAGCAGTGTTATCAAACAAGCTGCTCCAAATGGCTAATGGAGCAGTTTATGATGAGAATGGTGAAGTAAAGGAAATTCATAATGAAAAGTTAAAAGCTTTGGATGATGTTATCGAAGCAGCAAACGGGAAATCTATTTTAGTGTTTTATTCATATAAGCATGATTTAGAAAGATTATCTAAACACTTAAAAAATAAAGCTTTTAAAGTTTTAAATACTTCAAAGGACATTGAAAAGTGGAATAAAGGAAAAATACCAATAATGCTTGTTCATCCAGCATCAGCAGGACATGGACTTAACCTACAGTTTGGAGGAAATATAATCGTTTGGTTTGGACTTACTTGGAGTTTAGAACTATATCAACAAGCCAATGCAAGACTTTATAGACAAGGACAAACACAAGGTGTAATAGTAAATCATATTATTGCAAAAGGAACTATTGATGAAGAGGTAATGAAGGCACTTGAGAACAAGGAAAAAGGACAATCAACTTTAATTGAGGCAGTTAAAGCAAGATTGAAGAAGATTTCTATTATTTCGAATTAGAAAAATATATATTAAAAGAGTGGGGGAACAAAGGTGGAAACTAGGGAATATGTTGAATATCTTTTAAAAAACTATTATCAGATAAAAAGAGAGATTAAGCAGTTAACACTTTTACTTGAGTCACCAATGTATAATTCAGAAGAGGAGACCATTGAAGAACTCACTTTCTCAACAACACAGTGTGAAAAAGTAAGTACAAGTAAAATTTCAGATAAAACATCGAGGATAGCTTTAATATATAAGGAAGTTAATGAAGAGCAAAGAGTTATAGGAAGGAGAGATTTGGAAAAGATAATAAAAGTAAATCAATTTGAGCTTGTTAAATTAGAAAGTTCCATAACAGCTTTAGATAAAAATTTTCAAGAAGTTATTAATGGAATATATATTGAAAAGAAGAAAAGAACTGATATTTGTAGAGTATTATTTATTAGTCAAAACACTTTAAATAGATACAGGAAAAAAGGCATAGATGAAATTGCTACAATATTTCAAACGAACAGATTGATTACACGAATATAAATGGCCAAATTGTTAAATGGCGTCTTTGGGATGAATAGTGAGAAAAAAATTGTTAATACTATAAAATGCGATGTACTAAAATGGAACTAATTTCATATCTTAATATTGAAAGTTGTAAGAATGTTCTATATAATAGATATATGAGGGGTGGATAATTATGAAAATGAATAATATTGGAGAAGTAATAAGTGGGTTGAGAAAACAAAAAGGGATGACTCAAGAGGAGCTTGGTAATATGTCTGGATTAAGTAGGGTTATTATTGCTAAGATAGAAAATAATCAGAGGGCTGTTTCACTTGAGGAAGCTGTAAATATTGCAAAGGTATTTGCAATAGATGTTGCAACTTTATACGGATTTATAGATGAGAATAAGGAGAAAACAGAAGAAGAAACTTTTGTTATGGCCTTTAAATCAAAGGGGATGGATTCAAGATATTTGAATGAAGTAAGACGTATTGAGTTATTAGTTGACGCCTTGTTTGCACAAAAAGAAATTAGAGGTGAGTAGCTTGAATGAGTTTTTAACACTTGCATATGATAGAGCTGTAAACTTTAGAGATAAATATGGACTAGGAAATTATTGTGCAAATCAATTGCTAGAGATATTAGATAGATTAGAAATTACTGAAAGAATAAGTGTTAAACTTATAAGAACACCATTTAATGATTTAAATCTTGCTGGATTTATTGGATATAAGCATGAGACATTTGTTATTGTGACTAATACTAATCTTACACTTGGTAGTGAAAGATTCACAATAGCACATGAAATATATCATTTGCTAGAAAATAGGGTGTTTATCAAAGAAAATTCTATTATTGAAGAAATGATTGAGAGTACTGTTAGTATTAACGATGTTAAAGAGGTTATGGCTAATGCATTCGCTGCTGAGTTACTTATGCCAAAAAAAGATATCTGTAATTCTATAGATGAAATTACCCAAAATGGAAAGAAACCTCTAGATTCAATGATGGTAGTTAGGCTTCAACAGAAATATGGTGTTGATTATACTGCAATTGTTAAGAGACTTTATGAGACTGGTAAAGTCAATAAGCAAGAGCAGGATAAATTAAATGAATGTGTAAGTGTAGATGGAGAGTTGGAAAGAATAACAAAAAGCTTAGGATATACAAATAAATTAAATACTCCATCAAAGGCTACTTATTTATTTCAGAATGATTTAGAGATTCTAAAAGAAAATTATGATAATGGATACACTTCGTATGATGATTTAGTTAGGATATTCAGTTATTTGGGATGCGAGCCAGAAAAGTTTGGGTATGAGGATGGTATAGACATAACAGATGATGCTAAAGATTTTATGAAGAGTCTCTTAGAGTAAGTGAGGAGTTGAAATTTTGGCACGTGTAAAAGCAGTATTTGATGCTGATATTTTAATTCATTTACTAAAAACAAAGTCTATTGAATTTGCATTAGAAACTTTAGGGTGTATATACATTAGTGACTATGTTTATGAAAATGAAATAAAAAAAGATACAAAAGAAGGAAGAGAAATTGAAAAACTTAAGAATAGTCAAAAAATTAAAGTCTTAGAGTATGGCAAATTAACAGATTTACAGAAGAATGTTTATTGGGAAACGTATAAATTACTTGAAAATGAAGCGATAAATAAAGGGGAAAGAATTACTGCTTCATTTTCAAAAGCTCACAGCATATATTATTATATGTCTGATGATAATAAAGCTTCTTCTCATATAAAGTCTTTAGCTGCGGTTGATATTGTGAATTATTGTGATATATTATTTTTACATCTTTTTATATTTGGGAAATCAAAGATAGATGAGTTAAGAAAAAGCTATGATCATTTTATCAATTTGTATGAAAAGGACAAGATTCCTAGAATACTTAAAAATAAAGGAAAGCTTTGTACTTTCGAAGAGATGATGCAGGTAACACATAGTAAATTTCATAAATGTGAGAATCTAATGAAATTATTAGATAATATAAAGAAAAATGTAGAAGTAATAAATAATAAATGAGAGAATAATAATTTTGTATTTGTCAACACAGTTATTGAAAATTGTTAGCACATCGGTAGTTAATTGGTTGTAAGTTGATTGTAACATGATAGCAATTTCATGCTATAATTTAAAGTGTAGAGATGTATGTTAACCTCTTAGAGTAATCTAAGGGGTTTTTTAATACGCAAAATTGAATAGTTTAGATAGAGCTTCTGAGGATATTACCTTGGGAGCTTTTTATTTGGAGGAATAGATATGGCTACTCATAAATGTGGAAAATGTGTTTGGAGTAATAAGATATATCCAAACCTTATATATTGTTTCTTCCCTAAATGTGTCATTGAGGAAGAGACACAAGAAAAAGAAGTAAGAGCTAAGCGTGGAAAAGTAGCTTCTAAAGCCAGAACTAAAAGAACAAGGAGAAGAACCCATGTGTCCAAGAAAACCAAGAAAGCCTTGTAGCGTTAGAGGGTGTCCACAGCTTACCGAAGGAAGGTACTGTGAAGAGCATCAAAAGCAAGTGGACACAGAGTACAATAAAACAAGCAGACCTTTCAAGCATCTGTACAACACCAGTAGGTGGAAGAAGCTAAGGCTACAGTTCCTACAAGAGCAGCCTCTTTGTGTAGAGTGCAAGAGTAAAGGTGTTATTAAAGCAGCAACTGACTTGGATCATATTCAAGCACATAAAGGTGATGAAGAGTTATTTTGGAATATTAATAATCTTCAAGCTCTATGCCATAGCTGTCATAGTAGGAAAACTGCTAGGGATGATGGTAGATGGGGAAAGAAAGGAAGGGTCTACTCTTATAACGATATATAGAATTTTTACAAGAGGGATTACAGTACAAAACTGTAGTCTCTTTTTTATATACAAAATAAAGAGGAGAGAGTTAAGTGAAGGCGATACCAGGATACCATGGTTATTATGCTACTGAAGATGCGCAAATAATTTCAATCAGATCAGGAACTGAACGAATATTATCTCAAAGAATGCACAAAGGGTATTTGCATGTTCAAATACGAAAAGGAATAGGTCGAGATACAAAAGTAAAAGTACCTGTACACCAATTGGTACTAGCAACGTTTAAAGGACAAAGGAAATCAAATGAACTTGTGTGCAGACATTTAAACGGTAATCCTTTGGATAACAGAATAGAGAACCTTGAATGGGGGACTGTAAAGGATAATTGTAATGATTCAATTAGACATGGAACTGCTGCGTGTTTAAGACAAGGTGAGAAACATCCATGTTCTAAGATAAAGAATAGTACGGTTGTTGAAATAAAACATTTAATTAATGAAGGACTAAGTAATAGAGCGATAGCGGATATGTTTTCCTTAAAGACATACAACATAAATGATATTAGAGCAGGCAAGGCGTGGTCACACCTATAGGGGGGTATCTTTTTATAACACTTAAAGCGACTACGTCGGGCGGTTCCCTTTACACTAGAAATCGCAGTTTTCTAGAGGGGGGTATAGCAAGATGAATGAATATAAAGAATATAGAATTTCAAAGGGTTTGAAACAAATTACACCTTAAAAAAGCAGTGTAAAAATATATGCTTTTTAGGGTGTTTTTTAATGATTTTAGGAAGGTGACCAGATGGATATACAAAAGATAACAGTTGATAAACTTAATCATGCAAAATATAATCCAAGAAAAAATCTAAAACCAGGTGATCCAGAGTATGAAAAGTTAAAACGCTCAATTGAAACCTTTGGATATGTTGAACCTATAATTTGGAACAGAAAAACAGGAAATATTGTTGGAGGGCATCAAAGATTTACGGTTCTACAGCAACTAGGAACTACTGAGATTGATTGTGTTGTTGTAGATAAAACAGAAGAAGAGGAAAAAGCACTAAACATTGCTCTTAATAAGGTTAGTGGTGAATGGGATATGCCAAAGCTTGCTGAACTTTTAGAGGACTTAGATAAATCAATGTTTGATGTTTCACTTACAGGCTTTGATGTTGCAGAAATAGAAGATTTGTTTTCGAAGGTTCATGATAAAGAAGTTAAAGAGGACAGCTTTGATGCAGATAAAGCTTTAGAAGAAATAAAAGAGCCTATTTCAAAGCAAGGTGATATATGGCTATTAGGAAAACATAGATTGATTTGTGGAGATAGTACTAAGCTTTCAGATGTTGAAAAATTAATGAATGGAAAGAAAGCAAATCTATGTGTTACAGATCCCCCTTACAATGTCAATTACTCTGCAGGAAAAGAGAACGAAAGAGTTATAAAGAATGACCATATGGGTGACAGTAAGTTCTATGATTTTCTACTTGCAGCATACAAAAATGCTATTGTTGTTCTTGATGATGGAGCTGGGGCTTATATATTTCATGCTGATACTGAAGGATTGAATTTTAGAAAGGCTTTCAAGGATGCAGGCTTTCATTTAGCGAATGTTTGTATTTGGGTTAAGCAAAGCTTAGTGCTAGGTCGTAGTGATTATCAATGGCAACATGAGCCTGTGCTTTACGGTTGGAAACCAACAGGAAAGCATAGGTGGTATTCAGATAGAAAGCAAACAACTGTATGGAATTTTGATAGACCAACTAAAAGTCCAGACCATCCAACAATGAAACCAGTGCCTTTAATGGCTTATCCTATACAAAATAGCAGTATGACTAACTGTATTATATATGAGCCTTTTGCAGGCAGTGGTTCTACTTTAATTGCTTGCGAGCAAACAGGGAGAAGCTGTTATGCTGTAGAACTTGATGAAAAATATTGTGATGTTATTGTTAGAAGATATATAGAAACAGCAGGCAATGATAGTGAAGTTTTTCTTCTTAGGGATGGCGAGAAAATTAAATATTCTGATGTTAAAGAGGAAGGTTGTGATTAGTATGACCTTCCTTGATTTTTGTGCAGGAATCGGTGGCTTTAGATTAGGATTAGAACTTACAGGGCATAAATGTATAGGATTTTGTGAAAAAGATAAATTTGCTGTTAAATCATATAAAGCGATGTTTGAAACGGAAGGAGAGTGGTATGCAAATGATATTACAGAACTTAAATCAGATGAAATCCCATACGCAGATATCTGGTGTTTCGGATTCCCTTGCCAAGATATATCCGTGGCAGGAAAGCAGCGAGGAATTCGAGGAAAAAGAAGTGGAATCTATTTTAGAATTATTGACCTTATCAAAGGCAAAGAAGAAAAAGCTAAGCCCACATACTTACTTATTGAGAACGTTAAAAATCTGCTCTCAATTAATAACGGATTCGACTTTGCCACAGTTCTCCTTGAATTGGACCAAGCAGGGTATGACGCTAGATGGCAGGTGCTTAATTCAAAAGATTTCGGAGTTCCCCAAAACAGAGAGCGTGTGTTCATTATCGCAAGTCTTAGAAGCAGAGGTAGAAGAGAGATATTACCTATCGGAGGAGAAAACAGAGCGACTCTTAAGCAAATTATAGGTGTTTGCCAAGGTGAGAGAGTTTATGATTCTGAGGGTGTAGCTTGCACACTTACAGGCTGTGGTGGCGGAGGTGGAGCAAAGACAGGATTATATTGCGTTGGAAACATAAATCCTAGTGGAAATGGCATGAATGGTAATGTATATTCAGCAGAAGGAATTGCGCCAACAGTTACAGTTAATAAGGGACAAGGAAGTAAGATTTTTATAGATCAATCTAATACAAAACCACAGCTAACAGATATATCAAGATGCATTACATCAAGATATACTGGTGGGGTTGTAAATAGAACAGCAATGAATAGTGCTGTGCTTGAGGCTTATCCTGTTTTAACTCCAGAGAGAGTTGATAAAAGGCAAAATGGTAGAAGAATGAAAGAGTATAATGAGCCAATGTTTACTTTAACTAGCCAAGACCGACATGGGATTGCTATAAAAAATGCCACAAAAAAGGGGTATGTAGAAGCTAATATTGGTGATGGAATATATTTAAATTTTCCAAACAGCACGACTAGGCGCGGAAGAGTGGGTAAGGGTGTTGTTGGAACTCTTGATACTGCTTGTGCTGTAGGAACACTTGATAGAAATTATCGCATTCGGAGATTAACTCCAAAGGAGTGCTTTAGACTTCAAGGCTTTCCAGATGAATTGTTTGAGAAAGCAAAAGCTGTTAATTCTGATGCACAGCTTTATAAACAAGCTGGTAATGCTGTCACTGTAAATGTTGCTTATGCTGTTGCGAAAAGTTTGCCTATAAGTGAATAAAAACCTTGATAAATCTGTACTTTAGAGTGATATATGTATGTAAGAAAAGTACAGGGAGGAACTGAAAGTGAAAGAAAATCAGTACAAGTTAATATTGACGGTAAAAGGGCTTGAAAGAAAAACAACCTCAAAGGTTATAGGCGACTTCTTTGGAGTAGAGCCGAAGTATTTAGGAGCACCGAGTTTTAACTTTGAAATCCAAACACAAAAGGGAGAAACCTTTATAGTTGATAGGAATGGAGCAATTATTACACCAGTTTATGAGATTGAAGAAAATTTAGAGGTAATAGAACTCTATTCAAAAATAGCTGAGGCAGGTGCTGAAGGAATTGAGGTTGAGATAATGCTTTCAATGCATGGGCATAGTGGTATTTCGCTTAGGAATCTTATAAATATTATTTCAAGTAAGCAAAGTCTTGTTAAAAA
The DNA here is from genome assembly GCF_000145275.1 of Clostridium cellulovorans 743B. NCBI lineage: Bacteria > Bacillati > Bacillota > Clostridia > Eubacteriales > Clostridiaceae > Clostridium > Clostridium cellulovorans. The sequence continues at coordinate 955,987 of NC_014393.1, forward strand.
AGCTCTTGGTATAGCGATGAACATTGTAGAGCAAGAATTTATTGAAGTGATTAACAATGTTAGGTTAATAGAAATTGAAGATTTTAAAAGGGCTGTACTAGAAATTGGTATGGATAAATGCAAAGGGGTAAGCTTTGGGTTTGAAGAGGAAGCTATAAGCTTTAAGTTTTTTAAAGAAAAAGCAGAGTCACAGGAGCTACTTGCATACCTTCAATTAACACAAGCCTTAAATGATAATGCAAAAACATTAAGACATTCTTCACCCAAAATAACTGAAACAAATAATGAAAAGTATACCTTCAGAACTTGGCTTCTAAGGCTCGGATTCATAGGCAATAGGTATAAAGAGTCAAGGAGTCAACTACTAAGGCACCTAAGCGGAAACAGTGCCTTTAGAAGCCCAACAAACGCATAAAATATAAGCATTGACTGCAGTAATTGCGGTCTTTTTTCTTTGTCTTTATCTTATGTATTTACTTTTACTTCTAAGTAAGAAATTACTTGATAATGTGTGTCTTTAGAGTGATATATAGAGTACCAAAAGAACACAAAGGAGTAAGAATAATGAAGTACCTAACCTTCGGAATAGAGATTGAATTAACAGGGATAACAAGGCAAAGAGCTGCAGAGGTTATTGCAAAGGAACTTGGAACAAGAGAAATACATGTAGGTGGAGGCTATGATGCATGGGAAGTTAAAGACTCAACAAATAGAGCTTGGAAGGTTGTAAATGATTCTAGCTTGAATCCTCAAAGAAAGGAGAACGGCAGAATAATCGATGCAACATCAAACTACAGATTTGAAGTTGTATCACCAATATGTGTTTATGAAGACATTGAAAAAATCCAAGGGCTTGTAAGAGCTTTGAGAAAAGCAGGATCTTTTGCAAACTCTAGTTGTGGAATACACATTCATATTGGTAAAGAGAAATTTACAGCAAAAACCTTGAGAAACCTAGTAAATATAATGGCAAGCAAAGAGGATTTAATATACAGAGCCTTAAAGGTTGATAGCCAAAGAGAAAATCGATATTGCAAGAAGGTTAACCAAAGTTTCTTAGAAAGCTTAAGAGTAAAAAAGCCAACAGAGATGAAACAGTTAGAGGATTTTTGGTATGAAGGTTGGATGAGAAGTAGAACAACACACTATCATGGAAGCAGATACCACGGCTTAAACCTTCATTCAGTATTTCAAGGCAACACAGTAGAATTTAGGCTTTTTAATGGGACAACTCATGCAGGAAAAATTAAAGCCTACATACAGTTTTGTATGGCAATAAGTCACCAAGCTTTAACTCAAAAAAGTGCAAGTTGTAGGAAAACAGAAACTACTAATGAAAAATACACCTTTAGAACTTGGCTTTTAAGACTTGGACTTATAGGAGAAGAGTTTCAAACAGCAAGGCTTCATTTGCTAGCAAACCTTGAAGGGGATTCAGCTTTCAGAAACGGAAGAAGAGCAGCAGGGGAATAAAATCCCCTCAGTACCATTCCGAAGGTGGTATTAAATAGTTCTTGAACTTATTTTTACTTTGAGTGATTAATGGTAAAAACAATACAGAAGGTAGGAAAAAGAATGTTATATTTTGCTTATGGTAGTAACCTTAACATGGTTCAAATGAAGAAAAGGTGTCCAGATTCAGTTCCAATTACAAAGGTAAGGCTTAAGAATTACAAATTAGTATTTAATAGAGTTGCCGATATTATAAAAAGCGAAGGTGATGAGGTAGAAGGTGCAATTTATGAGGTTTCACCAAGAGATATCAGAAACCTTGATGCATATGAAGGCTATCCAAGGCTTTATACGAAAGTAGAGGTTATTGTTGAAGCTGATAATGGTAAGAGTTACGAAGTCTTTGTATATGTAATGGTAAAGAAGGGGTTAGCAGAGCCACAGGAGTATTACTATAATACAATTTCTCAAGGTTTTAAAGATTGGGATATTTCTAAGGTAACACTGGAAAAAGCTAAGAATCAATCAAAAATAGATTATAAAGTAGATAGTTTTTTTACTCAAAAGTATTGTGATAGGTGTGGCGGTAGTCTTAAAAAGGGAAGAATAATGTCAATGTATAATGAGAACTGTATTTGCCTTTCTTGTAAAGACAAAGAAAGGCAAGAAGTGGATTATAGTGATGCAGTTGAAGCTGAACATTTAGAAATAAGAAAAGGTAATTATAATTACAAAGGAATTAAAGGTTAAAATATGATGAAGGGTCTACAGCAGTAGGCTCTTTTTCTTATTACAAAGGAAGGTGATACCATGGCGACAAGAGGAAGAAAGCCAAAACCAACAGCATTAAAAGTACTTGAAGGCAATCCAGGAAAAAGATCTTTAAATCTAAATGAACCTAAACCAGAAAAGAAAGCTTCAAAATGTCCGTCATGGCTTGAGCCTGAAGCTAAAAAAGAGTGGAGAAGGATGTCAAAGACCTTAGAGCAAATTGGTGTTCTTACACAAGTTGATACAGCCGCCTTTGCTGGCTACTGCCAAGCCTATGCAAGATGGAAAGAGGCAGAAGAATTCTTATCAAAACATGGTACTATTTTTAAAACTCCATCAGGATATATTCAACAGGTACCACAGGTTTCAATTGCACAGACATACCTAAAAATTATGAAGGATTTTTGTTCAGAGTTTGGATTGACACCATCGTCACGCTCTAGAATTAATGCTGGAACTGCTACAAGTGAAACCTCAGACCCAATGGAAGATTTATTGAGAATGGGGTAATTAGATGTTTGATGCAATGAAAGCTGAAAGAGCAGTAAGGTTTATAAATAATCTTAAGCATACAAAGGGTGTGTGGCATGGAGTGCCCTTTGATTTGTTGCCTTGGCAGGATAGGATTATTAGAGATTTATTTGGCACTGTTAAAGAGGATGGTTTTAGACAATACAACACAGCTTATGTTGAAATTCCTAAGAAGAACGGTAAATCAGAAATTGCAGCAGCCTTGGCTCTTTATTTAACTTGTGGAGATAATGAATGGGGAGCTGAGGTATATGGTTGTGCAGCAGATAGACAGCAAGCTTCAATAGTATTTGATGTAGCAGTTGATATGGTGGACCAGTGTCCAGCCCTAAAGAAAAGAATAAAACCTATAATATCACAGAAGCGATTAGTGTATATGCCGCTTGGCAGCTTTTATCAAGTTCTATCAGCTGAGGCATATACAAAGCATGGTCTAAATGTACATGGAGTTATCTTTGATGAACTTCATGCACAACCAGGTAGAGAACTTTATGATGTTATGACTAAGGGAAGTGGTGATGCTAGAAAGCAGCCACTTTTTTTCTTGATAACAACAGCGGGCAATGATAGAAATTCAATTTGCTATGAAGTACATCAAAAAGCAGATGATATTTTAAGAGGAAAAAAGTTTGATCCAACCTTTTATCCTGTTATCTATGGAATTAAGGACGATGACAATTGGCAAGATGAAGCAAACTGGTATAAAGCAAACCCTTCTCTTGGACACACAATTGATATTGAAAAGGTAAGAACGGCAATTTTAAGTGCAAAGGAAAATCCAGCTGAAGAAAATATCTTCAGACAGCTAAGGCTAAATCAATGGGTTAAGCAATCAATAAGATGGATGCCTATGGATGTATGGGATAAATGTTCTTTTGCTGTTGATATAGAAAAGCTTCGAGGAAGAGAGTGCTATGGTGGACTTGACCTTTCAAGCACCAATGATATTACAGCCTTTGTGTTAATTTTTCCACCAACAATTGATGATGATAAATATTATGTTCTTCCTTACTTTTGGATACCAGAAGATAATCTAAAGCTTAGGGTGAAAAGAGACCATGTTCCTTATGATGTTTGGGAAAAGCAAGGTTTTGTTAAAACAACAGAGGGTAATGTAATTCATTATGGATTCATAGAAAGCTTTATTGAGGAATTAGGAACAAAGTTTAATATTAAAGAAATAGCTTTCGATAGATGGGGGGCTGTTCAAATGGTTCAAAATCTAGAAGGCTTAGGCTTCACAGTTGTTCCTTTCGGACAAGGCTATAAGGATATGAGTCCACCTACAAAAGAATTAATGAAAATAACTCTTGAAAAGAGATTAGCACATGGTGGTCATCCAGTTCTTAAGTGGATGATGGATAACATTCATGTAAGAACAGATCCTGCAGGGAACATTAAGCCAGATAAAGAGAAATCTACTGAAAAGATCGATGGAGCTGTGGCTTTGATTATGGCATTAGATAGATCAATACGACATGAGAATAAGGAAAGTGTGTATGATAATAGGGGTATTTTGATATTGTAAAAAAATATACACTTATGATATTATTGGTATTAAGATTTAAAATAGAGTGAGGAAGAAATAAGTTATGTTGTCAGATGATTACAAGACAAGATGTGAAGAATTGATAGAATCGGCAATTAGATATTCACAAAAGAATTTAAAAAGTTTTAATAAAAATGTTGATATTGATTATAGTGTTATAAATACTTTAGAATTCAATGCAAATAGTAAACTTTGTGAGGAAAAGTATGCTATAAATATACATAGCGAGGTTTTTGAAAGAATATATGATATCCTAAAAGTACTTTTTTACAAAGAAAATATTACCTTTTATAAAAGTGTTTCGTGGGATGAAGAGTATTGTGAAGAAAAAGCTTTTAAGTACTTAGGCCTTTTAATGGAATTGTCAACAAAATTAATAATAAATCATGAATTAGGTCATATACTTAATGGACATTTAAGGTACAAAAAAAGCCTCAACATTGTGAATGATAAAAATGAATGTTATATGTTTATGGACTCCGAAAAGAACGAACTAGATCCAATTGAGAGTCAAGTGTTAGAGATGGACGCAGATGCGTATGCAGCAACTTGTGGAATTGGGGCTATTACTTATGACGAGAATATAAATAATTATAATAAAATAACACCAAATTTTATTAAAAATAAGAGTCATGCAGTTATACTTTTAGTAATTGCTTCTACTATAGTTTTTAGTATTCAAGGATTAGGTAAGAAAAAGGAAAATTCAAACTTAGAAGACTTAAAATACTTACCTTTGAGAACTAGACAAGATTATTACATGAGGTGTATTTTAAATGCATATAAAAACATGAATCTAAAAGAAAAATTAGATTTTGACATAGATTTTTTGAGAGAGGTTTTGCCTAATATAGAGGAATATGTTAACTTGTACAATCAACAGGTATTAGGATTCCATTCAGATGATTATAATTCAAAAAATAACATAGAAGAACTTGGTCAAGTTTATTTAAAACATTGTGACTATCTAGATAGATTTTGGACCAAGACTATGAGAGACAAGTTATTACCATATTCATATTTATCATTATTTCCATAATTAAAATACACTAGGCGTTTAGCATCTATTTAGATAGATGCTTTTTTCATATACATTTTTAGGAGGTAAATCAATGAAAATCCCTTTTTTATCAAATAGATTTGAAGCAAGAGCCGCACCTATTCCAGATAGAGTGAAGGCTTTTTTACTTGGAGAAGATTATAGCATGGGCAATAAAGCAGGAGTTATAGTTAATGAAGAAACAGCAATGAGGACTACTGCTGTTTATGCTTGTGTGAGGGTTATTGCAGAAACAATAGCAAGCTTACCATTGCCTTTATATAAAAGACTTCTACGAGGTAAGGAAAAAGCAACATACCATCCTTTATATACTGTTCTTCATGATATGCCGAACAGTGAAATGACCAGTTTTTCTTTCAGAGAAACTATGATGACTCATTTGCTTTTATGGGGAAATGCTTATGCTCAGATAATTAAAAGAGGCAATAAAATATCAGAACTTTGGCCTTTACATCCTGCTTACGTGAGAATAGATAGAGAACCAGTAACAAATAAACTCATTTATAAATACAACGGTGGAGCTGAAGAGATTATTTATAGCCAAGAGCAAATTCTTCATATTTCAGGGTTAAGCTTTAATGGAATAACAGGTTTATCTCCAATAAGCATGGCTAGAGAAACTATAGGGCTTGCACAAGCAACAGAGGAATTCGGTTCAAGATTTTTCTCAAATGGTGCAAGACCAGGGGGAATACTTCAGCATCCAGGCATAGTTAAAGACCCTGAAAGGCTAAGAAAATCATGGGAAGAGGTATATAAAGGAGTACAAAATTCACACAAGATAGCAGTTTTAGAGGAAGGGATGCAATATAAGGAGATAGGTATTCCTCCAAATGATGCACAGTTCTTAGAAACACGTAAGTTTCAACTTAATGAGATATGTAGAATCTTTAGAGTTCCACCACATTTGATTGGGGACCTCGAAAGAGCTACATTTTCAAATATAGAGCATCAATCAATAGATTTTGTGGTTCATACTATTAGACCATGGCTTGTTAGATGGGAACAAGCAATACAGAAAGCCCTTATTCCAGAAGAGGAGAGGGCTATTTATTTTGCCAAATTTACAGTTGACGGTCTTTTACGTGGAGATTTTAAAACAAGAATGGATGGCTATGCAGTAGGAAGACAAAATGGTTGGTATAGCGCCAATGATGTGAGAGAATTTGAAGATTTAAATCCTATTCCAGAAGATATGGGGGGAGACTTATATCTTGTAAACGGCAATATGATGACCGCAACATCAGCTTTAACCAAAGGTGGAGGTGAAGATAATGGAGAACAAAAGCCAAATGGAACGCAGGACAGTGGAATTAACGGAGCTTAGAGTAAAAAATATAGATACAAATGAGGGAGAAAACAACACTATTCCTGTAATTGAAGGCCATGCAGCTGTATTTAATCAATGGTCTGAGGAACTTGGTGGTGTTTTTTCTTTTAGAGAGAAGGTTATACCAGGAGCTTTTACTGATTCAATACAAACTGATGATGTAAGGGCACTTTTTAATCATGATCCCAATTATGTACTTGGAAGAAATAAATCAGGAACACTTGAATTAACAGAAACTAAAGAAGGCTTATATGTAAAAATAACTCCACCAGATACTCAATGGGCAAGAGATTTAACAGTAAGTATAGACCGAGGCGACATTAGTCAGATGAGCTTCGGTTTTTTAGTTCTTGAGGATAGATGGGGTTATGAAGAAGGGCGAGATGTAAGAGAACTTAGAAAAGTAAAGCTATTTGATGTTTCACCAGTAACTTTCCCAGCTTATCCTCAAACAAGTGTTGGAATAAGAAGTGCTGCTGATATTTATGAAGCACGAAAAACACAGCTTAAAGAAAATCATGAGGCTGAAAAGTCAAAGAATTTAAGACAACTTGAAATGTTAAAACAAAGGATAAACCTAATTTAGGAGGACAAACTAATGAGTAAAAAAATAAAAGAGATGGAAGCACGAAAGAATGATTCAAGATTAAAAGCACTGGCTATAATAGACCAAGCACAAAAAGAAGGCAGATTTTTAACAGAGGAAGAGGACAAGAATGTAAAGCAATTTGAAGAGGAAATGCGAAAATGGGATGAAACCATTAAAAGAGCAGAATCAATAGGCATTGAAGATGAACCAGAGCCAGTTATAGATATTCCGCCAGTTAAACCAACTCCTAAAAATGATGAAAAAAGATTCGCTACTTTTGGAGAGCAAATGACTGCTGTTTATAGAGCAGCTTCACCAGATGGAAGAATTGATTCAAGACTTACAACAAGAGCCGCCAGTGGAATGAACGAGACAGTTCCTTCCGATGGTGGTTTTTTAGTTCAACAGGACTTTGTATCGGAGCTTTTAAAGAGAACATATGATACAGGAATTCTTGCATCAAAGGTAAGAAAAATTCCTATCTCTACAAATGCAAATGGATTAAAGATAAATGCCATTGATGAAAGCAGTAGAGCTAATGGTTCTAGATGGGGAGGTGTTCAAACATACTGGGAGAATGAAGCTGATCAACACACATCATCAAAACCTAAGTTTAGAACAATGGACTTAGCACTTAAGAAGCTTACAGGACTTTGTTATGCAACTGATGAGCTATTAACTGATGCGGCAGCTTTAGAAAGTGTTCTAATACAAGCTTTTGCAGAAGAGTTTGGCTTCAAGATGGACGATGCTATATTAAATGGAATTGGAAGTGGTCAACCTCTTGGAATATTGAGCTCAGAAGCATTAGTTAAAGTACCAAAGGACAATGGGCAAACAGATTTAATTACAGTACAAAACCTTCTAAATATGTGGTCAAGATTATGGGCAAGAAGTAGAGGAAGTGCTGTTTGGTATGTAAATCAAGAAATAGAGCCATTACTTTATACCTTAAAAGTAGGAGATAAACCAGTATATATTCCAGCAGGAGGACTTTCAGAAGTTCCTTATGCAACACTGTTTGGTAGACCAGTAGTACCACTTGAGCAATGCTCACCAGTAGGTGAAGTTGGAGACATAATTTTAGCAGATATGAGCCAGTACCTTTTAATTGATAAGGGTGGGATTAATGCGGCTTCTTCTATCCATGTTCGTTTCTTATATGATGAAAGTGTATTTAGATTTATCTATAGAGTAGATGGGCAACCTATATGGAACAAGCCACTTACTCCATATAAGGGCAGTAGCTCAACAAGTCCCTTTGTAGCTTTAGCAAAGAGAAACTAGGAGGATGTATATGAAGATAACTGACTTAAAGGTACCTGGAGCAATTTTTGCTTCAGCGATTACCACATCAGAAATAGAATTAAACAACTATAAAGAGGTTACTTTTTTAGTTGAAAGTGGAGAAGGAACAGCAGGAAATACAACCATTACAGTTGAAGGCAAAACAGGAGCTACTGGTACTACTACAGCAGTTCCTTTTTTATTTGCTGAGAAAGGTAATAATGTATTTGTAGAAATAGAGCCAACAGGTAAGCAGGTTTCTATTGGTGGAACAGCAGGAACTAGCAAGTTTTATCTAATAAAAGTTACAGATAGACTTTTAGCTTCAAAGGAGTTTGACAGAGTAGTATTAAAAACTACAGCTGTTGCATCTTCAACTGTAGTTGGTGCAATTTATGCAATAAGTGATAAACCAAGATTTTCTGAGTAGGTATATTAGTATTGTTTTTCAAGTGGGAGAATTGTAAATTTTGTTCGTAATTAGTGTTTAATTGTATGTATAGTGTAAGTGTGTTAAAATTTACATACATTGAAAGGAGATAGCTATGGATACAAATGAGATGCTTTTTACGATTTTTAAGCCTGTTTTATACTTAATTATTTTTATGATTGTTATTACGATTATTGGTGCTGGATTGAGGATTTTATATATAAATACGAAATACAAAAACTTAAAGTACAAAGCTGCTAGTGGCAATGGTCTATTAAAGACAATTTCGAATACAGATAATTATGGAGAATATCTGACTTTTACATCTCTTGAAAAACTTCAGGGTGATAATAAAATTTTATCTAATGTCTATATTCCAAAGGAAGATGGAACTACAACAGAAATAGATTTAATAATGTTGAATAAATCAGGAATATATGTTTTTGAATCAAAGAATTATAGTGGGTGGATATTTGGAGATGAAAAGAATAAAAATTGGACACAATCACTAAATAGAGGAACTAAAAATAGATTCTACAATCCTATATGGCAGAATAAGGCTCATATAAATGCATTAATGAAACTGCTTAGAGATATTGATAGCAATTATTTTTATTCGTATATAGTGTTTAGTGAAAGATGTGAGCTAAAAAAGGTTTCTGTAACATCTTCAAATGTGCATATTGTAAAGAGAAATGCATTACTTTCAAAATTAAAGAAAGACATTAATGGTAGAAAGAATGTTCTATCAGATAGTCAAATTACTAGAATATATGAAGTTTTAAAAAGTCATTCTCTGGCTGATAAAGCAGTTAAAGAGAAACATATTGAAAATATTAAAAGCAAATTATAACATGATTAATTGCTTAAAAGCACAATCTTTTTAGGTTGTGCTTTTATAATTTTCAAGTATCATGATATTGCAACTTGATGAGGAGATGAGTGTATGATAATTTCATTGGAAGAAGCAAAATTGTATTTAAGAATTGATGATGATGATGAAAATACGCTCATCACCAATTTTATATTAACAGCTGAAGAATTGTGTGAAGGAGTGCTGAGATATCCTTTAGCAGAATTAAGTGTAATTCCAGAAGCAATAAAACAGTCAATATTATATGCTGTTGCTAACCTGTATGAGGAACGTGAAAAAGTTGATATTAAAGTAATTATTGAAGTTATGGCAAGGCTTTTATTTGCTTATAGAAGAGAAAGCTGGTGATAGCGTGACGATAGGAGAGCTAAAACATAGAATTACTTTTCAAAGACTAGTATCTGAACTAAATGAAAATGGCTTTGAAATTGAAGCTTGGGAGGACTATAAAACATTTTGGTCAGCAATTTCAAACCTTAATGGAAGAGAATACTTTGCTGCAGCAGTTGTTCAAGCTGAAAATACAGTTAAATTCACTATAAGATATACACCCAATATTGAAACAACAATGAGGATATTATTTAAAGATAAGAAATACAATATAACTTCAATTGATAACATAAAGTATGCTAATAAATTCATTGAAATCAAGGCTTTGGAGGTTGATAGCAGTGGCTAGAATAGACCTTGAAGGAATGCAGGAACTTATCGATAAGGTAAACAAACTTGGTGCTAGAGGAAATAGTATCAAGAAAAAAGCTCTTGATAAAGCAGGAGAACTTGTTAAAAGGTCGATGGAGAATAATGCACCAGTTTCAAACCTAAATAAAAAACATATGGCTGATAATATAAAGATTTCAGATATAGAAAAAGAAAATGGAGTGGATTTTATAGAGATTGGTCCTAATAAAGGTGATAATTCAGAGTTCTTTTATTCAAAGTTCACAGAGTTTGGTACAAGCACTCAACCAGCACAACATTGGGCAGAGAACTCTGTTCTTGAGAATAAAAGAGAAATCAATCAAATAATAGCCGATGAACTTAAAAGAGGACTTGAGGAATGATAAATCAATTGATTATTAATACTTTAAAACCACTTAATATACCAGTAGTTTTTCAAAAGTACACAGGAAAAGCTGAAACATATATTACCTTCCATGAATATTTAACTGCAGGCGAAGAATATGAGGATGATGAGGAAATACTAACAGCACACTATATTCAAGTTGATTTATGGTCAAAGGTAGATTATACAGCTTTAGTCAAGGAAGTAAAAAGACTATTAATAAATGTGGGATTTAAAAGAATAAATGAAGTAGACCTTTATGAGGATGATACAAAAATCTATCATAAAGGTCTTAAATTTTACTATTTAGAAGAAAAGGAGTGAGATACAAATGTCTAGACAGATCGGGTTAAGAGATATACATATTGCAGTTTTAACAAGTGATAACGCTACTGGAACTGTATATGAGACACCAATAAAGCTTGAAAGAGCAATAAGTGCAAAGCTTTCACCAAAATCAAATTCAGATAATATATATTCAGATGATGCTGTTGAAGATATCATAACTGCTTTTGAAGGTATAGATGTTGAAATTGAAGTGAATCAGCTTTCACTTACAAGTAGAGCCAAGCTTCAAGGAGCAAAAATAGTGAAGGGTGTTCTCATTGAAAATAAGGAGGATATCCCACCAACAATAGCATTAGCTTTTAGATCTAAAAAGAACACTGGAAAGTATAGATATGTGTGGCTCTTGAAGGGGAAGTTTGAATTAGCTACTGATGAATATGATACAGAAGCAGAAAAGCCAAAAGCACAAAGTGCAAAGCTTAAGGGGAAATTTTATCCAAGAGAGTCTGATGGTAACTATAGATTTATTTGTGATGAAGATGCTCAAGGTGTGGATTCAACAATTATTAGTTCATGGTTTACTGAGGTACCAGATGAATCGATTGTCACATAATTTATCTTAATAGTTTAGTCCATGTAAAAGTTTCTAATATTATATAGTGTATGAATTAATTTTTGGATGGATAAAGTATCAACGTTGAAATTTTGGTTTATGCTCAGAATTATGGTATAATTTGTTTAATTAGAGAAAATAAAGGGTTAAGGAGGAATTTACAATGGCTTCTGTGACGCAAAGAATAAAACAAATAAAACAACCTACTGGAGGGTATATAAAACCGAAAGAGTTCACTGTTGTAAACTTGAATGATGGTATTGACTTGAAATGTGATGAAAATATCCATAGCAGTTTAGTAGGATTGGCAGTAGATTATATGACTAGATATGTGATAGGAACTCCAAAGGAGTATGCATTTAAAATTTCACTTTTAGGAGCATCTTCAATTAATGAAGATGGTTATGCTCAAAAATTGTTAAAAGGTATATCAGGTTTAGATGATAAATCTATATCCAATGCATGTAAGTTAGTAGGATATGATGTTTGCTTTAGAGCTGGATTGAGTGGATATAAACCTGTTCAAGATATTGAGCCTAATATTGATACTATTTCTAATATCAGAACGATGGTGAATAGGAGTGTAAATTTCCTAAATGAATATGGTCCTATGGTTAAAGATGGTTTCACATTTGAAGGCGGTTATACAAACATAGTTTCAACAGGTGATGGTGATTTTCTTACTAAAAATACTTTATGGGATTTTAAAGTTTCAAAAAAGGCACCTACTAACGCTCATACGTTGCAATTACTAATGTATTATTTAATGGGAATTCACTCAATACATGAAGAGTTCAAGTCAATTATAAATTTAGGAATATTCAATCCAAGATTAAATAATGTATATTTATTAGAAATAAGTAAAATTCCACAGAACATTATTGAACAAGTGTCATCAGAAGTTATTGGATATTGAAATATAAAAGTTTAAAAGTTAAGGAAAATAAAAGTGAACAAACTGAAGTATAACTTTTTTATATCGTAAGCTAACAGGGAAACAAATCCCTGTTTTTTCATGCTTAAAAATAGAGAGGAGGAGATTTAATTGAAAGCATCAGAACTAAAAAACAAAGGAATAAAGTTCAAACTTAACAACAAAGAGTATGAACTGAAATTTGATATGAACACTTTCTGCGAATTAGAAGAAGTCTATGGAGACATAGATCAAGCCTTTGAAGATTTGCAGAACAGAAAGATTAAAGCTATAAGAGCACTTATTTATTCAGCCATTAAAGCTGAAGATGAAAGTGTTACTTTAAAAGAGGTAGGCAAAATGCTTACATTAAGTGATATGGAGAGATTAGGCTCAGCTATTAATGAAGCATTGATAATAGCTATGCCAGAGGTAACTGAAAATATGGGGGAATAGAAAGCCAAACTGATTCCGAAGGCTGGGATTGGGGTTGGCTTTTTTATTTGGGAACAAATCTTTTACAAATGACTGAGGAACAGTTTTGGAGGAGTACACCGAAAAAGCTACAGGCACTTTTTACAGTATACAAAAGAGTAAATGGAATTGATGAAGAAGATCGGCTTGACTATATAGACAACATCATTTTCTAGGGGGTGAGGTTATTGGCGGCAAATGCCAGCACTGTCGTAGCAAGGATAGGTCTTGATGACAGTGGCTTTCAGCAGGGTGTCTCAAAGATTCAAAGAAGCTTAAAGCTTGTGCAGAGTGAATTTGCTGTGGCAAGCTCAAGAATTGGTGACTTTGGAAAGTCAACAGATGGGTTAAGGCTCAAAGCTGACACCTTGAACAGACAGATGGAACTTCAAAAAGATAAGGTTGAAGCATTAACTAGAAGCTATCAAGAAAGTGTTGAGAGAAAAGGTGCTGATGCCAAAGCTACAGAAAACCTAAAGATTAAGTTAAATTATGCAACGGCAGAGCTTAACAATATGCAAAGAGAGCTTAAGGAAACTACCACTGAATTAAATACAAAGAGCTCTGCTTGGTATAAGCTTTCACAATCAATGGATAAAGCAGGAGAAAGGATGAAGGCAGTAGGAGAGAAAATGTCATCTGTTGGAACAAAGCTTTCCACTGCTGTTACATTACCTCTTTTAGGAGTTGGAGTTGCAACTACAAAAATGGCTATGGATGCTGTAGAATCAGAGAATCTCTTTGAGGTTGCAATGGGTTCAATGGCTGGTGATGCAAGACAATGGTCAGAGGAAACCTCTAAAGCTCTTGGCCTTAATGCCTATAATGTGAGAAAGAATATAGCAACCTATAACTCGATGCTTACTTCTATGGGACTTGCAAATGATGAGTCTTTAAAGATGTCTGAAGGCTTAACACAGCTTTCCTATGATATGGCTTCCTTTTATAATTTGAAGCCAGAGGAAGCCTTTGAAAAGCTCAAATCTGGTATAAGTGGTGAAGCGGAACCTCTTAAGGCTCTAGGGATTTTAGTTAATGATACAACCATTAAAACCTATGCGTATACAAATGGAATAGCAAAGCAAGGAGCAGAATTAACAGAGGCTCAAAAGATACAAGCAAGGTACGGAGCAATTATGCAAGCAACAAAGAATGCTCAAGGTGATCTTGGTAGAACTATGGACAGCCCAACAAACAAGCTAAGAATAATGAAGGAACAAGCACAGCAGATTGGTATTCAGTTTGGACAGATTTTGATTCCAGTACTTGAAAAGCTTATGAATGTCATAAAGCCTTTAATGGATAAATTTCAAGGCTTATCGAAGGAACAACAAGAAACTATAGTGAAAATAGGGTTAGTTACGGCTGCAATTGGTCCTATTATTTTGATTGTTGGTAAAGTCATTACTATTGTAGGAACATTATCGTCAGCAATAGGTACTGTTTCAGGAGCAATCGCGGCAGCTGGTGGAGCATCAACAGTATTAGGTACAGTTTTCACAGCAATTACTGGTCCCATTGGTATTGTAATTGCAGCTGTTGTAGGGCTTATAGCTATTTTTGTAGCTTTATATAAGAACAATGAGGACTTTAGAAACTCAGTAAATACAATATGGAATGGGATAAAGAATTTAATAAGTGGTGTCATTGAAGGGTTAGTTACTTTGTTTAAAGGCTTTATAGCTTTAGCTGGTGAGCTATGGAGTAAATATGGTGATGATATAGTGAACATAGTTTCTACAGCGTTCAAGGTTATATCCTCAGTTGTTGATACAGTTTTAAAGGCAGTTCAGAATGTTATTTCCATTGTAACTAGTGCAATAAAGGGTGATTGGGAAGGTGTTTGGAATGGAATTAAGAAATTCACCGAGGATTTATGGAACGGAATCAAAAATATAATAAAATCAGTTATAGATTTAGTAAAGGGGATAGTTAAAACAGAATTTGAGTTTATAAAAGAGATAATCACTGGCATTTGGGATGGAATAAGAGGAGTGACCTCTGCTATTTGGAATGATATAAAAGCTGCAATTGTAAATCCTATTACTTCAGCTAAGAACACTGTAGCTAATGTCATTGATTCAATAAGAGGCTTTTTCAGTAATCTTCGCCTACCAGAGATAGGTTTTCCAAGAATTAAGCTTCCACATTTCAGTATTGAAGGTGAATTTAGTCTTGCACCTCCAAGTGTGCCTTATCTTGATGTAAGTTGGTATGCAAAGGGCGGAATTTTTAACGGTCCAAGTGTTATCGGTGTTGGTGAAGCTGGAACAGAAGCAGTCCTTCCAATAGATAGACTTGATGATCTTATGGCAAAAGCTCTAAGTAAGGCAGGAACTACTACAACAGAATCACAAACAGTAATAATCCCTATAAATCTAGAGGGTAGAGAAATAGCAAGGATAACATACCCTCATATAAGCAATATCATGGGAAGAGCTGTGTCTCGGAAGTAGGTGAAGGATGCTTATTAATAATGTAGATATAGCTAATTACGGAGCTAAGCTTCTTAAGAAATCTATAGATATTCCAGAGTTAAAGTCTAGTGTTGAATACTTAAGAAGTGGTAATAAACCAATAAAGTTGTTTCAGAAATTTCAAGCGAAGAAAATCACCATTGAAGTATATATCACTGGTTCTAATATTCAAAATGTTATGGAGAAGATGAGTAGTTTAAGTAGGCAACTTATGGAGTGTACAATTAAGTTTAAGGATATGGATTTTTACTATGATGCGATATTAACCAATGCAAAATATGAGAAGAGTGTTAGAAAAGATAAAGTAAGAGTTATATATGAATTCATATCAGGCTATGGTTATAAACCAATGATAACTGTTACAGCCAATAGAATATATTCTAAAACTGTAGTTGTTGATGGCAACATAGAAACACCAGCCATTATTGAAATAACTCCAAGTGCAAATATAATTGATATGACTATTACAGGCTTCGGTTCTATTTTTACTATGAAAAATCTAACAGCAGGACAAAAGATAATAATTGATGGTGAAGATAGGATTGTAACACAGAATGGAATAAACAAATTTGCTGACTTTGAGGCTTTTGAATTTCCAAAGCTACAGACAGGTTCTAATACCTTAGCTTTTAGTAAGAATACTTGTGATATAACAATAAAATATAAACCAAAATCGATATAGGGTTTAAAGGCTCTTTTATTATGCTGAAAAACAGAAAGGATGAAGACTAATGAATATAAATGAGAATGTTAATTTTAATGCACATATAATAGGAAGGGATTCCAACAATATTGATACAATTGCCATGTATTTAGCAGCAACAATTGATACAGCAAATATGAATATAAGCATTACTTGTAACACTGTTAATAAGGCTATTGTAATTTCTGATGCTGATAATGTAAAAGCACAGTATGAAGAATTTGAAGCTTTGGTAAAGGAAAGAGCAAAGGAATTAGGCTATGTAATATTCTAATTGGAGGAGAAGATAATGAGTAAGGATAATAAAAGCATAGAACAACAGCAAGAGAAAGAAATTAATCCAACAGTTGATAAGGATAATTATTTAGTACAAGTTATTGTTGATGGAAAGGTGATTAAAGAGGTTATTGCTTTAAATAGTACAATAAATATTGTTCATGTAGGAAATCAATCATTAGCAGCAGATGTTAAATAGGAAGTGATTCAATGCTTCAATTATATGATATCAATCATAATAAAATTTGTGGATTAACAAATTATAAGGATTTAAAGATTGAGAGGGAGTTATCTGGCGATGAAAACCTCTCTTTTTCATATCCTCACAATGATGATAAATATACCTTTATAAAAGAAGAATGCTATCTAAGAACAGCACAAAATGAATATGTGATAAAAGAAATTAATGTTAATGATGATTGGACAGAGGTTGTTGCCAAGGTTAATGTTGAAGCTTTGAAAGGCACACCCTTTGGGCATTTTCAAGTAAATGAATTAACATTACCTTCGGCAACAATCGATTCAATAAAGAAAGCGTGTGCTAATACAATAAATTTAGCTTTAGCAGGAACAGGGTGGACTATAGGTAGTTGCAATATTGAGAAATCAAGAACAGTAAAGAAAGGTAATTGCTCAAGCTATGAGATTCTTCAAGAAATAAGAAAGGTTTATCTATGTGATTTTAAGTTTGATGCAATCAATAAGAAGGTTTATATTTATCAATCAATGGGACTTGATAGAGGAAGCTATTTCTCAGAAGAACTAAATCTAAAGAAGATTGAAATACAAAGTAATTCCTATGATTATTGTACAAGGATAATACCTCTTGGTAAGGATGGACTTAAAATTACTGATATTAATAATGGTAAGGATTATGTAGAGAGCTATCAATATTCAAATAAAGTAATCTCGATTTATTGGGAAGATAACAGGTATGAGTCAAAGGAAAGCTTAAAGGAAGATGCTATTGCAAAACTTAAGGAACTATCAAAACCAGTAAAGGCATACAGTGTTGAGATTATTGATTTAGCTAGTATAAGTGATAAATATAAAAACATTTTAGATTATGATCTTGGAGATGTTATTACTCTTATTTCAAAGGATAAAAAGCTTAGAGATAAACAGAGGATTATTAAGCTTATTGAATATCCAGATGAACCCGAAAGAAACTCTTGTGAAATTGCAAATAGAACCTTAAGGTTTGAGGATATTCAAGCTAATACCTTAAGAGCCACTGAAGTAATCAGTTCAGTTACTACCTCTGATGGAATGCTTGAAGGCAGTAAGGTGAATTCAATTGATTGGGTGCAGCTAAAGAATGTTAACATTATGGTTGCTGATATTCAAGATTTAAATGCTGTAACTGCTAGAATTGGAACACTAGAAACAACAACAGCTACAATAACTCAGCTTAATGCAGTTAATTCAAAGATAGATAATTTAGTTGTGACCACAGCACAAATTTCAGATGCTTCAATTACAAACGCAAAAATACTAAATGCAGCTATTGATACTGCAAAAATTAGAGCAGGAGCTATAACAAGAGCATTAATTGCTGATGGAGCAATTGGAACAGCTCAAATTGCTGAAGCTAGTATTGGAACCTCTCATATAAGTAGCTTAACAGCAGATGTTTTTAATAGTGGTACTATAGATACCTCAAAAGTAACCATAGCTGGAGCCAATAGTAGGTTATTAATTAGAGGTAATAGACTACAAGTGTTTGCAGTAAAAAGTGATAACTCACTTTATGAAAGAGTTACTCTTGGTGATGTTAATGGTGATGGTTTAGTGTTTGGTTTTAGAGTAAGAAGTGCTGATGGAGAAACTGTCCTGTTAGATGAAAATGGAGTAACTAGAGAAGGAATTACTGATGGCTCAATATCAAATGAAAAGATAGCAGGAGATGCTAATATTTCAGGAACAAAGCTTGATATTAATTCAGTAGTAACAACAATAAATAGCATAGCTACTACAACTATCCAAAGCTCAAAGGTATTCTTAAATAACTCAACCCTAGATGTTCAATTTTCTAATTTAAAAACAACAGTAACTGAACAGGGACAGACTATAAGTACTCAAGGAGCTCAAATTGTAGCTTTAAATAATAGTGTAGTTTTAAAGGTAGATTCACAAGCATTTAGTAGTTATAAAGTAATAAACGACAGTAATATAACTACCATAAATTCAAGACTTTCAACAGCAGAATCATCCTTATCAATACTGCAAAACCAAATAACTCTAAAGGTTAGTTCAACTGATATAGAGATAATAAAAAATAGTATCATCAAGGTTAGATACATCAGAGATTGGATAAATGGTAGTAGTGCTAGTATAGGGAACCATTGGGTTGAAATTAAAGCCATGAGGGGAACTACTAATGTAGCTAAAAACAAAACTGTTACTGGAAGTTCGCCAGAAAACACTTCTTGCCCATACTCTCGTGTAACAGATGATAATACTTTAACTACATCCTATGCTAATCCAAATTTAAATGGAGGAAATCAATATGTTCAAATAGATTTAGGAGCTGTATATGATGATATAGATTATCTTCATATATGGCATTATTATGGTGATTCTAGAATTTATCATAATAATAAAACAGAAGTAAGTTCTGACGGAACTAATTGGATTACTTTATTTGATAGCAGTAAAAGCAGTGAATACGCAGAAACTTCAGCAGGTCATGTAGTTAATGTTAATATGGGTAGAATAGTAAATAGAATTAATGTTGCTGAAAGTACAATAAAACAAAATTCTCAAGATATATTACTAAAGGTTGATGTGAATGGAGTTATGTCAGCAATTAATCAAAGTGCAGAAGCAATAAAGATACAAGCAAGTAAAATTGATTTGACAGGTTATGCTACTTTTACAAGCTTATCTACGCCAGGTCAAACAACTATAAATGCTGGAAATATTACAACTGGAACAATGAACGCTAGTAGAATTTCTGGTGGAACAATTACAGGTGCTCTACTTAAAACATCTAATACAACAGACTATTTAAGCATTGAGAACCAAAATATATTAGTTTATAGAAACTCATCAGCTCGAATAAAGTTAGGTTTTGATATGCTTTATAATTCAGGGTTAGAGCTTGGTCCAACAGATATTGCTACCACACCTTATTTGGATTTTCATAGTAGTGGTACACCAAGTGATTACGACTGCAGAATAATATCATCAGGAGGAAGTTCAACTTTAGGTCAAGGTGTATTGGATATAACAGCAGCAGCCGTAAAACTTAATAGACAGGTTATGTTGTACTCTTCTGATAACACTATGACATCCATGAGATGTATAAATCCTGCAGTTCAAAGATATATTGAGGTTTCAACAATATTTGGAGCAAAAGGACTTACTTATTGGGATTCAGATAAGCGCTATAAAATGAACATTGAAGAAACTGATAAAACAGCTCTCGATAAAATTATGAAGATCAAGCATTATGACTTTGATTACAAAGCTGGCTTAAAGCATTTTGATGTGGGATATATTTCTCAACAGCTTATGGAGATTAATCCTCAATGGGTAATAACTGTACCACAAGAAGCTGCTAATGGAGAGGTTTCAGATTTTTATATTCCTAATCAAACAACAATAATTCCTTACCTTAGTAAGGCAATCCAAGAGTTAAAGCAGTTAATAGACAATCAAAATAGAGAAATTAAAACATTAAAGAAACAGTTGAAATAACAATGAAAGAGGTGAGGAATCAGTGTTTATAATGACATAAGTTTAAGTACAAAACTTTATAACACATAAGATGAGGAGGCCAAGAAATGAAGAATGTAATAAACATTTCTCAAGCAGTATTTGCTACTATAGGTGGTTATATTGGTTGGTTTTTGGGAGGAGTTGATGGCTTTATGTATGCGCTGATTACCTTTGTTGCAATTGATTATATTACAGGCCTCATGGTAGCAGTGCTAGAGAAAAAGCTATCTAGTGAGATTGGATTTAGAGGAATATTTAAAAAGGTTTTAATATTTCTAATGGTGGGTATAGGAAATATAATAGATGTTCATCTGATTAAGAGCGGTAGTGCTATTCGCACTGCTGTTCTTTTTTTCTATGTCTCCAATGAAGGGATAAGCATTATAGAAAACACAGCAAAGATAGGATTACCAATACCACAAAAACTTAAAGATATTTTAGAACAGCTAAACAAGGAGGAGAAAAATAATGGCTAGATTATGTTTTGATTATGGACACGGTGGAGAAGATAGTGGTGCTTGCTACAATGGGAGAAAGGAATCTAACGATGTATTAAGTTTAGGTATGGCAGTAGCTTCAGAAGTTAGAAGGCATGGAGTTGTTGTAGATGAAACAAGAACTTCTGATGCAACAGTAAGTTTAAATGATAGGAGTAACTTTGAAAATAGAAATAACTATGACTATTTTATATCCTTTCATAGAAATGCTTTCATGCCAGAACAAGCTAAGGGAGTTGAAACCTACACTTATATAAATACTGATGAAAAGTCTAAGAACTTAGCTAGAAGCATACAAGCTTCACTAGGAGCAATAGGCTTTTACAACAGAGGTGTTAAGGAAGAAGATTTTCATGTGCTTAGAGAAACTAGGGCATCAGCAGTATTAGTTGAGGTAGGGTTCATCGATAACTCTAATGACAATAGTATTTTTGATTCTAGAAGAAACGATATTATTAAAGCCTTAGCAAAAGCAATACTATCTCAGTTAGGAATTAATTATATAGAGCCTGTAGTACCAACACCTCCAGCTTCATTAGCACAAACAAATGGACAAACTCTTTATAGAGTTATGGTTGGTTCATATTCAGTAAAAGAAAATGCAGATAGTCAACTTCAAAGATTAAAAGCAGCAGGCTTTGATGCAACAATTATGATATTTAATAAGTAGAAATATTTTTAAAAGAGCCTATTCTATATTCAATATATATAATATAGAAAGTAAACAATTTTTATTTATGTACAGATGAGTTATAGAGTGGCTCTTTTTTTCTTTTATGGAGGGAGAGCAATGACAAGTAATCAGAAGGAAGAAATAAAAAAGATGCGGCAGGATGGAAATAGCTATTCTAAAATTGCAATTATACTTGGCATATCTGAAAATACAATAAAATCATACTGTAGACGTAATAATTTAGGCATAAATAAAGTTGCCAAACCAGATAAGGAAGAAGACCTTTATACAGTATGTAAGAATTGTGGCAAGCCATTAGAACAAGGAACGAAAGGTCATCGTAAGAAGTTCTGTTCAGATATTTGTCGTAGGTCATGGTGGAGAGATAATGAAGTCCTATATAATAAGAAGGCTTTTTATAAAATAAAGTGTTTAGGCTGTGGAAAGGAATTTGAAAGCTATGGTAATAAGGAACGTAAATTTTGTGGTCATAGCTGCTATATAAATTATCGGTTTGAGAAAGCGGAGGTTCGAAATGACTAAGGAGCAATTTGAATGTGAAAAAAATTATAGGGTTTCTATCGCTATTGCTAAAGTTATGCTTTCTAGAAAATTAATAAATGAAAAGGACTATAGCAAAATTGACACTATGCTGATAAAGAAATATAAGCCTATTGTCGGTGGATTATAGCTCTTATTAACTTGCTATGTATCAACATTAGAGTTAACATTGGTAGCTGAAGGGAGTGATATCATGACAAGAAACATAAGAAAAATAGAGCCTTTAATACAAAAGATGCCTAGAAAGAAACGTGTAGCTGCTTATGCAAGAGTATCAAGTGGGAAGGATGCAATGCTCCATTCACTTTCAGCACAGGTCAGCTATTATAGTGATTTAATACAAAAGCAAGTTGGATGGGAATATGCAGGAGTTTTTGCAGATGAAGCACTTACTGGAACAAAGGAGATTAGACCAGAATTTCAAAGACTCTTAAATGAATGTAGAAGTGGTAATATTGATATGGTAATTACAAAGTCCATATCTAGATTGGCAAGGAATACTGTTACAATGCTTGAAACAGTAAGAGAACTAAAAAGCTTAAATATTGATGTGTATTTTGAAAAAGAAAATATTCACAGTCTTAGCGGGGATGGAGAGCTGATGCTTACTATCCTCGCTTCTTTTGCGCAAGAAGAAAGTCGGTCAGTTAGTGAAAACTGTAAGTGGCGAATAAGAAAAGGCTTTGAAGCTGGTGAACTTATAAATTTAAGGTTTATGTACGGATATCATATTGAAAAAGAAAAAATTGAAATTAATGAATCAGAGGCAGAAATTGTCCGTATGATTTTTGATGATTATATAGAGGGAATAGGGTGCACTCTTATAGCTAAGAAACTAAGAGATATGAATGTACCTAAAATAAGAGGCGGTATTTGGAACTCAGAGAGAGTTGCAAATATTATAAAAAATGAGAAGTATGCAGGTAATGCCTTGCTTCAGAAAAAATATGTAAAAAATCATTTAACAAAGACCTTAGTGATAAACAAAGGAAATCTTCCCATGTATTATGCAGAGGGAACTCATCCAGCAATTATAAATGTAGAAACTTTTCAAAGGGCACAGGAGATTATGAGTAAAAATGTTGAAAAATATACACGTGATAATACTAGAGTAAAATATCCTTTCACTAGCATAATTGTATGTGGAATATGCGGAAAAAACTATAGGCATAAGAATACAAGAGGAAGAATTTCGTGGAATTGTTCTACTCATTTAAAATATGGTAAAGATAGTTGCCATTCAAAGCAAATACCTGAGGAGATTTTAATATCTGTAACGACAGAGGTTTTAGGATTAAAGGAATTTGATGAAGATATATTTCAAGAAAAGATAAAGGAACTACAAGTACCAGAGCAGAATACATTGGTTTTTGTTTTTATGGATGGAACTACATTAAAAAAGGAATGGAAATATAAATCACGTAGCGAAGGTTGGAGTATTGAGGCTAGGGAAAAGGCAAGAGAAAGAAGCCTTAAAAATATAGAGGGGAGGAGTTAACTTTGGCTACAGCAAGAGCAGTAACAGTAATACCAGCAATAGTTGGACGATTTACACCAGCAACTTCAGGAGTGGTTACCATGAAAAAGGTAGCTGCTTATGCGAGAGTTTCTACAGATAACGATGAACAGCTTTCAAGTTTTGAGGCTCAAATGGATTACTACACAAGGTACATTAAATCAAACACTGAGTGGTCTTTTATTGAGGTATATACAGACGAGGGCATTTCAGCAACTAGTACAAAGAAACGTGATGGTTTTAATAGAATGATTGCAGATGCACTAGGTGGAAAGATTGACCTTATAATAACAAAGTCCGTTAGTAGGTTCGCGAGGAATACCGTAGATACACTCACAACAGTAAGGCAGCTTAAAGAAAAAGGTGTTGAAGTATATTTCGAGAAAGAAAATATCTATACTTTGGATAGTAAGGGAGAATTATTAATTACGATAATGAGCTCCTTGGCACAGGAAGAAAGTAGGTCAATCAGTGAGAATGTTACTTGGGGACAAAGAAAAAGATTTGCAGATGGAAAAGTAAGTCTTCCGTACAAACAATTCCTTGGCTATGAAAAGGGTGAAGATGGATTACCTAAAATTGTAGAAAAAGAAGCTGCAGTTATAAGGATGATTTATAAAATGTTTCTTGAAGGAAAAACTCCATCAGGAATTGCGAAGCATTTAACTTTAAGCAAGATTCCAACACCAGGAGGAAAAGAGATTTGGCAAGCTAGTACGGTATCTAGTATTCTTAAGAACGAAAAGTATAAAGGGGATGCTATTCTTCAAAAGAGTTTTACTATTGATTTTCTAACAAAGAAAAAGAAAATTAATGAAGGAGAAATTCCACAGTATTATGTAGAAAATAGCCATCCTGCAATAATTACTCCTGAAGTGTTTGATTTAGTCCAGCATGAGATTAAAAAGCGAAAGGATGCAAAAGGATATAAAACAAGTAGTGGGTGCTTTTCAGGAAAGATTGTTTGTGGCAAGTGTGGAAGCTTTTACGGTAGCAAGGTATGGCATTCCACAAGTAAATATAGAAGAACTATTTGGCAATGTAATTCTAAGTTTAAAAATAATGAGAAGTGTGGTACGCCTCATCTCTATGAGGATAAGATAAAACAAGCTTTTGTTGAAGTCTTTAATAGCATAATTGAAAATAAACAAGATATTTTAGCAAGCTATGAAGGAATAATACAAGCCTTAACAGATACCACAAAGCTAGATAAGGAAAGCTTTAAGCTTCAAAGTGAGTTAGAGGTTATTTCTGAAATGCTTAAAAAATGTGTTGAGGAGAATGCCCACAGTGCATTAAACCAAGATGAGTATGAAGAACGATACAAGGCTTTAGCAGAAAGATATGAGAATATCAAAAAAGGTCTTGAAGAGATTGATGAAAAGAGACTGGAGAGAAGTGCTAAGCATGAAAGTAGTATAGCTTTTATAAAAGAACTTGAGCAAAGAGAAAGCTTAATTATAGAATTTGATGAGAATCTTTGGACAGGTACTATTGAAAAAATAATCGTAAATACTAAAGAACAAATAACTTTTGTATTTAAGGATGGTATGGAAATAGAATGGAATATTTAAGGATTTAAGATAACACCCACAAGGTTGGCTTAGGGAGAAGCTGATTTTGTGGGTATGTTTTATTTTGTTGAAAATGAGGGTAATTTGGAAACAGGAAGTTGTTTACTGACTTAATGTAAAATTATATAATTATTAGTATAATATACACACTATATTGATTTGTCGAATTACTTTGTAAGGGCATGAAAAACTTATATTTTAGTAAGTTTGTGTATACAAAAGTTAAATTTGTTTATTGAAAGAGAGGTGGCAATATTGAATAAGGAGAAAATATACCTATTTTCACTTGAATTAAAAAAACTTTTAAATGATAATAAAACTTCTGAAGTTGAGAAGATAATAATTGAAGAAAGTTTATCCGAAGAAGAAATGAATTTTCTATTTATGTGTTTAGAAGCAAATGGATATGACCCTAAAACAGATATGTTCTTACTTTTTGAATCAGATAATAGTGAATTTTTAAAACTAGTAAATTTAGTACAAAATAATGTTTCTAGTAAACAGAAATAGGAGGAAGTACATATGGTAACAGAAATACTTACAGGAATAGCTATTATTGTTAGTGTTATCGCACTATGCGTGAGTTATCATTCTGCTACAAAAGGAAACGAATTATCTTCTACGGCAAATGATTTAACAAAATCGGCTCTAGATATGCAAAAAATGGCTAATGATATGCAAATGGCACAAGTAGAAATGCAAATAAGACAATTGATTTCAGATGCAAGAAGCCGATTTCAAGATAAAGCTTCTCAGTTGAGCAAAGAAGAGGATAATGCAATTATGAAATCTATAGTAGATTCAGCAAAAGAAGATTATTTAAATGCATATGATGAAGCTTGTGCTAAATATAATGATGGAAAAGTGGACAAAGTACGTTTTAAGAAATTATATCACGAGGAAATCCGTCAATTAGTTACTGATAATATAAATATTGAAAAGTATCGTGAACCAGGGACTAAATATCATGCTACTTTAAAGGTATTTCATCAATGGAATAATTTGGAGGAAAATTCATAAAACTTAGTTTATAAATGCAAAAGCTTGTTTAGAAATAAGAATTTATTTTTAATATTTTCTTGATATGCAAATTTCGAAAGGTACTATTGAAAAAAAACGCAAATATTGGAGAATGAATAACTTTTTCATTTAAGGATGATATCTAATGTTTAGTTAAAACACCCACAAGGTTGGCTTAGGGAGAAGCTGGCTTTGTGGGTGTTTTTTCATTCTGTTGAAATTGAGGTGAATTTGCCGAAATGAACTAATGTTAAAATGATGTAAAATGGTGTATAATTGTAAGGAATATTAATATAGAATTAAGTTTTATAATATTAACAATAAAGTACTATTATAAAGGCAACATTAAATTATGTGAGGAAAATATGGAAAGAATAGCTTGTTGTATTGGAATAAATAATTATAATGCTTGGGATCAATTAAACAATCCTATTAATGATATGGAATTAATAGCTCAATCTTTAGAGTATGCTAACTTTTCGGTTAAAGAGCATATGGATTTATGTATGGAAGAATTAAGAAATGTAATTTATGAATTTAAAAGAGAATTATATAATGCAAAGGTTGGATTGTTATATTTTGCTGGCCACGGTGTTGAAGTTTCAGGTAAGCAATATATAATTCCAAAGGATGCAAAAAAACCAGAAAGCGAATATATTGATTATGATACTTTAAAAACATATTATGATATTACTCCTATAATTAATGAGATGAATAGAGAAAAAGATTTTATTAGTATTATAATTATGGATTGTTGTAGAAAAGAACTTATAGTATTAGATCAAGGGAAAATAAGAGGTAATTCAAATAAGACAATTTTTAATGGAAAACAAGGTACATTTATATCTTATTCAACATCTCCAGGATCTGTAGCTAAAGATGGAAGAGGTGAAAATGGGCCGTTTACTAAAATATTAGCAGAAACGATTCAGAATGAACGTATAAAGATAGAAGATATTTTTAAAAAAGTAAGAAAGGAACTATATAGTCAATTTCAATTTGGACAGATTCCTTGGGAGCATTCATCATTAATAGGAGATTTTTATTTCATACATCCTGAAAAATATAATTCGAGTGAAAAAATAAAAAAGTTATCAGATGCAATTCATGAATTATATGATGGCAATTTTAATTATGTTGAAATGATGAGCCAAATTGATTCAATTTATAAAAATATTAACAACTATGAAGTTGAAAACACCAATAATCTACTAAAAAATATCAACACTTTTGCACAGTATATATTTGATACTATGACACGCATGCATTTAGATAAATTGAAAAGAGGTAATGTAAGATGATAGAAAAATCTGCAAATATATCAATAGCGGTTATTGGGAAATCAGCTGCTGGAAAATCTGCGTTTATTAAATCCTTTAGTAAATATCCAGAATATATATCTTCTGAAGGTCAAGGACAAACAACACGTTCTTATTCAGAGTATTGTTTTATCACCTCTGAAGATGATATTGTACCAAAGGCAAATATATTATTTTATGATGAAAACAAATTTGCTGATATTAGAACAAATCAGTCATTAATAAAATTGTCAGAAATAGATAAGACGATAGAAAAGATTACTTTTGATTGGATTGCAGAACAACTTGATGATGAGGATTATTCAATAGATTTTAAAAATGCTATAATAAACACAGATGATTTTTTTAGTTTTGAGGAGTTTAGTTTTTTAGATTCTGGAAAATGTGTGGAAAAGCTTAATATGTTATTTAATACTGTTTGTGAAATTTTAATTGATTTGTGCAAACAAAATTTAAAAAGCACTCCTTATTTTGATACAGATGTTCAAAATCAGAGTTTTGAAAACATATTTAGAAAAAATTATAAACAAAATGTAGATATTAATATCCCAAGTAATGAGTCTAAAATTGACGTAACAGATGAGAATATTTTTGAAACTCTACTTAATTTTATGTTTAGAGAAGTATATAAAGTTATTATGTCATATGTAGGGGCAGATTTAGAAGAACGCAAAGTAAATTTTGTTCAAAGTAGTAATCCAATAATAGAATTTGATGTTACAGATGAAACAAAAAATCATTTAGAGTTATTCTTAAAAGTGTTAAGAATAGATGGTAAAAAACAATCATATACTGGATTGATATCCAAAGTATCAATATCTAGTATTATTTGTGATAACTTTTATACTATATTCAAAAGGATGGGGATAGAAAAAATAACATTAATTGACACTTATGGTTTAGACCATGATCAACAAAGTACAGAAAGTGTTTTAGTTGAAAGATATAATCGAATTTTTAATGTAGATTATCCTCAAATTTCTAACGTTTTTTTTGTAGAAGCTTTACATTCTGGGGCTTCAAATGATTTTAGTACAGCATTAAAAGTTCTATATACTCAACGTCCAGATATTATGTCATATATTATTGGAACTCATATTGATGATCATGAGTATAATTTTTTAAAGGGGCATGAGAAGTGGTTCTTATCTCTTGATAAATTGATTGAGACAAAACCAAAACTCAACGGAAAAGTCATGGATTTTCTTTTTGGAAGTCATACTATTTTAACTACATTAAAGCGTAATAATATTCATAAATCACTTGCTGAAAAAAGAATT
This sequence comes from Clostridium cellulovorans 743B, assembly GCF_000145275.1. NCBI lineage: Bacteria > Bacillati > Bacillota > Clostridia > Eubacteriales > Clostridiaceae > Clostridium > Clostridium cellulovorans. Next base: position 984,833 of record NC_014393.1, read on the forward strand.
GAAGTCATGAGAAAAAGATTTGGACCTTATTGTAGTAAAATAGCGGAAAATGAAGAATTTTATAACGAAATAAATGTAATAACCATTGAATCGATTTTTTCATCGATAGTAGATAAAGAGCATTTGGGCGATGAATATATTAATATTAATAAAATAGTAAATAAATTAAATATAGATAACAAAGATGATTTTATATTGTTTTTACGTCAACTTATTGCAAAAGCGACGGAACGTTCTAAAATAGTTTTTATTAGTTCTGCTGCAAGAACTAGATGGAGAATTAGAACAAACTTGCAAAGTTACATACTTGGATTTAATGGAAGTACTCTAGATGCAACATGGAGACGAATTTTTAATGATGCGTATAATGAGGTTTTTACTAGAGAAGTATCTGAAAATCAAAATGGATTTGCTAAGAAAATATCTATAAGTGAAGCTTTTGAATTGATTGGAAATGAAAAAATTGCTTTTGACGAGTTGATTAATATGTTCTTTCCATATTTATTTAGGAAAAAGTGTGATTGTAACAGTGTGACTAGCTATGTTGACAAGGAAATCAATTGTGAACAATGTAAACAAAAAGATAGCTTTGATAATATGTGTATTTGGGGATTATTGATTAATGCAGTAGGAACAAAAGATTTTAAGAATAGATATCTATATGATCAAGTTATTGATTGGCTCCTAGCATTGCATGAATTTTCAGAAAAATGCAATGAGGATTTTTATGATAATATGTTTGAGTATTTTCGTATTAGTATGCTAGATTATTTTATCCCATTATGTAGAATTCATAATGCTAGAGTTATAGAGAAGAAGTTAAAAAAGTCTAGTGGGTCATATTTTGATAAGAAAGATGAATTATTTGAAATGTATAAAGAAGAATATGATAATGAAGTTCAACGGGATATGTTTTATTTAAATACTGGTGGTTTTAAATCATAATAATATAAAACGAAAGAATGTGAATTCACTATAGAAGGAAATACACTTTTTAGCGATATTCAAACAATTTAGCGATATCAAAAATACTACCTCCAATTAAAAAGGTCGCTAAATTGTATCAACATTTAAGTGATTAGACAAATAATCACTTAAATGTTGATACAATGCAAAGTCCTTGATTTCAAGGGCTTTCAGTGTTTTTTGGAGAGAAATAAGTTGTTAAAAATGAGATTTTAGGCTTGGGATATGGAAGATAAGTGGAATAAATGCACACCCCTATGAATTTTAGAATAGAGGGCAGACTGTCTGAAAAACATATACTGGAAGTATTGTAAAAAATAGATTGAAACCATTGAAAATACTAGTGTTTTCGATGGTTTTACAGTATAATATATGTATCAAAAGTAATTTTTAGGTGGTACAATTATGGGATATATAGTAGGTCAAAATAGAGGACAAGTAACAGCATTTCCAGAAACAATAGATGAATACATTAGTGATAATAATCCAGTGCGTGTTATTGATGTTTTTATCGAGAACTTAGATTTAGAAAAAGCTGCGTTTGCTAAAACAAATCCTTTTAGAGAAGGAAGACCTGCCTACAATCCAAAAGATTTGCTTAAGTTGTATATCTATGGTTACTTTAATAAAATTCGTTCTTCAAGAAAGTTAATGATTGAATGCCGTAGAAATGTTGAATTAATGTGGCTTTTAAAAAAGCTTGCTCCTGATTTTAGAACTATATCAGATTTTAGGAAAGATAACGCAAAAGCTCTTAAAAATGTATTTAAGGCTTTCGTTAAACTATGCCTAGAAATGAATTTATATTCTAAAGAACTTATTGCTATTGATGGAAGTAAGTTTAAAGCAGTCAATGCAAAAGATAAGAATTATACTGCTTCAAAACTTAATGATCGATTGAAATGGATAGATGAAAATATAGCTGAATTTATGAAAGAAATGGATAAATGTGATAAAGAGGATGGAAATAGCACAGAATATACAAAAGAGCAGCTAGAAAATAAAATTCAGAAATTAAACACAAGGAAAGATTTGTACAATTCTTATCTCCAAGAAATGAAAGAAAATGATGTTACTCAAAAATCTATAACAGATCCAGAATCAAGACTTATGAAAAACAATGGTAAGTTAGATGTTTGCTATAATGTACAAACAGCAGTAGATAGTAAAAGCCATCTTATAGCTGATTTTGCAGTTACAAATAATTGTAACGATATTGGTCTTCTTGTTCCTATGGCTGAAGTTGCAAAGAAAGCTATGGAGGTTGAAACTTTAGAAGTAGTTGCTGATAAAGGATATAGGAAGCAAGCAGATATTTTAGAAAGCTTAAAGAATGGTATAATACCCAATGTTCATCTATTAGATAATAAAGAAAATTATAGTTTTGATATAGATTATAAAGAAAATCAGATTACAGATGAAATAAGAAATTCAAACTCATCTAAGGATATTCAAAAATGCTTAGAAAGTGGCATAATTCCAAAAGCATATGAATACTACAAAATATCGGTGGAGATTATAGAGCCTGGTGAATATATCATTAGTGAAGAAGTTATAGAAAAAGAGCCAGTAGAGAACAATACTGAAAGCATTGAAAAAGTTATTATCGAAGTTAATGAGAACTTCATTCGAGATAGACAAACCAATGTAGTAACTTGTCCAATGGGGAATATATTAAAACAAAAGGCAATCGTAAAAGGTAAAGTAAGATATGCAAACAAATTAGCTTGCCGTAATTGTAAATGCAAATGTACAATAGCAGCTTTTAAAGTAGTGGAATTCCCTGAAAACAAAGATACTGTAAAATCTAAATTCTTTGCTGGTAAGAAAACTATTACTATAGAGAAATCTGAGCCTAAAATTTCAGCAAAGAAAAAATCAAGTAAAACTATTTGTTTTTCTACAAGAAAAGTAAGAATAATATTTGTACCAGATAAAAAGAAATTACGAATGCGAAGATCTATTGTGGAGCATCCGTTTGGTACAATAAAACGATGGTGCGATAGTTCATATTTGCTATTAAAAGGAAATATGAAAACTACCGCTGAGTTGTCATTGTCATTTTTAGCCTATAATATGAAACGTGCAATAAATATGATAGGGGTAAATGATTTAATATCAAAAATGCAGGCTACATAAGAGAAAAGCCTGCATTTTTTCGTATTTGTAGGTAATATCACTCTTTAATAAGTGTTTTTTACTAATAAAGCTTCTTTTATTTTGTGAGGTTTTCGGACAGTCTGAGGGGTGTGCATTTTTTTCTTGGGGTGTGCACTTTTTAGCGTAATTAATTTGAGAGAAGTCTTAAGACGAAAGTATAATGAACTGACTATAACTAACCACTAGCTAAGTCCTATAATTTTAGAATAATATATATCCATTTTAAAATGCATATATAAAAAATAGAAGTATAAGTACAGGAATAACTACGACTAGTAATATTCTAGTGTTAAGTGAAGAATTACGACTTTTAAGAAAGTTATTAAAAGTATTTAAATTAAATAATATAAATATAATACTTAATCCACATACACATAAGAATATAAAATTGGTCCTATGTCAAGATTTAGTACAAGTTAAAATGAGAAGTTTATCCTCATCTTAACTCGCCAATAGCATTCCTTCCTTTTTTGCTTTTTCATACAGCTTTTCAAAATCATCTGGCGACATATAGTCGCAATGACTGTGAATACGTTGTGTATTATAGAAGGCTTCAATATATTCGAATACTAGACGATATGATTGTCTGTAATTACAGATTTTGAATCTATTCAACCATTCTCTTTTGATTAAGGAATGAAAGGATTCGATGCAAGCATTATCCCATGGAAAGGCTTTCTTAGAATAGCTTAGTTGCATTGTTTCAGTAGCTTTTCGGTATTCATTTGAAACGTATTGACTTCCTCGATCACTATGCAAGATAAGTGGTTGCTCAGTATTTCGTCTTGCTTTGGCTTTGTTTATTGTTTCTATTACACATGCTGCTTCCAGAGTTTTTGAAAGCGTCCATGCGATGATTTTCCTTGAATATAAATCCATAATGCTGGTTAGATAAACAAACCCGTCTGTTGTCCAAATATAAGTGATATCACTACACCACACGGCATTTGGGCGTTCAGGGTTAAATTGTTCATCAAGAATATTTTGAAGTTCATTACTGAAATCAGAATCTTTGGTTGTTACTGTCCAAGGTTTGATCCATTGAGCCTTGATTCCTAGTTCTTCCATATACTTGCCAACAGTACGCTGAGAAATGATTTCTCCATCTTGTTGTAGCTTTTTTGCAATTTTGGGTGCACCATAGTTTTGTTTGGAATCATCGTAAATATCCTTAATTTTTACTTTAACAGCCTCCTTACGTTTTTGCGTATCAGAAGGCATATGTTTCTGCCATGCACGATAACCAGACCGTGAAACACCCAATATTTTCAGCATTCCAGAGACGGAAACCTGGCGGTTTTCTTTCATGGCAGCTTCCGTCTTTTCAGAAACTTCTAGGTAAAGAGCTTCTGTTATTTTCCCAGAATGCTGATGGCTTTTTTTAATACATCAAGAGCATCCTGAGTATCACGTAATTCACGTTTTAAACGAGCAATTTCTTTTGCCTCATCGGAAGAATAATTGCCAGATCCACGACTTTCTATATCGCCAGTTTCTCGCAGTTCTTTCTGCCATCTGGAAAGAGTTTGCTGACTAATGCCAAGATTCTTAGCACACCCCACTAGTCCTAATTCTTTGTGATCTTGATAATATTGAATTGCATCAATCTTAAACTGTTTGTCTAAATGTTTTGCCATAATGAGATCCTCCTTGGATACAATACCAGTATTGTATCATATTTTTTCTATATAGGATTTTCTCATTTTAATTTGTACTATTTAGATTCTAGCACCAAATCGTTATGAAAGTAGTTACCTAAAAAGTACAAAAGAACTAGTAAAGCATACAGAACTACAAAAATATTTATATATACTTTTTTTTGATTCATAATATTTCTCCTTTGCATAGAGAGCAAAACATATTCTTGAAAATAAGTATATGTTTTGCTCTATTTTTAATTAAGCTATGGCGTAAAGTGCAGCAGCAAGAATAGAAGCTCATTGTTGAATAGTCTTACTACTATCAATATCAATAAGTTCTTTAGCAAATAAATTATTTTGATCTACTATATATACCGTAATTACACCACCTAAAAATTACTTTTGATACATATATTGTACTGCAAGACACTTGAAAACACCAGTATTTTCAAGGAATTCAATCTGTTTTTACAACACTTTCAGTATATGTTTTTCGGAAAGTTTGAGGGGTGTACATTTTTTTCTTAGGGTATGCACTTTTAGCAGAACTATCAAAAATGTAATTAAATTAAAAGTAGCTATCTAGATAAGAACGGAGATACAGCTGAAGAAGTTTTTTTAGAGTCCAAGAGTTTCATGTAAATAGAAATTAACAAAAAACTATTTTTCAAATATAAAATGAAATGGATACGTTTAAATACGAACAAGTATCATTAAAGAATTAACTTTTATTGAGTTATATGTCGAAGGTTAGTGATGACTATGTAGTCATTATAGAAGTTTGTAATATTATATATAAATGTATCAAATGAAAATAATTGACTAAAAAATTATGAACACATATAATCACTAATACAGACGATAATGATTTGGAAATATGAACAAAAGAGTCAGGAAAAATGAATTAAGTGAGGGTAATATAAAATGATAACATTAGATAATGAAATAAGTTTTAAAAATCTCCTTTCTTTTAGAAAAACATTAACTCAAGCAGAATTGCAAGAAGAAATGAAAAAGATTGAAGAATTTCTAAATAAAAATAACTTAAAGAAAAATGGACCAACAATAACAACAACATATTCAGTTAATCAAGCGATGATTCCAACTATGGATTTTGAAGTGCTTATTCCACTGGAAGGAAATATGCCTTTTAGTGATACATATAAAGTAAAAAAAGAATTTAAACTAGTTAATGCGTTAAAGGTTTCGCATATAGGGAATCCAGCAGGTATACAACAAACTGTAATGGGTGTACAAAAATATATTAAAGAAAACAATCTTCAACCAATAACTTCTTTATATAATGTTACGATAAATGAAGTTAAAAGTGTCGAGGAAATGGACAAGTTACATGTAGATATGTATATTGGATTAAATCCAAATATCGTTTAGGTAATAACTTCTTTATGGGCCCAAAGGAGTTTATTATAAATATTTTTTAAGATTGAGGAGAGAATGAAATGAATTTATTGGTTAATGAAAATTTTACAGATTTAAGAATTGATGAAATAGAATTTATTAATGGTGGAATGTCTGATTGGGATTGGGTATGGTGTGGAGTTGTTACTGCTGGCTGTACTGTAATTGGAGCTGCAATAGGAACAGCTGTTTGTCCAGGTATAGGCACAATTGGTGGAGCTAACGCTGGATCTGTACTAGGCGGTATATTCTGTGGTGCTCTCGGTGCAGGTGTATATATAGCAATAGACCATGCGTAAATTTGCAAGTAGATACAACTTATAAGTTGTATCTGGTTTCCAGTAATATATTGGGGGTTAGGTCATAACTTAAGCCTAGCTCCAATAAATAAAAAATATTAAATAGATATAAATGTTTTTGCTATAATAAAGGAGAGATATTATGAATTATAATCAATTTTATCAAATGACAGAAAATGAAACGACAGAATGTAATGGCGGTGGATTGTTTGGTTGTGCTGTTGGAGCGGTTATTGGTGGATGTGTTGGCGGACTAGGAGCTTGTGGTTATGAATTATATACTGGTAATTATGATTGGAAAGTAGTTGCCAAAACTGCATTAGTTGGAGCAACTATTGGTGGTGTAATTGGATTATATGAGCCAGCATAAAAAAATAGTCTAATTTTATAGAGGATTTAAATTTAACATAGCCATGGTAAATTTAAATCCTCTATAGAAATATTAAGGAGTGGTTATTATGCAATTTGATATTTATATAAAATGTGTGATTGTTTTAGTTATAACATTATTGATGTGCCTTATTGGTGTAATAGGATTTAAGGTAATTGCGACATTGAATATTGATTCTTTAGTATCTGTATTCTTAGTTACTGGAGCTTTAGGCATCATAGTATTTTCTTTGCTTATGGGAGTATATTTCGAGAGATTTTATAGATTTGAAAGTTATACAGTAAATAAAGAAAATATAAGTGTTGATGAGATTAAAAATACTTTAATAAATAATAATATGATTTATGATGAAAAAACTGATTCTTTTTATACAAAGAAAAATATCAATAAATGGATTGCTGGGAACAATACTAAAGTTATTTGTAATGGGAATGTCGAAATAGTAACAGGTCCTCATTATATAATAAATATGGTTAAAAAGAATTTAAATGAATAGATTTGTAGTTATTAATGTAGGGTGCGTAGTCATAGCTATGGTACTAGGTGTTAACATTGTAGAAGTTGGAGATGTGGATATGAGTATTTTGCAGGTTGATGTATGAGTAACAATATAAGAACTGTAATATCATTTTTGTCATTGATTACGCTATCAGGTATAGGAGTAATATCAGCTAGGTTTAGTGCAAAATATGGAACAATATTTGGATTTTCCATGTTAGCAATTATCCTTACTATTTTTTTGTTTTCAAGAAAGAAGCGTTGAGTATAAAATGATGGTTGTCAAAATTTATCATTCAATTACAAATTAAGATAATATATATCAAAGGGGTACTAGTTTTGAAGCTAAGAACTTTACTTGTAGGAGCTATCATTTTTTTGATGTTTTCAATTATTAATATAACTATGTTTTTTATTAGTAAACCTCATTATAAGGTTTCTTTGATATCATTTATAGGAACCTTAGCCATATCAATTTTTTTATTTATAAGAGCGTATAAGGAAAATTGTAAGTAGATGTAGTTTATAAACTTAGTACGATATGGAGGTTCATTATGAAAAAAACATGGGTAGTGTTTGCTATATTTTCGGTAATATCGATAATTACATCCATCTATTATTTTGTAAGTAATTTAAAAGTTAGAGGATGTATATTTATATTTATAGCTTTAGGATTGATTTCAATATCTTTGGCTTTTAATAAATTAGGTAGTAATTAATAAAAGTCCAATCTTTCGATAATCTAAGACTTATGATTATGATTATGATGAGTTAAAAAATGCCGTATTGTTCAGTAATGAATTCGACGGCTTTTTTCACTTTATTTTTCTATAGGCTGTTTATTAATTACTTTAAGGTATGAAGTTTTAAAGTTTTAGTTACTAAATAATTAATTCAGAAAGAGGAAATTTTGGAGGACACATGAAGAATTTATTTAAGAAGTACCATTGCATAAAACAGAATGATATCAAAGATTGTGGGGCAGCCTGTTTAGCTACTATATCTAAACAATATGGATTAAAGATACCAATATCAAAAATAAGAGAAACAGCAGGCACTGATATGAAGGGGACTTCTGCTTATGGACTTATAAAAGCAGCAGAAACTTTAGGTTTCACAGCAAAAGGAGTTAAAGCTTCAAAGCCAGAAGATATTTTTTCTGAGTATCCAAAGCCAGCAATTGCACATGTAATTATAGATGGTTCATTGCTACACTATGTAGTTATACATAAAGTTACAGAAAAAGAGATATTGATAGCAGATCCAGCTAAGGGAATGGTTAAGTATACGCCAGAGGATTTCTTCAAAATTTGGACAGGTGTACTGATTTTAATGGTACCTTCACCTAAGTTTGAGAAGGGTGATGAAACAAAGGGATTATTTCAAAGATTCTGGGGATTAATTAGAGTACAGAAAAATTTACTTATAAATATATTTATAGCCTCAATGCTCATTACTATATTAGGGATAGTGGGATCATTTTATTTTAAATTTTTAATAGATGATATTTTGCCTAATAATTTAGATAGTAGTTTGATGGTTATATCTCTAGCAATGATAGGTCTAATTATATTTAGGATAATAACAGAATTTTTTAGAAGCTTATTGCTTATGCATATGTCTCAAAATATAGATATACCACTGCTTTTAGGATATTACAATCATGTTATAGATTTGCCTATGAATTTTTTTGGAACAAGGAAAGTTGGAGAGATAATATCAAGATTTAACGATGCAGGTAAGATTAGAGATGCTATATCTCAGGCAACCTTAACTATGATGATAGATACAGTTATGGCTATTGCAGGTGGAGTTATCTTATATATGCAAAGTCCAAAGTTATTTTGGATATGTTTTATTCCTATAGTTTTATATATGGTTTTAGTATTTGTATTTAAAAAGTCTCTAGAAGATATAAATAGAAAAGTTATGGAGGATAACGCTATGTTAACTTCCTATTTAGTTGAGGGTATAGAAGGAATAGAAACTGTTAAGGCATATAACGGAGAGAAAAAAGTTAATTTAGAAACTGAGAAGAAATTCATTAAACTTATAAAGTCCATTTTTAAACATGGATATATAAATAACCTTCAAGGAACGTTAAAAAACACTGTAAAAGGAATCTTCGGAATCTGTATTCTTTGGATGGGAGCTTATTTAGCTTTAAAAGGAGAGATAACAGTAGGTGAACTTATAAGCTTTAATGCACTTCTAGCTTATTTTATAGAACCGATAGAAAGAATGATTAATTTGCAACCAGAATTACAAAGTGCAATGGTTGCAGCTGATAGATTAGGTGAAATTTTAGATTTAGAAAAAGAAAAAGCAGTAAATGAGGATAAAAAGGTTAATCCTTCTACGCTTTTAGGAGATATAGTTTTAAAAAATGTAGACTTTAGATATGGAACTAGACAATTAGTATTAAAGAACATAAACATGAACATTAAAAAAGGACAGAAGGTAGCATTAGTAGGAGAAAGTGGCTCTGGAAAAACTACTATAGCAAAGCTATTGATGAACTTTTATGGAGTAGAAAAAGGTGAAGTTATAATAAATAATTATAATATTAAAGACATAAATCTAGAAGCTCTAAGGGATAAAATCTCTTATATTTCTCAGGATTCTTTTTTCTTTTCAGGCACCATAAAGGAAAATATGGAGTTTGCTAATTGTGATGCAACCTTTGAAGAAATTATAGAAGCATGTAAGATGACGCACATTCATGAATTTATAAATGATATACCTACCAGATACGAAACTATGTTAGAAGAAAAGGGTAGTAATCTTTCAGGTGGACAAAGACAGCGATTAGCTATTGCTAGAGCTCTTTTGAAAAAACCAGAAATTCTTATAATGGATGAGGCTACGTCAAACCTTGACTCTATAACAGAAAAAGCCATAGAAAAGACTATAGAAACATGTACTGAAAATGTAACTACTATAATAATTGCTCATAGATTAAGTACGATTATGAAATGCGATAAGATATATGTTATGGAAAAAGGAGAGGTAATAGAGGTAGGAACACATAAGGAACTTCTAAGTAAAAAAGGCTACTATTATAACTTGTGGAGTGGACAAACTTCGGATGCTGAAGTTGAAGTAGCTGCTTCTATAGAACCTTCAATTGGGGGTGTTAGCTATGAGGTATAAAATAGAAAATTTAAATGATATAACTGATTCTAGGGAGATAATGCAAGCAAGACCAAAGGGATTTTCAAGATATATGATGTATATAATAATTGCTTTATTAGCTACGGTAATAACTTGGTCTTGTTTTGCTAAAAAGCAGATAACAGTAAAATCTCAAGGGGTAGTAAGACCACAAGAGGAAATCTTTAAGGTGGCTAGTGGAACTGCTGGAATTGTAACTTCTTTAAATATGAAGGAAGGAATGGAGGTTAAAAAAGGTGATGTTCTATTAGTAGTTAATGGACAAGAGTTAACATTACAAAAGAATGCTTTAGAGAAAAATCTACAGGATAAGCAAGCAGAATTATCAGTAAATAATAAGCTTAAAACATCTATTTTGGATGGTGTAAATCATTTAAATGCCTCTGATGATGTGGAAGGTGAATACTATAAGAAATATGAATTATATCAGAAAAATTTAGAAAGCGGAAATGCACAGGTTAATTCAACTGAGGTTCAAAAAAATAGTATACAGGATGCGATAAACGATTTAAATACGCTTTTAAAATCTATTGAAGAAGAGAAAAATTATTTTAATAAAGCTCACTACATGTATTATCAATATGAAGATTATGAAATTACATTAAAATCTTATAAAGATCAAATCCAGAAGGATCAAACAACTGTTAATAAATACGAAAAAGACTTAAATGATCTTACAAATCAAGGACAATTGGACCAAGCAGTGCAGATGAAGAAAGAGAGCCTAGAGGGTAATATAAAGACTATAAAGGATAGGATAGATTCAACAAACTTAGAGATAACTAAGTTAAAGAATAATCAAAGGCTTACAGTGAGAAACAAAATAGCGGAATATGAAATTAAGTTAAAGGAAACCACTGCGGTGTCAACAAGTAATTCTTACAAAGAACAATATATTTCACAGTTAGATAGCACAATTAGTTCTTTAGAAAATGCCATCTCTGAATTAAAGCTTAATTTAGATTTAGCAGTAGCTAAGGTAGAAGCAACTACAATAAAGGCTGAGTATGATGGTGTTATAAATTTAAGTAATGAGCTTAAAGTAGGAGATGTTGTCCAAAATGGCACAGAGCTTGCAAAGATAATTCCAAAGAACAGTTCAGCTTTTGTAGCAGATACATATATACAGAATTCAAGCTTTGCAGAAATATCAGAAGGTAAGGATGTAGTTATAGAGTTTTTAGCTTTGCCACAAAGTGAATATGGTGTTCTTAAAGCCAAGTTAAGTAATATAAGTACTGATGCTAAGATTGATCAAAAGCAAGGAAACAGCTATTATACAGCAACTTGTGACATACCAGTAACAACTATGACTAAAAAGGACGGTACTCAAGTTGATATTAAAAATGGTATGTTAGTCCAAGTAAGAATAATAAGTAGGGAAATAACTTATATGAGATATTTTCTTGAATGCCTTAATATAGTGGATTAAAATAATATTATTATGGGTTGAAGAGGTGTTTCCTTTTCAGCCTTTTGTGCACTACATGCATATGGAGCTATAATAAGACTATAAAGGAAAGGCAGATAGTGGCGGTGGCAATACTGGGGTTGTAGAGTGGAATAAAATGTATATGTTCCGCAAGACATGGTAAGTAAATAATTAATTTGTCTAATTTTCTAAAAAATATATACAATAATAGCTAACAATTATAACTGTCACGCTTTATCTATATTAAAGCATTAGAATTAGGAATGCTAAACTGTACCATAAATATGAGTTTAATAAAAATATACAAAGGAGAATTAAATGGAAAAGTTAATAGGTGAAGTAAAATATTTATGCAGAGAGATTATATTACAGGTTATAAGTATTGCTATATTTTATTTGCTAGTATATAAGATTAATATGAATATATACTTAGTAAGTATAATGGGCACTGCAGTATTTTTAACTTGTAATGATATATATAATGAAAGTTCATATATGAGAAGTTATTATAAATTTAAAGTTAAAGATGTAATTCTTCAATACAAATATCAGATAGCTATATATTTATTGGAATTAGTTGCAATGTTTTTAGTGAGCAATAGAATTGGTTTGATTCAAAGTAAGATTTTATATAGTATATTTTTATTAACCTTTAATCTATATAATACAATTAATTTAAAAATGAAAATATATGCAAAGTGGTTGGCATTTATTGGGGTATTTCCGTTGATAGCTATGTTGATAAAAGGAAATACTATAGGAGATATGTATGTGAAAAATCCATTAACAATGTTAGGAGTTGTTACTGGTGGAATAACGGCATTGATAACTATGTTGATATTTATGGTCAATTTTAATGTTAATGATATATATTTAGGAAAGAGCAAAAGTAAAGTTTACTTAGAAGATAGAGTACTTATACAATTTTTCAAATCTAGAATTTTTAAATCTACATTTTTTGTATTTTTGATAGTGACACTAAAACTCTGTGGAATAGTTTTTAAAGTAACATATATATATCAAGTATTAGAGTCTATTAAATTATTAAGTGGTTTATTAGATATCATTGAAAAATATTATAAAAATGCTGGAATTTTTAGCTTTTTAATTTTATCTTTAACTATTTTACTTGCAATTATGGGAAATGTTGAACAACTATTCCATACTATGAAATTTAAAGAAGATGAAATGAGATATTTAAAACGTAAAATTGAGCAAAGTATAGTTAGGAAATATGAAAGATTATTATATGACAAAGAAGATACAAAGTATTTTTTTGAGGAATTAACAAATGAATATAAAAAAATAAAAGAAGATGAAAAAGGAAAGTTTTTGGAAGTTGTTTTTAATACAAACTTTAATAATTATATTGATGATTTTATCAATAAAATAACTGGAGAAAAATTAGATGATTTTTTAAATAATAAATATAATTGGATACAAGAAAACATATCTATCAAAGAAATTTTAGAAAAAAGATTATTAGCAGATGTTTTGTCTTTAAGTTATTTAGATAAAAGTAAATTTAATAACTTTAAAGTTGATTTGAGATATAGAATTAATTATTTTAGAGAAAATGAGAATGATATTAGAATAAATTTAATTGATAAGTTTATAAAGTTAGAAAAGCAAGAGGCGTGGGAATTTATTCATAGTTTGATAGAGGAAATTCTAAGAAATAATAGATTGAGTAAAGACACTGGATTTGTTAAATATGTTTTCGAAAAAGTAATGAGAAACTTTGTAAAAATAGATAACTTAGAAAGTAATATAGTATATAAGTTGTTAAGGGAAAACAAATATAATGAAGAGTCGGAAAAATTAAAAAACGAAGTCTTTATATTATATTTATATGATCAAAAAATAAGCGATTTAGAAAGATGTAAATATAAAGAACTTTTAAATTTATTATCAGAAGAGTACAAAATCTCATGGGCTTTATATAAAATCTTTGAAGAAAAGTATAAGTGGTCAAAAGATGTAGAATTCGCATTTGAAGTATTATATGAAACTGATTTAGAAAAAGTTGAAAGTTATTATTGGGATATTATAGCAGGTGCTCGCAAACCGAAAAAGAGGATTGAAGTATTAGAAATAATATTATCTATATTAGATAAGTCAAGATTAAAGTATCGAATGAGAAATAAATATGAATTTATTTTTCAAAATTTAAAAAGAGAGATTAATTATGAATTTGAAGAAATATTAAAAAAGATAGATATAAATATATTTAAGTTTATATTAATTCGTGATTGGGTGAACGAAGATTACATAAGTTATTATATTGAGGAGCTAAAGTATTTTGATGAAAAGATAGATAATAGGGTTTTGATTAATAATATATTTAACAAATTTTTATTATATGTAAAGTATAGAGTTATAGAAAAAAATAGACACATAACAGAATTAATATATCAATTAACAAGAAAATATAGAGAGGTGATAGTAGAAAATATATACCATATAAATGATTGGAAAATTATTATGTACCTAGAAAATAAAATAGATAATGTTTTTAGGATACATTTTGAAGCTAACCACAAAAACATAAGAAATGATTCGACATTGGCTTATTTTAGTGTATTACTTGATAAAAATAGATATGAAGAGTTGTATTCAGATAAAAAGTTTAAAAAAGAATTATATATAAGTTTATCAGAGTATATGAGAATACATAATAAAACATTAGAAGAAACTATTGATAAATTTAAACAATATAGAAATTTAAGCGAACTAGAGGAACGAGTTTTAAAACGAGAAATTGATTATGTGTTAATGGTATAAAAAATATATTTAAACTTCTAAGAGGAAGTGTCTAAGGAGGTGACCTCTTTTTCTCTGTTACCCTAATATAATCGAGCAAGTAGAATATGGTTACAGTAAAATCTAAGTAAGAAAAATCGTAAGCTTCAAAGAATTATCGAATAGATAGTGAAGATTTCTTTTGCTAAAATTACAGATAGTAAGATAAACAGAAGGTCTGTAATGTCAATGTAATTAGTCAGCTGAATCTGGAAAGAACTTTTAGATAAGCTTTATTCTTATGAAGGCACTATAAGTGACTTCTGTTGTACCACTGTACCAATCAAAAAGTGTATCACAAATTTTAATAGATTTTATATGGAGAAAGGGACATGATAAAATTCTCTCTAAGTAGCCAAAGTTGTGTAGCAATGCTAGCTTTTGGCTACGTATTATGTCTCTAGAGGCTCTATGCCAAATCGAAAAAAGATACTAAGAAGGTGGTGCATTTTTGTGATTAGCATTTGCATCTCCGCCTGTGAAATAAAGTCTGTAAAATTGATTTAGAATAGCCTTCTATGGATAGAATTAAGATATCATAGGAGGCCATTTATTATGGAAAGAAAAAGAAGAAAAGAAAGACTAAGTGAAGGGAAAAAGAATATTATTGATGGGTTAATTTTTTTAGATTACATTATTCTTCTTCTAGAGTAAACATATTAAAATCTTTACTTTGCATCTGTTTTAAATACACAGGATTTATCTTGTGAGTTTTTCCGTTTATTTCTATAACAGCAATTTCATGTATACCATGATAAGTTTTCTGGTAGTATAACCAACAACTTGGCAATTGGTTTCTCCTTGTATAAATACTCCCTTATATAAAATTGGCTTTATTTCTGTACTTTTTCCACTAATAAGCTTATTGTAATCTCTTTTCCCAATCAAATCCCATTCCCTTAGTT
The DNA here is from genome assembly GCF_000145275.1 of Clostridium cellulovorans 743B. NCBI lineage: Bacteria > Bacillati > Bacillota > Clostridia > Eubacteriales > Clostridiaceae > Clostridium > Clostridium cellulovorans. The sequence continues at coordinate 1,000,519 of NC_014393.1, forward strand.
TGTTCACTTTATCTGTCAATGAAGAGAAGATAATAAAATTATCAGTATCGTTTAAATTTATCAACAAACACACCACCTAAATATTTTAATCAAGTATATCAATGTCTTTTAGATGTAACATTTTCATAAATTCAGTATCATCTATAATTGAAATACCCTTTTCATGTGCTTTATCTAACTTGCTTCCAGAATTTAAGCCAACTACAAGCATGGTCGTCTTTAAGGTAATACTATTAGATATTTCAGCACCATTTTTCATTGCTATTTCTTGCATAGTGTTTCTTGGATAATCGCTTTGACCTGTAAAGCATACAACTTCACCTTCAAGTATGTTAGTTGAAGATATCCTTAAATCAATGTCTTCTAATGCTCTTGCCTTAACTTTAGAGTATGATCTACTCTTTGAACTTGTACCCACAGGTAGCCAAATTTGAGGTTTAACTATCTTTAATATTTTATAGACGTTTTCAATATCTGACATTGCTGTATGTTTAACTTCATCAGCTACTTCATAATGTTTAACTAAGTTTTGTAATGCATAACTATCAAGCATTTTGTTAGCCATTCTTATAGCTCTCATAGAGCAGTAAGCAAGGTAATCATCTGTAATCCATTGATAATATACAAGAAACTTTCTATCAAATGGACAGTTATGAGCAACTATTGGATAAGGATACTTTTTTAAGAATTCCTTAAATTTTGTAATATACTCGGTATCTCCACTAATATTATAAAATCCAAATCCGTAATTTCTTTTCCCTTTGTAATCAGGTATTTCCTTACCTAAATACAATTTATCAATTATCTCATAGTTTTCTACGACCAAACAAGCTACTTCATATATTCCAGATGTAACTGAAAAGTCTTGGGTTTCCAAGTCTATTAGAATCATCTTATCCAAGATAAATACTCCATTCAGTTAATTTGTAGGTACCATATGTCTCTTTAAAGTGCCTTTTAACAGCTTCTACATCATAAAAGTCTAAAGAGTTTTTATCAGTATCTATAAGATTAACTTTATTGTCATATACACTTTTTCTTATTGTAAATGTTAATGTCCTATTTTCCTTTTTACCATCACAATTCTTTTTTTTATACTCCATAGTTGCTTTAAAAATAGGAACATATTTATATCTTGCAGTTTCAATACCATCATGCTGTACAATTACTAATGTATCATCATTCAATTTATTAAATTCTAGTATCTCATCCGTATTAAATAAACCTTGTCCACCCCAACATTTGCTACCTTGCAAAAAGTCGGCATATCGTTCCTCACAATAAAAATGCCAAACATGAATTTTATTGTCCATATAATTAAGCTCTGAACAAGCAAAGTTGCCCAACGATTCTTGTAACATGTTACCCAAATAAATCATCCTTCCTTTATACATATATTACATAAAGTTACATATTATAATTTTACACTTATTTACGTATATTATCAATTAATTCATATAAACCTCTTTTTACTACAAATTCAAACTATAAGGAAGCAATAATTATTTTAAGGAATATGTTTAGAATTTATAGTTATTTAATAACTTTATAATTGCGATTTTGTAGGTTAAGATAAGTATTTAAATGTATCAAGACCTATAGGAAGTCTTGATATTGACATATATTTTATGATAATTGGGAATCTCAGAGAAGCACTTGTAATTTTATGGCTAATATATGATAAAGAATGTATTAAAATATGATTAAGTGGAAATTAATTTTACTAATAGTAATAAATTTAGAGGAGATAAACTTATGGAATATATTTTAAATGACACTGATATTTTCGATACAGGAATTGATAAAAAGTTTCGGTTAGTTATAGAAAATAATATTGGTAGTTTTACTAAAGATAAGGCGTATGTATTTAAGGTGAGTTTTCATGTGAATTTATTAAATGATGTTAGATTTGAGAAGTTTGATATTCTACCTAGAGTAACGAATAAGGAAAAAATAGAGGATAAGATTGGTGATGTAATGAGCCATCAACTTAATGTACTAGAAAAGATTCTTGCTGAAAATAATATAGAGTCTTATTCAACTACAATCCAAGGGGAGAATTTACAAAAAGAAAATATGATAAAAATCGAGCTTTATGAGGATAATTCGGAGGTTAATTTTGATAAAAGAGGAAGGCGAATTAATAGAATCAAGGTTAGTTCTATAATACCAAATTTATCGGGGTTTAAGCAAAATGTATCAAGGTTAGCTTCAGAGAGAATAAGTCAGATATTTTATGATTTTATGAATATCGTTAAAGACAGAAAGCTAATGTCCAAGATATTAGGGGTAGAAGAAACTTATGATGATGATATATTGATAAGAGCTTTTTATGAGCAATATAGAGAGTTGTGGCTTACTACAAAACAGAGGGAAAATGAATTATTAGATTTACTTAAAGAAAGAAGTAGAGTTGCTTTAGAAGAGTATTTTGAAGAGCAAAGCGAAGGTAATTAAAGGCGTGATGTGGTGAGGTGATCTATGTAATGAATTTTAACTATATTTCGGGAGATGAAAGAGAAACTTTATATAATGAGGTTTGGACAGAGCCAATGGTGACTGTGGCAACAAGGTATGGTATATCAGATAGCGTTTTAAGAAGGAACTGTAGAAGATTGGGGATACCATTACCAACTAGTGGATATTGGGCCAAATTGAAGGCTGGTAAGAGTGTTACCAAAACTCCATTGCCTCAAGTATATGGAATATATAAAAAATATGTTCATAACTATGTAATTAAGTTTAAGACTGCTATGGAGAATTTTAGTGATAATGAATTGACTTCTGATGAAGAGTTGAATTTGTTTAGTGAAGAAACAGTTAGTTTTATTAAAGATAAATGTTCGGAAATTAAGGTTGATGCTAAACTAAAAAATCCACATAATCTTATTCTTGAGCATAAAGAAGGAACTTTGCTTAGAAAAAAAAGAGAGAAAGAATTTAAGCAGAAGAGTTTGAATTCAAAATACTATTATGATGAAGATATTAAGAATAAGTATGTTGGAGGAAACTCGATTCTTCCTATACAAGTCTCGGATTCCAATATTAATAGAGCATATAGAATAATAAATGCACTGATAAATATTTTAGACAAAATGGAAGGCAGTATTCAGCTCATTAAGGGATATGAAAAAGATGTTGCTATGTTTGTTATTATGAGGACTATCTTTTATTTTGAGGTTAAAGAGGAAAAGAAAAAGACAAAAATAAATGAGCAAACACATGAAACTAAAAATATTCTAGTACTTTCATTTAGAGCAGAGGAGTGGTTATACAATCATTTCATAGAGGATTATCAATACAAAGATATTGATAATGAGCCGTTGGAGTTGCAATTAAGTAGTGTCATATATCATATGTTTGTTATTGCTAATAGATCAAGTGCGATTGAAGAATTAAATAATAGAAGATGCAAAAGAGAAGAGGAAGAGAAAGAAAGACAACGACGTTTAGAACAAATGAGAAATGGAGAATTGAAGGACATAGAACTACTTGAACAAGCGGCTTTAGATTGGAATAAGGCTGAGAAGATTAGACGATTTATTAATTGTATGGAAAAATCACTAGATAAAGTGAATGACGAAATAGAGAAAGCAAAAATAGAAAAGTGGATAGACTGGTCAAGAAATAAAGCCGATTGGATAGATCCACTAATTGCTAAAAAGGATGATCTGCTTGGTCAAAATAAACATATTTTCGATAGGATTAATGACGGGGATATATAATAAGGCTATTGTATAAATTACATTTCAAGCCAGCTAAGTAAAATGCAATATTTTAGCGGGCACTATATATAGGTCTTAGAAAGAGTACATTTCTCTATTCAAGTGTGGCAAAAGTTAGTACACCAGATATAGAACTAAATCTAGTATATAATATAATTCTTATGCTAAAACCATCAAATAATCATGGTTTTATTTTCTCGTAATGAATATTGAGAACGTACATTTTTTGTTATATAATGAGAAAAGTAGAAGAAATTTATAAATAGGAGTACAAACATGACCATAGGCTACCAAAAGCTTTTTGTAGGAGTTAGTTTTTCAAAACTTGCCAAGTTGAGAAAGAATAAGAATGTTAACACAGATATTTTGGTGAAAAAATGTACTGCTTTGAAAGGTGTATATCCTATATTATGGGAATTGAAATGGTGTCAGAAGAAAAACGGGGGAAAGTAAATGAAGAATCATGGAAAAAGGTTGCCAGGAAAAGGATGGAGAGTTTTATCGTTTATACCGGCATTTAATTGGATTTCATTACTGTATATTGGAATTATCAATTTTAATCAGATGCATATTATTTGTGCTGTTATATATGGAGTTATTACGTATGCGTGTACATCGTTATCAGCATTGATGTGGATTATAGGAATTGTGCATTATGCCATTGCTTATGGTGGTATAAAAAAACAACTAAATAGTAACATAAATACGTTTGATGGGATGAACGGAGATATGATGGTCCATTCGCAATCTATAAATTGCAAACCTGTAGGAGTAAATACATATGATGGTCTAGATATTAAGCAGGATGAAGTTAAGAAAGAAGAATTTTCTGATGTAGAAATCTTTGGAGAACAAGAATCAAGGCAGGCTATCCCAGCAAGACCTTCTTATGAACAAGAAGGTTTTAGAATATCTTTCTCTGTGGATAAGCAAAGAGAAAAATTTTTTCGAGATATGAAAAAATATAGCTCTAAAGAAGGAAAAAAAGTGTTATTTGTTCCTTTTATGACGTATTGGCCAACCTATGACAGCATGGATGGGCAGCAGCAAGCGTGGTATTTCTACTGGAGGTCTCAAGTAAGAGAAGAAAATTATATTGATACAGGTTTATCCTATATTTTTGTATATATTTATGAACTCCTTAGTGGAATTGGCTGGACAGCACCGCAGGAGGGACTGGTGAAATTAAGTTCTATATGGACGAGATATCGTGAGAGATTCTCCAAATTAGACCGTTACATGCCTGATTGGATTTTTGATTTCACACAGTTACATAAATTAGAGTATATGTCGCCAGTGGAAAAAGACTATATTCATTTAATGCCATCTGTAGTGACCGATATTTTGATTGATAGGCATTCGGAAGAAGTTCCGTTAAAATTATCTTTTTCATTAATTGAAACATTGACAGATTATGCGATAGTAAATAGTAAGTTTTACAAAGATGGAAATCAAGAACTTATTAAAGAAGCAATTCCGAGAGTGATAGCGTTAGTTGACGTAGTATTGCGAAAGAAGAAACAAAAAGGTATTTTGGCGATTTATGGGCCATCTAGAACTAAAAAACAAGCAAGGTATATTTTTAGTAGTGCAGTTTGTCCACAGGCAAACGAGGAGTTTGTAATTGTTGTAAAAGGATATTCAACAAATTCAAAATTAAGAGCGTACATCAATGAACTTGTTCGATATGGAGAAAATGTCCTTCGAGGATTGAGAGGATATAGAGGACGATTGCGTGGAATCACATTGGACGAAGAAATTGCTAAACTAATAGAAGCGTTTTTAAAAAAGGAATATGGCGAACATCCAGAGGCGAAACTAGAGGAACTGTCCAAAAAAGAAATAGTATTGGATTTTCAGAGTATTGACCATTTGAGAGCACAATCCGATGCAGTGCGAATTGCTTTAGAGGTGGAAGATAGTGTAGTGACGGAGGAAAAACCATTATTGACTGATGTTGCGGAAGTTACAGAGATTTATCTTGCACTGTCACCTACTGCGAGAGAAATATTGAATAGATTAGAGAAATCGGGATGGGAATCTAAGAAACTACCAGAAGATGAAAAAGCTATTCAGGAAATTAATCGTCTTGCTGAACGCTATTTAGGTTGCATGCTTATTGCAAGTGAAAATGAGAATATTATAGTTGAAGATGATTACCGTGATGAACTTGAGTATATTTACGGAAATCCACCGCAGATTTTGGAACAGGGAAATGGCAAAGAATTATTTAATGTGAATGAATTGCCTGTTGAATTAAAGGAATTTGTTGAAGCACTTATGCCAGATCAGAAAGATGTTTTGCATGTTTTGTTAACAAGTAAGAATCCACAAAGTGATTTAGAGCGGATTTCCGAAAAAGTCATGATGATGCCTGAAATTTTAGTGGATGACATTAATGCTTTAGCGATGCAATTATTGGGAGATATTATTATTGATACTATGGAAGTGGAACCTGTTATAATACAGGAATACTTAATTCCACTAAAAAAATCTATAATTTAGGAGAGAAAGAAAATGGCAATGAAGAAGATTAATCGCCGTGAATCGGCTGCGTTACTAAACTCTTTGACAGCAGGAGTTGTGCCGAGAATTGGTCTGCGGCACATTGCAGTAGGAAGACAAAACGAAGTAAATGCTTTTTTACATGATTTTGACACGATTGAAGATGGAGGAGCTTCTTTTCGATTGGCAGCAGGACAGTATGGAAGCGGAAAAAGTTTTTTGTTGCAAATGATTCGGAATAATGCAATGGAAAGAAACTTTGTTGTAGCTGATGCAGATTTATCACCGGAACGTAGGCTAACGGGGACAAAAGGACAGGGCCTATCTACATACAGAGAATTGATGCAGCATTTATCTACACTTATCAGACCAGAAGGCGGAGCAATTGAATCTATTCTTCAAAAATGGATTAGTTCATTACAGGCTATTGTAACGAAGGAAAATGGATTTCGTCCTGGTGCACCTGAAATTGTAGAGGCGGTCAGTGAGAAAATTGGTGAAGTAATGGTAGAACTTTCGGAGATGGCCTATGGATTTGCTTTTGCATCAGTAATTGATTCTTACTGGAGAGGAATGAAAACAGGTGATGAGAATTTAAAGCAAGCCTCTTTGAGGTGGCTGAGGGGTGAATTTTCTACAAAGACTGAAGCAAGGCAGAATCTTTCAGTAGATTGCATTATTGATGATCAAAGTTGGTATGAATTTTTGAAATTATTTGCAGTATTTGTTTCAAAGACAGGATATAAGGGATTACTTATCTTTTTAGATGAAGGAGTAAATCTTTATAAGATAACGCATAAACAAGCAAGGGATAGTAATTATGAAAAAATTCTTACGATTTTTAACGATACGATGCAAGGAAAAGCTCAATTTATAGGTGTATTTTTAAGTGGTACTCCGCAATTTATTTATGATGAACGCAGAGGACTCTTTAACTATGAGGCTCTTCGTTCAAGATTGGCAGATAACCGTTTTGGTGTTCAAGGGTATGTGGACTATACCAGCCCAGTGATAAAGTTAAATCAGTTATCAGCTGAGGAAATTTATCTATTATTGGAGAGACTTTGTGAAGTACATAGTTCGCATTACGGATACGAGTGTATTTTAGGAGCGCAAGAATTAACTGCGTTTATTAATACAGTTAATTCACGGTTGGGAGCAGATCAATTGCTTACACCTCGTGAAATTACAAGAGATTTTTTAGGGCTTCTGAATATTTTACAGCAGAACCCCGAAATAAAGTTTAATGAACTAATTACAGAAGAAGGCTTTTCTGTAAAAAGTGCAGAAACTGATCCGGAAAAGGTACCAGAAAAGGAAGAAGATATTTTTGCGGAGTTTGATATATGAGTCAGAATGCTTTTGAACGTTATGCACCCTTTATTCAAGAATATATTTATCAAAAAAATTGGACAGATTTGAGAGAAGTTCAAGTTGAAGCTTGTAATGAAATATTAGACACAGACGATCATGTAATTATTGCATCGGGGACAGCATCAGGAAAAACAGAAGCAGCTTTTTTTCCAATATTAACGACATTGTATAACCAGCCGTCAAATTCAGTTGGCGTGATGTATATTGGACCTTTGAAAGCGTTGATTAATGACCAGTTTGAAAGGCTTAGCGAGTTGTTAGAAGAAAGTTATATTCCTGTGTGGCCATGGCATGGAGATATATCACAGTCAATTAAAAAGCGGGCATTGAAAGAGGCCAAGGGAATTCTTCAAATTACTCCAGAATCACTGGAAGCACTACTGATGAGACATCCTGGGGATGCGAAACGTCTTTTTTCGGATTTGCGTTTTGTTGTGATTGATGAGATACATGCCTTTATGGGAACCGATAGAGGGCTGCAGGTGCTTTGTCTTTTATCGAGATTGGAAAAAATTACAGATTGCTATCCAAGAAGAATTGGCCTTTCTGCTACGTTGAATGACTACGAGCCTGCGCAGCATTTTTTGGCATCAGGTACAAGGCGTGGTGTGAAGGTAGTAGGGATAAAGCGACATGCCAGAACGATTTCTTTATGTGTAGAAAGTTTTCAATTACCTAAAGAACCGTTGAAGGCAGAAAATATTGTAAAAGAATATAATGAATTTTTATATCAAAACTCACATAAAAAGAAGTGCCTGATTTTTACAAACAGCAGAGGTGGTGCGGAAAAAGTTATAACAGACTTGAAAAATATTGCGTATGCTAGACAGGAAACAGATGTCTTTTTTGTTCATCATGGAAGTATCTCAGCGGCTTTACGCCGCGAAGCTGAAACTGCATTGCGGGATGCGGAGGGCGCAACAGTTACAGCTGCAACGCTTACGTTAGAACTGGGGATTGATATAGGGGATTTAGATTCTACAATACAGATAGGAGCACCGTATTCTTGTTCGAGTTTTGTACAACGGCTCGGACGTTCGGGCAGACGTACAGGCAAGTCACAAATGTTGTTCGTTAATATTTTTGAAGAATCAGACAAGAATCTGTTTGAAAGGCTTCCGTGGGAGTTGTTGCGTGCTATAGCAATTATTCAATTATATTTGGAAGAACGATGGGTGGAACCATTTTATATGAAGGAGAAGCCTTTTAGTTTAGTAGCGCATCAGACACTTAGTGTACTGATGTCATATGGGGAATTATCTCCTCCTGAATTAGCGCGAAACGTGCTACTTCTTCCTGCCTTTCGTAACTCTATTTCACAAGATGAATACCGTGAAATTTTGCAGTATATGCTGGAGAATGATTACTTGCAGAAAGTAGAAAATGGTGGAATTATTGTAGGCATAAAAGGAGAAAGGATTGTAAATCATTATTCGTTTTATGCTGTTTTTCAAGATGAACAAGTATTCCATGTGCATAGTCAGGAAGGCGAAATTGGTACCTTGGACAATTGTCCTGCTATTGGAGAGGCGTTTGTGTTAGCTGGAAACATGTGGAGAGTATTAGAGTTAGATGAGAATAGAAAAATTATATATGTTCGTTCAATAAAAAACAGTAGAATTCCCATATGGAATGGTTCTGGGGGGCATATACATACAAAAGTGGTACATAGAATTCGGAGAATTTTAACGGAGAATGTCAGGTATTCATATCTCAGTCCAAACGCATCGGAAGTACTTGAAGAAGCAAGAAAAACGGCAAAAAATTCTGGAATGCTTGAGAATAATGTTATTCCTTATTCGGCAAATTCATTTTATTTATGCCCTTGGGTAGGAAGCAAGGAGATGAAGACAATAAAAAGACTTTTATCTTATGGACTCAAAGACTTTCTGCAAATATATTCTGTTTCAGGCGGAAGCCATTATCTACAGATTACAAGTGGGTTATCTGTTGTAGAAGTAGTAAATAAGTTGCATGAATTGTCGGTAGATTGTGATAATGATAATATGGTATTGACTGAAAAGCAGGCACCTAAGATTGATAAATATGATGGAATGGTTCCGGATAATCTTTTACGCAAGGCTTTTCTTCATAATGAATTGAATGTGGAAAGTGCCGTTAAAATTTTAAGAGAATTGTAGAGTGCTTATAGAATCCTAGAGCTATAGCGGTTAGATACTAAAGAAATGGAAGTAGTTACAACATCTAAGATAAGTAAATGTAATAAAAGAATGGGTAGCTAATAATTTTGATAAAGCAGAATATAGTGATGAATTAGACAAATTAAATCATGTTCTTCAATCATATGAATGATGTAAAAGCAGGTCAATCGACCTGCTTTTCTAAAATTTACAAAAATAATATTATAGTATCTACATTCGATATGTATGCGCTATAAGTATATAGGATAGGCAGAAGGTGGAATAAGATTATGGAGATAGCTGTTATTGATAAAGATTTGAAAAGTTATATAAAACAATTAAGGAAAAAGGAAATAGGATTTTTTGATGTTCCGGAGGAGTATAGACTACATCTAGATATTGTAAAAATAGAGCGTAAGCTTGGTATAAGAAAAATTCTAATCGGTGAATTTATATTAGATAATAAAGGGTATGATATTATTCGAAATGTATTTTTTGTAAAAGAAGAAGTACTTAGAGATATTAACGATGAATTATCATATAGGAATATTGAAACTGTTTTTAATGATTTTGCTTCTTATTATGAATTTTTAAATGGTGATATTTACAAGGATGCTTGCTATTACCAATATATTTTTTTACAAGAGGAAATTGAAAGATATAATATAGATTTAAAGAAGATTAATTATTTATCTTTATTAGATGAAACAATAAAAGATTACACAATCGAATCAACACAAGAAGAACTTGAAGAGTACCAAGAACGTGAAAGAGGAAAAATATACTTGAAAAAATGGATAGCTAAGTTTAAAGCTTGTAATACATATGAAGAGTTTCAGAAGGTTTTGAGTAAATGTCGAAGTTCATTATTTAGTGATAACTTAAAATTTATTCTTTTAATGTATATATATTCTGATAAGAATAAAGTTTTTGATATCATCATGAAACATGTTAATAGTGGATATTATCCAAATATAGAACATGAAGTTTGTTTTATTTATAATCCAGATAAAGTAATTAAAGAATATAATTATAGCTTAGGAGCTTCATCCACAAATACAAAATACAAAAGAAAAATGAATAAGTTTATTGATCAGTTGAAGAGTGGTGAACCACAGTTACAAACATATAGTTATTTTGATAAGAGTACACATTATTATTGCGTGCAAACAAATTATTATGTAGAAGAAAGAGAAAATAAAATTTGTATTGGTGATTTGAATTATTACTTTGAAACGTTTGAAGAATTAGTACAATATCTAGATAATGATTTATCTAATTGTGATTTATCAGGAGCAGTTTTGCCAAAGATTGATTTCTCACAATATGTTACAAATGAAAAAACAAAACTACCAATTCAAAATGCACAGAATTTAAAATATAGCGTTGTTAAATACTATGACCAAAAACGAGAATGTTTTGGAGTTGTTCAAAAATGGGAAGATTCAAATGGAAATGTATTAAAAGAAGAGAATCATTCATTCAAATATTTTTTTAATTATGTGCATTTCCTTGAAAATGATTTGTCTGGAGCAGATTTATTGTGTTGTGACGGCATTGAGAATTTAAATGATGTTTCAGAACTTAATCTTTCAAATGTGGAACTTAAAAGCTCAACAATGGATAAATTTGGGCTTCAATATGAAAAATGTGATTTGAGAAATGAATCAGTAGAATCATTTCTTCCAACTTTGAAATTTGAGGAAGAAACTACACTTGTATTAGATACAAAAAGAGAATTTTATTTAGATTACGAAGAAGCTCTAAAGAATCAAAAAGTATTCTATATATCAGATTTGCACCTTATGCATAGGATTATAAACGCAAAGTGTAAATCAAAAAGTGATGTACAATATACACTTCAACATATAATAAATAATTTATTAGAAGATATATATAATTTAGGAAGTGGGGTTCTTTTAATTGGAGGAGATACTTCTTCTGAATATGAAATGTTTGAACTATTTGTATCACTTTTAAGAAAAAGCATTGATAAGAGTTATTACAATATAAAAGTTATTTTCTTACTTGGAAATCATGAATTATGGAATTTTTCAAATGAAAAATTAGAAGAAATTGTTCAAAGATATAATTCAATAATTACTGCAAATAGAATGTTCCTTCTTCAAAATGATTTGATATATAAAGATGATAATAATTTAATCAATAGAATTACAACCCAAGAATTAATAACATTATCAAAAGAAGAAATAAGATTAAAGGTTAGATGTGCACGTGTAATTATATTTGGAGGTTTAGCATTCTCAGGATATAATGAATCGTTCAATGCAAATAATGGAATTTATAGGAATGCAATTAGTAGAGAACAGGAAGTAGCAGAGAGCAAAAAATTCGAAGCAATATATGAAATTGTTTGTGATGTTTTGGGTGACAGAAACGTTATTGTTCTCACTCATACACCAAAAGCAGACTGGTGTAATAATGATGAAAAACAAAAGGGATTTGTATATGTAAGCGGGCATACACACAGGAATTATTTTTATGATGATGGTGATTATAAAATCTATGCAGATAATCAAGTAGGATATAAAAATGAAAATCCACATGTGAAATATTTTTATTTAGAAAACGAGTATGATTGGTTTTCGGATTATGAAGATGGTATTTATCAAATAACTGGTGATGAATACGTTAATTTCTATCGTGGTAAAAACATACAGATGCAATTTAATAGAGATGGAATAATATATATGCTTAAGAAGAGCGGATATTATTGTTTCATTTATGAGACAAAGGCAAAAAAATTATCCATATTAAATGGTGGTGCTTTAAAGAATCTTACTATAAAAGATATTAATTATTACTATGACAGTATGGAAGAAGAAATTGCATATGTTAAGACACCATTAGACAAATATACTGAAATACAAAAAAAGATTGCAGGCGAAGTAAAGAAGATTGGTGGTTCGGGATATATACATGGTGCAATTATAGATATTGATTTTTATAATCATATATATGTAAATCCAAGTGATTTAACTATTAGAGGATATTATGCACTAGATATTTTTTATAAAGAAATATATCCAAGCGTACAAGAACTTTTAGAGCAAAAGTGTCCAAAGTTATTTGATAATTATAAGAAGCTTTTGACAGCACAAGAATCAACAGCACTTGCAATAAGAAATGAAAAAAATGAGATTATGTCAACACCAGAATTATATTTAGAAACAGATATTTATAAAGCATCACGAGAAATAAAGAAGATGCAAAAATTAAGTTCAAATATTCTTGGCGTATGGTATGAACTAGAAGGATATGAAAAATATTTACCAGTAAAGGGGCAAAGATCATATTCAATTTTAAATCAAAGAGAATTAATGCATTGTAGTATGGAATGTACAGTAATAGAAGATGATGGATATGAAGATGGAACAATTATAGAACATACTGCAAGAGAAAAGGTTAAAAGAAAAACTCCAAGTATTATAATTGAAAAAGAAGTAGTACAAAAAAAATCTGCTATCGAATTAAAAGGTTCATTTGCAGAATTATATCCAGATTTATTAGTAGATTGGAGTTATGAAAAAAATATTATTGACCCAACACAAATAATTGCAGGATGTAATGAAAAAGTTTTTTGGAAATGCAATAAGTGCGGAAATGAATGGGATGCGCGTGTGGACAAAAGGTGTGCAGGTCGTTCAATATGCTCAAATTGCCACAATCGTGTAATTGAAAGAGATGCACGAATGAGAAAAAAAGAAAATGTTTAAAATAGATGCAGGTAGAAATGCCTGCAATAGTGAAAGTTTCTTTTGCTAAAATTACAGATAGTAAGACAAAGGGGAAGTCTGTAATGTTAAAGGAATTAGTCAACTCAACTTGGAAAGAACTTTTAGATAAGTTTCATTCTTATGAAGAAACTATAAGTGATTCTTGCAAGGGAAATAACGTTACTAGGAGTCAACTTTACTATTATACAAAAAAATCTGAGCAATCAAATAAACCAATATTCCATGCGATATCATTAGCTACTGACGAGACAACTACTAACCAAGAGGTATCAGAAAATAATCCGGAAGCATGTGGAAATATAAGAATAGAGCTTGGTAAAGCTAACAGCTATATTCCTACAAGTGAAAAAGCGTTGTTTGTATTTTGTAATAAGCAAATGAATAGATTCAAGATCATATATTTTAATGAAGGATTTTCACTATATTACTATTAGGTTAGAAAATAGTAAACTTAAGTGGTCTTTGACTAAAGGAGAGGCTCTAAAGGTTAATAAAGAAGAATTAGGATGGCTGTTTAGGGGATACGGGGTTAGGACCACTTCTAAAATCAAACCTGTAATAGCTAAAAATTCTTATTAAGCAAAATGAATTTCAACAATATGTTGAAAGAGAAATTGAAGATGATTTACCTAAAAGTGCATTAGCTCAGGCGTTGGCTTATACACTAAAGCTTTTACCTGATATGAAAACTCTTTTAGAAGATGGCTCCTTAGAAATAGATAATAACGCTTCTGAGCGAGCAATAAAACCATTTGTAATCTGAAGAAAAATATTGTCTAACTCTATACTTGAATTTAAGCCCCAGTAGAAAAATTACACTCTACTGAGGCTATTGGTGCATATAATTTTAACAAGTGATATGCGTCGATTTTTTCACGCTTGTAAAATCTTGTGAAGGAAATGAAGATAAAGCTAGTATAATTTCATGGGGAAGCCTTAAAGAAGTCTTGTGCAGTTGTGGTAGGGGGTTTATATTGCGAGCAAATTTATAAAATCGAAAAAGAGATTAGAGAAGCTTATGAAAATGATGATGATTGTTACCAAGACAGATATGAAACTAGGTTTAAAAAGTTGGAATAGATGGGATTAATTTAAAATATGCTATCTATTACTTTATAAGTATTGAAGAAAGTATTGCTAAAAAAATGCACTAAAGAACTTTTTTATGTGAAAATTATTCAAAGAACGAAATAGAATTATTGAAAAATAAAGATTTATCAAAACTAAAGTTTCTCAATTATAATATTGATTTATTAGCCGTAGAGAAAAAAGCTGTAAGCAGACTATTTTTAAAACAAGTTAATCCAGATAAACAATATAAATGTTAAATATTACTTATAAATTATTTGATTTTTGAAACTAATTGGGTGGAATATAAATGATAAGTAAAAATTGACAAATAAATATTAAAAATATTGTAAGATTATATATGTAAAGGTATAATTAGAAAATATAAAGAATGGGGTTAATTAATAGTAAAAATATAGTTGATTATGTACTTGATATTAAGAAGAAAAAATGAGTAAGAATAAAAATAATGATAGACTTCAAATAGAAAACAGTATTGCTGAGTTTTTAATCTTTTTCTTCACAAACGGGAGATAATTCTATTGAAGTTATGGCTGTAGATGAAAATGTGTGGTTAACCCAAGAAATGATTGCCACCTTTTATGAAGAAGGAGATTCTACAGTTACAGATCACTTAAAAAATATTTTATTAGTGGTGAATTAGAAGAAAATTTGGTATGTCGAAAATTCTGACATACCGGTGCTGGTGGAACAGAATATAACGCTAAATTTTATAGTTTAGAAGCAGTTATTTCAGTAGATTTTAGAACTAATTCGGAAGGAACTATAGTATTTCGTCAATGGGCAATTTTTGTATTAAAGGACTCTTCCATTCGTGATTACATCATTGATAAGGAAAGGTTAAAGAAAGTAATATTTAAAAAGGAAGATTGCTTTAACAACTTGCTTGAAGAAATTAAGGGGATTATAGTTAGTAGAGATAAATGATGTGAAAAATGCAGGTATTTAAGGACTATTTTATTTATGAATTGATAATTAAAATATTTTTTAAAACTGTCCAAAATAAATTACATTTTGCGACTCATAGCAAAATAGTACAAGAACTAATTGAGGATAGATCAAATGCTGAAAAAAGAAAACATGTGGCTGACTATTTGTAGAAGTGCTTTTAAGGTCAAAATATTAAAAAGAGATGGTTAAGTTGTCAAGAATTATTCAATCTTTAAGGACATGGACTCATTAAATAAAATGGGAACTATTTATTTTGAAAGCATCTTTGATAGGTTTTCAAAAGAAACAGAAAGTGGTGATTTAAATTAATTTATTTAACATTATCTCAGAGGATTTTTTTAAGCCACTAACAAGCAAACACAAAAGTATCTATGTTGATTGTATAAGGCTTATATATAATACTTATAAAACGGAGTTGTCTTTTGGTGTAGATAAAGAGGTTATAATATCTGAACTTGAGAATTATTTTGACAAAGAATCAAATATGGAAATGGTATTTGATGAGGATGACGAAATCGCAAAAGATTCTAGAGCAAAGGCAAATGCTATACTAAGAAGGCTAAAAGAGAGTGGGTGGCTTGAATATGAATTATCTAATGATTATAAAGTAAAGGTGAACTTATTTGACTATGCTGCAACTATGATTGAATCCTTTAATAAGATAGTAAAAAATGAAGAACTGGAGTATCAAAGCCTTGTATCTCAAATTCATGCTACTCTTTTAAACAAGGAAGCTTATGTAAAGCCTTATGAGTACATCATAAAGAGAGTTATCGAAAATACCGAAGAATTGATAATTGGATTAAAAAAACTAAATACAAATATAAAAAAATATATTGATGCTATAACCAATGAAAAAACTGCTAGCGAGATAGTTAAGGATTTCTTCGTTTATCACAAGGATATTGGTTCAAAGGCTTATCACCGTATTAAAACTAGTGACAATATCTCACATTTTAGAACTTCAATAATCGAAAATCTATACAATATTATAAATGATAGAAATATATTTGATAGAGCAGTTGTAGGATATATGGAAGTAGAACAAATAGATGAAAAGGTAGAGGCTGAGGAGCTGTTACGAGGTCAGATAATGAATATTATTTCTCATTTTAGAAAATATGATGACATTATAGAAGAAATAGATAATAAGAATTCTAAATATATTAATAGTGCTGTTGCAAGAGCAAAGTTTTTACTTAACAATAGCAATAATACAGAGGGAAAAATCTCAAGAATACTAGCTTATCTTTCCGAAGAGTTTAACAAAGATGAAACCTTGAATTTGTGTGATGAAACTGATGATACACTCTTTGAGGTTTTTAATATATTTCCTCAAAGCTTTATTGATAGTGACTCTCTATATGTAGTTCCTATTTCTAAAAAGATGGCATTGCCAGAAAAACTTAGTGATAAGTTTGGAATCTCAGAAGAAGAAAGAGAATTGCGTAAATTAGCTTTAAAAGAAAAAAATAAAAATAGATTTTCACGTAAGAACATTAATGCTTATGTTCATGAATTATTAAAGGATAAAAAGGCTGTACTAGCGTCCACCATTCCACTAACTACTAAGCGAGATTTAATTAAGATAATTTTCATAAGTCTTTATGGAAAGGACAGAAAATCTATATATAAAACTACCCAATTGAATGAAATTATATCAGTGAATGATTTGAGGTTTTGTGATTTTTTGATAGAAAGGTGTGAATAGTAGGTATGGAAATTTTCAAGGAAAGTCTTGTGCAAAAGGATAAATTTAGAGTAGCAGCTAATAAACTTTTAAATAATTGTTTTATAATTAAGAAAAAAGAAGATACAAGAAATGACTATATTTTTATTATTCAGAATAAAGAGCTTTTTATAGAGTATTTTGATTTATTAGGGTATAAAATTGAAATTAATGATATGCAAGGAGTAGTAGCACTTATTAGTACATATGGTACTGGAAGATTAAGATTTAAAAAAGTAGAGAGTATCATTTTACTTATATTAAGACTTCTGTATATAGAAAAATGTAAGGAGTTAAGTTTAAATGAGGATGTAGTAGTGCTTGTAGATGAAATACATCAGAAATATAATATGCTTAAAATTGAGGCAAAATTAAATCTTGATAAGACAATATTAAGAGATACAATCAGGTTGCTTAAGAGGTATAATATAATTTCTAACCTTGATAGTGATGTTACTATGTCTGATGCTAGGATTAAAATATATCCATCAGTATTATTTGCTGTTTCAAATGATAATCTTACTGTTATTTATGATGCTATAAATGATAAGTTAAATAAATATATGAATGGAGAAGAGCAGAATGATGATGAAGAAGTTATGCAGGATTAGGTTGATTAATTGGCATTATTTTGTGAATGAAACTATCAATGTTAGTGGTTCTTTTTTAATCAGCGGTGAAAATACAGCAGGAAAGTCAACTATATTAGATGCAATTCAATTGGTTTTGACTACTAACAATAGAAAGTTTAATACTGCTGCAAATGAGAAAAGCAATCGTGATTTAAAGGGTTATGTTCGATGTAAAACTGGTAATGAAAATAAGTCTTATATCAGAATGAACAGTGTTATTACATATGTTGCA
This sequence comes from Clostridium cellulovorans 743B, assembly GCF_000145275.1. Classification (NCBI taxonomy): domain Bacteria; kingdom Bacillati; phylum Bacillota; class Clostridia; order Eubacteriales; family Clostridiaceae; genus Clostridium; species Clostridium cellulovorans. The sequence goes on from NC_014393.1 coordinate 1,018,655, forward strand.
TTAGAATTTTATGAAGAAAAGACAGGTAAATATTTTACCCTTGGTGTAAAAATTGATTCTCCTGATGAGGAAAGTAAGCTTACAACCAAATGGTTTCGTGAGGAATGTAAGCTAGAGGAACTGTCATTTTTAAAAGATGGAAGACCAGCTACAGCAGAGGAGTTTAGGAGAAAGGATAAAAAGGTGCAATTAATTTCACAGGTATCTGAGGCAAAGGCTAGATTTGCACAGCGGTTAGGAAATTTAGAGGATAGATTTTTCGATATGATACCTAAATCATTGGCTTTCAAACCTATGGATAATGTTAAAGATTTTATTAATAAGTTTATATTATCTGAAAAAACAATAGAGGTCTCCACTTTAAGAAATAACATTGCAGCATTAAAAGAATTGGAAGATTTAATGGAGCTGACAAAGGAAAAAATAGCAGAACTTGATAGAATTATTTCTAAAAATAATGATATTCTTGCAAAAAAACAGGAAATAAAGACCAATGAAATCTTAATTAAAAAAGCAGAAATAGAAGCTAAAAAACTAGAGTGTGAGAAGCTGGAACAGAGTAGACATATTTGTGAGCAAAGGCTTATAGACGAACAAAACAATGAAACTACTTTGAAAAAAAGCCTAGAAAATGAACGGGAGAGGTTTACTAATTTACAAATTGTACTGGGACAAAATGAAACAACACAGCTTATAGTTAATACGAAACATAGAATAGAAATTCTTCAGAAAGATAAGCAAGTTGCTGAGGCTTCAGTTAAAAAGCTTCATAATATGTTAAGTAGATCAGAGGATGCATTAAGTTTGATTAATAAATATGAAGTTTTTATTCTTTCAAAGGAAGAGCTTTCAAAGGTAGGCTCAGCGGATTTTGAAACAGAAGAAAAAATAAAAATAGTATATAAGCTAAAAAAAGAATTTCAAAAGCTTCAGGAAGGTTATAGTTCAGAACTTGTGAGAACTAAAGACCTACTTGATAAATCTCAAAAGAGTAAAGCTACTTTAGAAAATGAAATAAAGAACCTAAAAAATAGAAAATTTACTTATCCAGAAAATACTACAAAACTTAAAACAGCTATTGAAAAGGAGTTTTTAAGTCGTGGTATAAAAAGTGAGGTAAGAATATTTTCGGATCTTTTAGAGATTACTGATACAAAATGGCAGAATGCCGTTGAAGGATATTTAAACAGCCAGAGGTTTTATATAATTCTAGAACCACAGCATTATAAAGTAGCCTTAGAGGTCTATAATAAAATAAAAAAAGAAGTACATACAGTTGGACTTATTAACACTGGGAAGCTTGACATTAATTCATTAGCAGACATGGCTTCGCTAGCTTATGTTATTAAAAGTGATAACCGTTATGCAAAAGCATATGCAGTATATTTGCTTAATCGAGTGGTTCGCTGTGAAGAGGTTCAAAGCTTAAAGGAGCACAAAATAGCTATTACGCCTGATTGTATGTTATATCAGAACTATGCAGTAAGAAAAATTGACGAGAAGATTTATAACACTCCATTTATTGGAGCATTTGCCCTTGAGATTCAGCTTAAGAACAAGCAGAATGAACTGATGAATTTAAAGGAGGATATAAAGAAATTAAATGAGAAATCAAGTGTTTGTACGCTTCTTATAGAAAAGTTAAACACATGTAAAATTGATGTATTAGAAGAAAACTTAAATGCCCCAAAAGAACTAAGAAATTATGAGGAACTTATAGCAAAGGAAAAAATAGAGTTAAAAAAGGCTGAAGCTAACCCAAGCTATATTCAAATACAAATTCAGATTGAAGAATGCAGAAAGGTTGTTGATAGTAAGGATAGAGAACATTCTTTATCAAATCAGAGGATTGGAGAACTGGAAAAAACTTTAAAAGCGAATAAAACTGATATAGAAAATTTACTAGGTGTTATTTTAAATTTGGAGAATATCTTTAATTTATTTTGCGAGAAAGATGCAGGGGTAACAATACTTGGTTTAAATAAATTTAATGAGCAAATAAAAATAAAGACACCGGAAACGATTGTCCAGAATTTTTCTCCTCTTAAGGTAGGATTAGAAAATAAGAAAAACGAATTTTGTATGGAACTTATCAAATTACAAAGTAGTTACTGCAGTAAATATGATTGCGATTTAGGTTCTGGATATGAACAAGTGCATGAATACATAATGGAACATCAAAAACTTGTTTTGGCAGATATTATTAAATATGAAGAAGAGCTAAAAAAGGCAAAGGACAATTGTCAACTAGAATTTAGAGAATCATTTTTAGCAAGGCTCAAAGAAAATATTGAGAACGCAAAGTTAGAATTTAGAAATCTAAATTATGCCCTAAGAGATATTTATTATGGAGAAGATAGTTATAAATTTGAGTTGACCCATAATAAGCAAAAAGAAAGCATTTATCAAATGATTACCTCAAAAAATAACGAAGCAGGTTTTAATTTATGGTCTAATTCCTTTGAGGAGGAGTATAAAGAGGAAATGGAAGATTTATTTGCTAAATTAACAGCTTATGATGATAAGGGAGAGAAGGTTCTTACAGAATATACAGATTATCGTAGTTATTTGGATTATGATATTGTTGTTGAAAAGAAAGATGGTACTCTTCAAAGATTTTCTAAAATTTATGGAGAGAAAAGTGGGGGAGAAACTCAAACTCCATACTATGTAGCAATAGCTGCATCATTTGTTCAGCTCTATAAGCATGGAGATACAATAAGAATTATTATGCTAGATGAGGCTTTTGATAAAATGGATGATAACAGGATTAGCGCTATGATGGACTTTTTTAATAGTCAAGATTTTCAAATCATATTGGCAACACCACCAGCTAAAATAGAAGAGATTGGTGAAAAGGTAGATACAATATTAATGGCAATCAGAGAAGGAAGTACATCTATAATTGAGGAGTATGATCTATGATAGGAAAGTACGAAAAAGAAATCATTACCAAATTACTAGATAAGTATGAGAAAAGTAAAAGCTTTATAGGTGAAAATAAAATAAATCAAAAATTTAGTGTGAAGATTGCTTCTGTATTTCCGAAATATACCGACCACTCAAATTATGAGATGTTTCAAGAACTAAATGAAGCTATTGATGTTTTAGTTAGGAAAGGTTTTATAATAGCCAAAGCAAATTCTGCTCATGTTTATAACAATGCTGTTCTAAATATAGATGATTTAGAAGAAATATATAAGTATATTGGTAGAATGCCTAAAAAAGGTATCAATAAATCTGTATTAGAGTTAATGGAAAAGTATAAAGGAAGGAATGAAATATTAGACCGATATTTCGAGATGCAATATGAAAGGATTCATTCAAATAAATCTATACAATATTTCAGTAATGACTTGATAGAACTAGAAAATATTTTAGTAGCAGTTGATGAATTGTTGAAGGTTGATACTGAGACATTTGTAAGAGATTTTTCAGTTAGAACTTTTAAGGATTCTAAAATGTTTGAGAGAATAGTGGCTAAAGTTATAAATCTTATCTATGAGTTTGGGAACTTTCCAGAAAAGAGCCAAATATTAGGAAACTTAAATGTTTTTAAAAACCCTACTTATGTTAATTTTAAAGGGGCAGGAAGTATTACTATTAAGGGACAAAAAATTGAATTAACAAATCTTAGTGGTGACATTGCAATCTCATCTGCTATGTTAAACGATATTGAGAGGATTGATGTAGCAGGTAATGCTGTAATAACTATTGAAAACTTAACTAGTTTCCATACCTTCTCTGATGAGAATGTGTTTGCTATTTATCTTGGTGGATACCACAATTGTGTCAGACGAGAATTTATAAAAAAATTATATAAGCAAAATCAAAATATAGCTTATTATCATTTTGGTGATATTGATGCTGGTGGATTTTATATATTGCAACATTTGAAGCATCAAACCGGTGTTGATTTCAAACCTTTTAATATGGATATAGAAACTTTAAAATCATATAGTAAGTATATCAAGCCATTAACAGAAAATGATAGAGATAGACTTTCGAAATTAATTAATAGCGAATACTGTATGGTAATTAAGTACATGATTGAAAATAACTGTAAACTAGAGCAAGAAGCAATCAATAATTGATATCTTAATAAAATTTCAAAATGAGATTTTAAAATACTTATAGATTATAGAGAGAAAACATTAGAGCGATAACATAAGAAAGTTTGGTGGAGATTTGAGGGATAAAGTAAAAGAAATAACATCATATTTAAGAAGTGCAGTTGCAGCACAGGTTAATAAAAAGATTAAGTTTGAGGAAGAGAAATATTTCTATTTTACATTTGTTGAATTCATTAATGGTAAAATTAATGAGGCTATTTTTAAAGATTTAACTAAAGAGCCTAAAATAAAAAAAGAAAAAGAGAGTATTAGTGTAATAATTGTTACAAAAACAATAAAGACAATCTTTGAATCTCAAGAAAGAAAAAATAATAATATTGAAGATTTGACAGGTGTATATTATGTACCAGCTATCTTAAATAAAGATGGAACACTTCAGTATGATGAAGGAAAGCTTCCTTGGATACCTAGAGAATTTCTTCAACCAATGATTGAACCTAAAGTATCAATGGGGCATTACAAAGATTACGATAACTATATAAGTGAAAGTATAGGAAGAATACATAAGATAAAAAAATGGCAGGATTACGTTGAGTTTGTTAAGGATTTATATGAATATGTAACAAGCTCTAAGTTTGATGAAAGTAGGCTATTAGAGGTTGAGTTAGAGAAAAATATTTATATTATAAAAGATAATACTGTAAATGCTACCGGATCGATACTGAATTTATACGATAATATTATCAATGAATGTAATGGTTCTAAGCTATATGAAAATTTTGTTGATTTAGAATTTAATAAAATACTACCATTGATACCAAATGACATCACAGAAATGAGTAAGCATTGTGGGCAGATGGGTGGAGAATATCCATTATCACCTTCACAAAGAGAATGTATTAATCACTTCACTAATATGGTTGATGGTGAAATGTTAGCAGTTAATGGACCACCGGGTACAGGTAAGACAACATTGCTTCAATCCATGGTTGCAAATTTGTATGTGGAAAGAGCACTAAAAAAAGAAAAACCACCATTGATAGTAGCTTCATCTACAAATAATCAAGCAGTTACTAATATAATAGAATCCTTTGGGAAAATAAAATCTATGGGATATGGAAATCTTGAAGAAAGATGGATAGAAGGAGTAAATAGCTTTGCTGTTTATTTTCCATCATCTAGTAGTGAAGGAAATGCAAAAACCAAAGTTTATCATTATACTAATTTAAGAGGAGAAAATTTCATTTCAGATGTTGAAAGTGAAGAAAATATATTAAAGTCTAAAGAAAGGCTATTGGCTAACTTCAATAAATATTTTGGTGATAGCATTTCAAGCTTAGGTATATGTGAGGAAGTAATACATGCATCACTATGTAAAATTGAATTAATAAGGAGAAACTTTTTAGAATTATTCGATAATCTTAGCTCATATGAAATTAGGGATAAAACTATAGAAGAACATTTGGTGTTTTTAAAACAAGAAAAAGAATGTTTAGAAGAACAGATATCCATGGACAAGTTAAGAATCGAAGCTTGGAGAAGACATTTTAAAGGGATGCCTTTACTATATAGATTGTTGAAATTTCTTAAAAGTTATAAGAGTAAGATAGCAACAAGGAATAGAATGTTTATTGAAAGTGAAGAAACATTTTTAGATGAATACATGAGCTTAGAGAAAATTGAAGAAAAGTATAGTTATAGAATTATGGATTTAAAGATTAAGTTGGAAGAGCTACAAAGAACATATAAAGAAATAGAACATATAAAAAAACAATATGATGACAATTTAATTATACTGAATAATTTAAATATTGACATATTTCAACGGGAAAAGAAAAAGAGTGTTCTCAACTTAAATCAAATGAATGAAATAATGGATAAAACTCTTAGATATATTGAGTTTTGGTTATCAGTTCATTATTATGAATGTCGCTGGGTAAAAGGAGAGGATAAGTTAACTAAGAATCAAAAGGGAAAAACATATAAGAATATTTTAGATAGCTTATACAATAGATTGAGTATGATTACTCCTTGTTATGTAATGACTTTTTATCAACTACCACGAAATTTCTTGGCATTAGGGGATAATAAGAACTTTTATCTTTATAATTATATAGACCTATTAATTGTAGATGAAGCAGGACAAGTTTCGCCTGAAATAGCAGCATGTTCTTTTGCATTAGCTAAAAAAGCTGTAGTTGTTGGGGATATATATCAAATAGAGCCTGTATGGAGTGTTTGTAAAGCTTTAGATATTTCATTATCACTTGAAAAGCAAGTAATATTAACTAGAGAAGAATATGAGAAGTTTTCTGAACTTGGCATAAATACGTCAAGTTCAAGTGTAATGAAGGTAGCATCAAAATGTTGCAAATATATGAAGTTTGGTGATAGAGGATTATTTTTGAGTGAACATAGAAGGTGCTATAATGAGATTATTTCTTACTGTAAGGATTTAGTGTATCGAAATCTAGAACCTATGCGTGGAAACGCAACCGATGATAAAAATTACAAACTAAATAAGTTACCTCAGATGGGGTATAAACAAATAGATACTGAAAAATCAAGTAAAAGGGGAGGTAGTAGATATAATAAAAGGGAAGCAATTGAAATAGCAAATTGGATTAATGAAAATTTTCAAATGATCAGAGCGGCATATCCTATGGAAGATACAAAAAGTTTATTAGGTATTATTACTCCATTTAAGGCTCAGGTTACTTGTATAGCAAGTGTATTTAGTAAGCATTTGCCAGAGGAGATTAAGAAAAATATAAGTGTTGGGACAGTACATACTTTTCAGGGTGCTGAAAGAAGAATAATAATAATGTCTACAGTGTATGGTGGAAATGAGGAGTGTTATTTTATAGATGCAAATAAAAGTATGTTAAATGTTGCTGTTTCTCGTGCAAAAGATAGTTTTTTAGTTTTTGGAAATATTAATAGTTTTAATGATAATAATAAAAGCGGAAGTGGTTTGCTAAAGCAGTATATTATTAAAAATACAATATTAGATTATTGATTTTTTGCAAGGTCAAAGATGTGTGAAGATAAATTATATGATATCAAATAAAATGGTGATAAGAGATTTTTAGTAGTTTTTTATATGAATGTATGCCGAGAGGTTTCCAGATTAACAATATTAAAAATAGGATAGGAAAAGTTTTAAAAGAGCTGATGAGGCTCTTTTTTCTATATTTTAAACTAGTCTAGTAAGGACTTATTGTCTTTAATATTTTTCTTACTTCTAGCTGCTTTTCTAGCGTTTCTTGTACCTTGACATTCTTTGGTAGCACAGTATTTTCTTCTTGGACCACTTTTAACCCCAATTTTGCCACAGGCTTCACAGATAAAAAGAGTTTTTTTAGTATCAGTGTCTTCCATATTAGGAGCATTAGTTGCTATCCATCTAATTAATGCATAGGTGGCAATTTCAAATACAGAATTTAAATCAGGTCCAATATAAAAGGTGTTATTTTTTTCATCAAATTTCATTGAGAACTGGATTTCAGGAATAGTTTCAGCAAATTTTTTTAAGGATTCTCCAGAGATTTTCTTATCATCGATTATCTTTGTAGCAAGTTTATTCCATTGACTTTTATATTGTAAAATTGTTTTAAGGTCTTCAATTATCTGAGAACTACCACTCTTAAAGGAAAATATTCCATAGTAGGTTTTTGTAAGTTCATATAGACCATTTAAGTCTTTTAAAAATTCATATAAGTTGATTTCACTAAGTTCTATCGTTTCTTTTATCTTTTCTTCATACCATTTTCTTGGCGATGCATACGGGTCAGGTTCTTCTATACGAAAGTCATCCACATTAGGAATAGATTTATAAATTTTATTTATGTTATAAGGGTGTAGGTTGTCGGAACACCATTTGATTACTTTTTCAGATATTCTAATTTCGTCATCACCTAGTCCAATAATTTCAATTGCTAGGTTATATAGTCTTAATAATATTTCCTGTGCTGATAAGTAAAAGTTCTCTTTAGTAACAGGGCTATCATCAATTGTAAACTCCGGAGTCAATATTGGTGACCAGCCTTTGTTATAGTCAACATAATAAGTATAAAAACGTGTTGCCGGTATTGACGGTTCTCCTAATCCACCGATATCACATATTGTAAGCCACTCATTTAGTTTCAAAATATCCAATCCTCTCTTAGAATAAAAAAGTTACCGTTATGGTTACCGATAGAAAATATCTTATGGTGATATCTTATAGTAAAATTTAATCAAATACAAGGGGAAGGAGAGAAAAGTATGGAAAATAAAGAAATAAAGGTTGCTTTCAATTTAAAAGAAGCTTCACGGTATATCGGTGTCAGCACACCTACTTTACTAAGTATTGTTCGCTCAGGAGAAATTCCTTCAAGGAAGATTGGTAAACGTAGATGGTTAATTTCAAAAGCAGTTTTAGATAACTGGATAAGTGATATTAAAGTAAGTGATGAAAGATAAATAAAAGATTGAAAACTAAATAGCACAAGTTTAAGGTGAGTCGGCATAAAACTTAAAACCTGATCAGAAAAAATCTGGTGAAGCTGATGTAGTGCAAAAATAAATTTTATGGAGATGATAACATGTCTGGAAATGCAAGTAGAAAGTATAAGGAGTATAGGCTTATGCAGGAGAGACGACAATTATTTGGGGATGTCTCAGCAAAGAATGAGTTTGGTAGAGTAGACCTCGTAGCCTTCGGTGCATCCCAAGGAAGCGTTATTACAAGTAGCACTAAATTAAGCTTAAGTAAAATGACAATAAAAAAGAACAGAAGAAGTATGAAAGCACTTTAATGCAAGTGCTTTTTTAATTTAACAGCTTTGAAAATATGTAAATTTAGTTGCTTATGTTTCATAAGAAGTTAAGGTTACAGAGTTATTTTGGCTTTAGGTGTTGACTTTACTAGGTAGGAAAGGGTGTGAAAAAGTGACGGATAGGGGAAATTTAGCAGTTAGTTATGCTAAAAAAGGTTTTAAAATAGTCATGCTCCATGGCATTAATGAAGCTGGAAATTGTACTTGTGGTAAAGGAGTTAAATGCAACAGTAGTGGGAAGCATCCTATTTATAGCAACTGGGGTAAAAAAGCTACAACCTCTGAAGAAGAAATCATAGCAGAGTTTAAAAAATATCCTAAAGCAAATATAGGTTTTGCTACTGGAGATAACTATTTTGTGCTTGATGTAGATATAGGCCATGGTGGTTATGAAAGCTTAAAGGAATATGGAGAACTGAAGAAAACTCTAAGTGTAAGGACAGGTAGTGGTGGTAGCCATCATTACTACCTAATGCCAGATGGAGTTACAGTACCTAATAGGGTGGGAGTTTTAAATGGAGTTGATATTAGGTCAAATGGTGGACTTGTTGTGGCACCTGGGAGTGTTCATAAAAGTGGTAAGCACTATGAATGGTTAGAACACTGTTCCATAGATGATGTTGAAATAACTACACCAGATAAGTGGTTAATTGATTTGATTTTTAGTAAGAAAAGTAGTGTTAAAGAAGTTCCAGAAAGCATAGAGGAAGGGTCCAGAAATGCTGTAATGGCAAGTATAGCTGGAAGTTTAAGAAGAAAAGGACTTAGTTTTGAGGCTATTTTAGCCGCTCTTTTAGTGGAAAACAATAATAGATGTAATCCGCCACTTAATGATAGTGAGGTTGAAACAATAGCTAAAAGCATTTGTAGATATAACCCAGAAGCACCTATAACAGGTGAGGAATGGGGGGAAGATAAAAAAGAAAATCTACTTTCTAGTATATCTAATTTAGAAGATTTCTCAAAAATTTATGAAAAAGACATGTTATCTAAGCTATCTATGGCAAAGGATAATGATCCAGTAACCTTTGCCATAATTAAGTCCAAGTTAAAGGGGAAGATTAATCTTAAGGATTTAGAAAGAGCAATAAAGCATATTAAACATAGTGAAAAAGAGGTGGAGTTTAAGCAAGCCTTAGAACTTGACGGTTTAGGAACTAATGGATATATGATTCCTTTTGGGTGGAGTGTTGATTTTAATGAAGGTATATCAAAGTATGAACAAAATGGAGAAGGTATCTTCAAAGAAGTTCCTGTAAGCTTTACTCCAGTTGTTATAAGTAGGAGATTTCATAACTTAGATACTGAGCAGGAAAAGGTAGAATTATCTTTCTATAGGGATGGATATTGGAAGAAGGTACTGGCTCCAAGGTCAGTTATATTCAATAGAAATAGCATATTAAGACTTGCTGATAGTAGCTTTCCAGTGTCTTCAAATAATGCAGGAGAGTTAATTTCATATCTATCTGATTTTGAAAGAGAGAATGATAAGGCAATACCAGTTATAAAATCAGTGGCAAGATTAGGGTGGTTAAAGGAGAGTGAATTCTTTCCTTATAGTACGAGAGAATATTTAGAATTTGAAAATGATAGCAAAGAAGCTTCAAACATAATGGCAGGTCTAAAAACTTATGGAGATTTTGATAAATGGCTAGAGGTTGCAAGAAAAGCAAGAGAAAATCTTGCTGCAAGATTTATTATGGCATCAAGTTTTGCTTCAGTACTTTTAGAACCACTTCATAAAAGAGTGTTTTTTATACATCTATGGCATAATAGCAGAAGTGGAAAAACAGCCACAATAAAGCTTTCTATGTCTGCCTTTGGAAATCCCAATAAGCTTATTGGATCATTTAATAGTACTATAGTAGGACTTGAGAGAATGGCAGCAGCCCTTAGAAATTTACCTTTTGCTATAGATGAATTACAAGTTTTAAATACTAAGAAAATGAGCACCGATAGTATCATATATATGCTCTCCCAAGGACAAGGAAGAACTAGAGGTAGTAAGGACGGAGGGATACAAGAAACTCTTACTTGGAGAAATATAATAATTACCACGGGAGAAGAAGCTATGCTTGGTACTAATATGCAAGATGGTGCTAACACAAGAACCTTTGAACTTTATGCAAAACCAGTTGAGGATATAGCACTTGCAAGTCTAATGCATGAGGTCTCAGAAGCACATTACGGTTTTGCTGGGAAAGTATTTATAAACAAGCTATGTGAAGAACTAAAGATGGATAAAACCTTCTTACAGGCTATATATGATGAATTAAGGACAAGTCTTAAAGAAAAACATATAGAGTGTATACATCTTGATGAGGTAGCTGTAGTTTGTCTTGGAGATTATTTATCTTCTATATATGTATTTGAAGAAGAAGAAAAAGTAGCAAGAGACAATGCGTTATTAACAGCTACAGCCATGATAGAAAACAATAGGCAGTTAACTCAAAATGATAACATTGAGAGAGCTTGGGAGATGTTCACAGGATGGCTAATAGCTAATAATGAAAAGTTTCAGTTTGATGCTAAAGCACCAAGGTATGGAAGAATAGATATAAACGATAATTACTATGTAATTCCATCCTTTGCACATAAAGCTTTAGAAGATGCAGGGTTTTCACCAAAGAAAGTTTTTAGAGGTTTTGCTGAAAGAGGATATATTGAAAGTCAAGTGGATAAGGATGGAGTTTTAAGATTACAAATTACTAAGAGTATCGGTGGTAAAAACTGTAGAGTGTATGTTGTAAGGATACCCGATGATGAATCTGTTGATATGGAGTTTTTAAGGTGAAAGCAAATCAAAAACTCGTGAACCTAACCGAAAATTGGAGAAATGTAATCAGTAAAAAACGGTTAGGATAGAAAAAAGCAATAGGGATATTTTTAGTACAATGAAAAAATAATCCAAAATACAGACTTTTACTGGTTAGGTCGGTTAGGTTACGGTTAGGAAAAACGATAAAGTTAAGATATCTTTAAGTATTGATATTACTATATTCTATTTAAGTAATATATAATAACCTAACCATATAACCGTTTAACCGTAAACATATAGTACGTATAGAGAGTATGATTTTAAGAGGAAATTTATACTCATTACACATTACTAATTATATAGAAGGTGTGTATGTTAAAAAAACGGTTATTCGGTTAGGGCACTTTGTAAAAATAAATTGGTTTAGATTTTGTTGATAAGTAGAGGAGATAAGATTGTGGATAGAGATTATTTTGACAGGCCAGAGCGCTATAAAGACCTTAATGAAAAAGATAAAGTGGTTTTAGATAATTGGATTAAATCAAAGTTTGAAGTAGCAAGTAGCAATTACACCATAAGAAGTAGTTATGGATTAAAGCATGATTTAAATAGAGATACAGGTATCTATGTATATAATGGACAGTTTAAAGGTGCTATGTTAGCAGCTGGATTCACAGCGGTAGATGAAAGAATGTTAAACTGGCATTTTAAAATGAAGGAGAGAATCCCAAATAGTTTTTATGGGTTTTGTTTAAGACGTTATAAATATAACAATTCTCACTTGGGTGACTTCACTAGAGATATGGAAAAAGCACCAGAATTTCCGAGAGAATCAATTGATAAAGTAGAGATTAAGGATTACCTTTACAAAAAACATGCTTGTGTAGAAGCTATAAAGGCTTTTGAAAAAGCTTGGATGAATTTTGAGAAGAGTAGAAAATAGTAAAATTAAAACTCACCATTACCAGTAACTTAAGAGACTTAAAGATAGATTGTGGTAATGGAGAGTTAAAACTAAGGTCAAGGTTTTAAGAGTAGTAAGAGCGTTATAAAGTTTAAAGTTTTTATTACTAATATCATGTAACTTAATTAATAAGACATTCTGACATACCCCCATAGGGGGGTATAATCTCTACAACCTTTTAGCTAAAGGTCGGTGGCATCCCTTTACGCTAAAAAACGCACTTTTCTAGGGGCGGGAGGGGAAATTTTGCGAAATGTTATAAATATAGGAATAGCAAAGGCTAAGATAGGATTTTCCAAGGATAAGTAGGCGGTGAAAAATGTTAAATGAGAAACAAAAAGATGAAATTTTAGAATTTCGTAAAAAGGGATATGGATACAAGAGTATTTCAGGTATTTTAAAAATCAATAGAGATGTTGTAAGGGATTTATGCAAAAGAAATGGTCTTGGAGGTTTTCTAGGTTACGGAAAGTCTGTGCCGATGGAAAGTAAAAAAGAAATACCTATTAGACAGACAAGCTGTGAAAGCTGTGGAGAGCCTATTAATATTTTAGAAAGACGAGGACGAAAGGCTAGATTTTGTTCTGATTGCTGTAGAAGAAAATGGTGGTATGAAAACCAAGACAAGAAAGATAGAAGAGAAAGTGCTTGGTACTCTTTCGTTTGTTTGTATTGTAGAAAAGACTTTAAAGCCTATGGGAATAGAGCTAGAAAGTATTGCAGTAGAAAATGCTATGTGGAACATAGATATGGTATTAATATTTAAGCGGGGATAGTGAAAAGAACGGAGTTATAAATTTATAATTAATTGTCTTGCTATATATGTGTTTTAGAGTGATATATAGTATAACGAAAAAACACATGGAGGGCTTAAAATGAGAGCATTATTTGGAAGAAAGGTTTTAAATTTAAAGGAACTTAAGGAGTTAACAAAAGAAGCAAAAGCTGATGGAGTTCAAGGGACGGCTTACGAAGTTACAAAAGAAATTGAATTAACCGATGATGAATTTAAAGAATTCACAAAGGACTTTGGAAAAGACCAGCCTTGGATAACAGAAGAGGATGGCGGGTGCAATGAAAAGGGAGAGTTAAAGTGCATAAGAGTTAAAAATTCAAAAACAAAGAAGTGCATTTTAGTTGATTCAGAGGGTTACACATACCCAAGGTATACAGCAATAGAGAAGTAGAAGAAAGCCCTAAAACTGGGGCTTTTTTAGCTTATAAAAGACTTGCTTATTCTGTACTTTAGAGTGATATATAGTATAACAAAAGTACAGGGAGGAACTGAAAGTGAAAGAAAATCAGTACAAGTTAATATTGAAAGTAAAGGGACTTGAAAGAAAAGCAACCTCAAAGGTTATAGGCGACTTCTTTGGAGTAGAACCAAGGTATTTAGGAGCACCAAGCTTTAACTTTGAAATCCAAACACAAAAGGGGGAAACCTTTATAGTTGATAGGAATGGAGCAATTATTACACCAACTTATGAAATTGAAGAAACTTCAGAGGTAATAGAACTCTATTCCAAAATAGCTGAGGCAGGTGCAGAAAGTATAGAGATTGAGATAAAGCTATCAATGAATGGGCATAGAGGAATTTCACTTAAGAACCTTATAAATATTATTTCAAGTAAGCAAAGTCTTATTAAAAAAGCTCTTGGCATAGAGCGAAATATTGTAGAACAAGATTTCATTGAAGGGATTAACAATGTTAGGTTAATAGAAATTGAAGATTTTAAAAGGAGTGCATTAGAAATTGGCGTGGATAAATGCGAAGGGATAAGCTTTGATTTTGAAGAGGAAGCTATAGGTTTTAAGTTCTTTAAAGAAAAAGCAGAGCCACAGGATTTATTTGCATACCTTCAATTAACACAAGCCTTAAATGATAATGCAAAAACATTAAGACATTCTTCACCCAAAACAACTGAAACCAATAATGAAAAATATACCTTCAGAACTTGGCTTCTAAGGCTCGGATTCATAGGCAATAGGTATAAAGAGTCGAGGAGCCAATTATTAAGGCACTTAAGCGGAAACAGCGCCTTTAGAAGCCCAACAAACGCATAGATATAGAAGCATTGACTGCAATAATTGCGGTCTTTTTTCTTTGTTTTTATCTTATGTATTTACTTTTACTAGCTCAAGGCTATAAAGATTGGAAGTTTTCAATTAAATCACCAAAGAAAGCTAAGAATTTAGAGTAATAGTTTTAGATATTTGAAAGGGCCTTAGAGCTCTTTTTTTATGGAAAATAAGGATGACATACATCCAACAATAGCTATAGATTTAGAATGAAGATAGTGGAAAAATGATATTTAATAAGTAGAAGTATTCTTAAAAGAGCCTGTTCTATATTCCGTATATATAAATAGAAAGTAAACAACTTTTATTTATGTACAGATGAGTTATAGAGTGGCTCTTTTTTTCTTTTATGGAGGGAGAGCAATGACAAGTAATCAAAAGGAAGAAATAAAAAAGATGCGGCAAGATGGAAATAGCTATTCTAAAATTGCATTAATCCTTGGCATATCTGAAAACACAATAAAATCTTACTGTAGACGTAATAATTTAGGCATCAATAAAGTTGTCAAACCAGATAAGGAAGAAGAACTCTATACAGTGTGTAAGAATTGTAGCAAGCCATTAGAACAAGGAACGAAAGGTCATCGTAAGAAGTTCTGTTCAGATATTTGTCGTAGGTCATGGTGGAGAGATAATGAAGCCCTATATAATAAAAAGGCTTTTTATAAATTAAAGTGTTTAGCCTGTGGAAAGGAATTTGAAAGCTATGGTAATAAGGATCGTAAATTTTGTGGTCATAGCTGTTATATAAATTATCGGTTTGGGAAATTGGAGGGTTGAAATGACTAAGGAGCAATTTGAATGTGAAAAAAATTATAGAGTTTCTATCGCTATTGCTAAGGTTATGCTTTCTAGAAAATTAATAAATGAAAAAGACTATAGTAAAATCGACACTATGCTGATAAAGAAATATAAGCCTATTGTCGGTGGATTATAGCTCTTATTAACTTGATTTGTATCAACATTAGAGTTAACATTGGTAGCTGAAGGGAGTGATATCATGACAAGAAACATAAGAAAAATAGAGCCTTTAACACAAAAGATGCCTAGAAAAAAACGTGTAGCTGCTTATGCAAGGGTATCAAGTGGTAAGGATGCAATGCTTCATTCACTTTCAGCACAGGTCAGCTATTATAGTGATTTAATACAAAAGCATGTTGGATGGGAATATGCAGGAGTTTTTGCAGATGAAGCACTTACTGGAACAAAGGAGATTAGACCAGAGTTTCAAAGACTCTTAAATGAATGTAGAAATGGTAAGATTGATATGGTAATTACAAAATCCATATCTAGATTGGCAAGGAATACTGTTACAATGCTTGAAACAGTAAGAGAACTAAAAAGCTTAAATATTGATGTGTATTTTGAAAAAGAAAATATTCACAGTCTTAGCGGGGATGGAGAGCTGATGCTTACTATCCTCGTTTCTTTTGCTCAAGAGGAAAGTCGGTCAGTTAGTGAAAATTGCAAATGGCGAATAAGAAAAGGCTTTGAAGCTGGTGAGCTTATAAATTTAAGGTTTATGTATGGATATCATATTAAAAAAGGAAAAATTGAAATTAATGAATCAGAGGCAGAAATTGTCCGTATGATTTTTAATGATTATATAGATGGAATAGGATGTACTCTTATAGCTAAGAAATTAAGAGAGATGAACGTACCTAAAATAAAAGGTGGCATTTGGAATTCAGAGAGAGTTGTAAATATTATAAAAAATGAGAAGTATGCAGGTAATGCCTTGCTTCAGAAAAAATATGTAAAGGATCATTTAACAAAGACTTTAGTGATAAACAAAGGAAATCTTCCAATGTATTATGCCGAAGGAACTCATCCAGCAATTATAAATATAGAAACTTTTCAAATGGCACAGGAGATTATGAGTAAAAATGTTGAAAAGTATATACGTGATAATACTAGAGTAAAATATCCTTTCACTAGCAAAATTATATGTGGAATATGTGGAAAAAACTATAGGCATAAGAATACAAGAGGAAGAATTTCATGGAATTGTTCTACTCATTTAAAATACGGAAAGGATAGTTGTCCTTCAAAGCAAATACCTGAGGAGATTTTAATAGCGGTAACAACAGCAGTTTTAGGATTAAAGGAATTTGATGAGGATATATTTCAAGAAAAGATAAAGGAAATACAAGTACCAGAGCAGAATACATTGGTTTTTGTTTTTATGGATGGAACTACATTAAAAAAGGAATGGAATTATAAATCACGTAGCGAAGGTTGGAGTATTGAGGCTAGGGAAAAGGCAAGAGAAAGAAGCCTTAAAAATATAGAGGGGAGGAATTAGCTTTGGCAATAGCAAGAGCAGTAACAGTAATACCAGCAATAGTTGGACGATTTACACCAACAACTTCAGGAGTGGTTACCATGAAAAAGGTAGCCGCTTATGCTAGGGTTTCTACAGATAATGATGAACAGCTTTCAAGTTTTGAGGCTCAAATGGATTATTACGCAAGGTACATTAAATCAAACACTGAGTGGTCTTTTGTTGAGGTATATACAGACGAGGGCATTTCAGCAACTAGTACAAAGAAACGTGATGGATTTAATAGAATGATTACAGATGCACTGAACGGAAAGATTGATCTTATAATAACAAAGTCCGTTAGCAGATTTGCGAGGAATACCGTAGATACCCTTACAACAGTAAGACAACTTAAAGAAAAAGGTGTTGAAGTATATTTCGAGAAAGAAAATATCTATACTTTGGATAGTAAGGGAGAATTACTAATTACGATAATGAGTTCCTTGGCACAGGAAGAAAGTAGGTCAATCAGTGAGAATGTAACTTGGGGACAGAGAAAAAGATTTGCAGATGGTAAAGTAAGCCTTCCATACAAACAATTTTTAGGCTATGAAAAGGGTGAAGATGGCTTACCTAAGATTGTAGAAAAAGAAGCTACAATTATAAGAACGATTTATAAACTGTTCCTTGAAGGAAAAACTCCATCAGCAATAGCAAAGCATTTAACTCTAAGCAAGATTCCAACACCAGGAGGAAAAGAAATTTGGCAAGCTAGTACGGTATCCAGTATTCTTAAAAACGAAAAGTATAAAGGGGATGCTATTCTTCAAAAGAGTTTCACCATTGACTT
This sequence comes from Clostridium cellulovorans 743B, assembly GCF_000145275.1. Taxonomy (NCBI): domain Bacteria; kingdom Bacillati; phylum Bacillota; class Clostridia; order Eubacteriales; family Clostridiaceae; genus Clostridium; species Clostridium cellulovorans. Next base: position 1,036,462 of record NC_014393.1, read on the forward strand.
TCTAACAAAGAAAAAGAAAATTAATGAAGGAGAAATTCCACAGTATTATGTAGAAAATAGCCATCCTGCAATAATTACTCCTGAAGTGTTTGATTTAGTCCAGCATGAGATTAAAAAGCGGAAGGATGCAAAAGGATATAAAACAAGTAGTGGGTGCTTTTCAGGAAAAATTGTTTGTGGTAAATGTGGAAATTTCTACGGTAGCAAGGTATGGCATTCCACCAGTAAATACAGAAGAATTATTTGGCAGTGCAATTCTAAATTTAAAAATAATGAGAAGTGCGGGACACCACACCTTTATGAGGATAAGATAAAACAAGCTTTTGTTGAAGTATTTAATAGCGTAATTGAAAATAAGGAAGAAATCTTAGCAGGCTATGAAGGAATACTACAAGCCTTAACAGACACTACAAAGCTAGATAAGGAAAGTTTTAAGCTTCAAAGTGAGCTAGAAGTTGTTTCTGAAATGCTTAAAAAATGTGTTGAAGAAAATGCTCACAGTGCCTTGAATCAAGATGAATATGAAGAACGCTATAAAGCGTTAGCAGAAAGATATGAGAATATTAAAAAAGGTCTTGAAGAGATTGATGAAAAGAGACTAGAGAGAAGTGCTAAGCATGAAAGTATTACAGCTTTTATAAAAGAACTTGAGCAAAGAGAAGGTTTAATTACAGAGTTTGATGAGAACCTTTGGGCAGGTACTATTGAGAAAATAATAGTAAATACTGAAGAACAAATAACTTTTGTATTTAAGGATGGTATGGAGATAGAATGGAATATTTAAGGTATTAGTAAAACACCCACAAGGTTGGCTTAGGGACAAGCTGGCTTTGTGGGCGTTTTTGTTTTGGAATTGAGGGTCATATAAGTAAAATATAAGATTTTTTGTAGCATTATAGATGAATTTGATGAATTTAAATAATATAAAAAATGTGTAAAAACATGTATAATTATTATATTGAACTATTCATATTTCAAGGTAAATAGGAGTGATCAGTAAGGAGTTTTTAGCTTTATTCGATAATATGAAGGAAAAATCAGGAAAGATAATGCGTGCGAATGAATATAGAAAAAGTGTTAGAAAGTATACTCAAGATGGGGAAAAACATATTAAAAATTTCACAAAATATTGAATGATGTCTGAAAAAAATGATTGTGAATTATAGTAAACATCAACTTTAAGTGAGGTTATCATATATTGTAGAGGAGAGAATGCAATGGTAATAGCTTTTTTAGACTTATTAGGATTTAGTTGGCTTATGGAGTATGACTTAAAAGCAGCATATTATAATCTTGATCATTTTAACAGGATTATTAGTACAAAGATAATTGATGCAAAATGCTATCCAAAAGATAGTTGTTCTACAGTTATGCAGCAATTCGTTGAAAATACTTCGATTACATCTTTTAATAATATGGTAAGTATAAGTGATTCGTTGATTATTGGTTCAGATAATCCAGATATTTTTGTAAAGCAATTATGTAATTTAATATCATCAGCATTTATTGAATCAAATAAAGATTTTAGAATAGAGATTGAGGATATTAAACATGTAAAGGACGAACCAAATCTAAATAAAGAAACATGTACAGTTAAATGGGAAAAAGTATGCGCATTTCCACTTCTTTTTAGGGGAGGTATCTCTATAGGTGACGTTATATTTAGTAATGAAATGCAAATTATAAACAATGAAGCTAAAAGAAATGGGCTTAATGTTTGTGGAATACCTTATCTAGAAGCGACAAGGTTGGAGAAGAGTGGAAAGGGGCCTAGATTATTCTGCTCTCATGCTTTTGTAAATTCATTGAGTTTAGAGAGCAAAAAAGTAATAAAGTATGTTGGAAAGATTAGAGATGAAGATGTTTATGAAATAGTATGGACTTATTATGCGTTTGAAGCAATGGATAATTGGGACGATAAAATTATAAATATTGAAAGGTGTTTAAACACAACGCTACTTCCGCCAGCTATTAATCTATATAACTATTTCAAAGATGATGAAATCAATAATTTACACTATTTTGAATTGTTAAAATTAATTTTTATTGGAGCGATTAAATATTCTAGGGATAATATAGGAGAAGAATCGAAGACGATAGAAATTTTAAAATTGAAAATGAAGGAATCTAATTTACCTGAAGAATTATTTGATATTAGTGGGTTTGTGGAATAATAGAATTGAGTAGTTAAGGTATTAGTAAAACACCAATAAGGTTGGATTAGAAAGAAGCCAGCTTTGTAGGTGTTTTTTCGGGTAAGGAAGTTCGAATTGATAATACCTAATTTGGAGGAAATTATTAATGGAGAGACATATTGGTTTATGGAGAAAAGAAGGTAGTAATGATGCAGAGGTTGCTGAATTAATTATAGATGGTAATCAGATTGAATTCTATAGTCGAGTTTATGGGGAAGGTCCTCGATGTGCATTTATCGGGGGTGACAATGACAAAACCTATAAAGTATTTACAAATGGTTCAAGTAAATATGGAAAAAATAGGACATTGGAAAACGTTGCAAGTTATAAAACACAGTATGTTCTACAGCAGAATTACAAATATAAACCTGGAATTAGTATAGAGGGCATTACTACGTGTTCATTTTTTATTCCAGAGCTTATTGATTGGAATGATTTAGAAACAGTTGAATGGGGAGTTACAGAAAGTCAAGAGTTGATAGCAGCAGAGACAAAACTCCCCAATATTATATTAAAGAAAGAAAATCCATGTATAGAAATATATTTTGAAGTAAAACATTCTTTATTCGATCCAAATATTGATGACAGAACAACATTTGTAATAGAAAATCGTCCAAGAATTCGTATAGCATATAAAGAACCTACTGAAGTTTCGCAAGTACATAATGATATACGAGGTATCATGCAATTTTTTGGACTAATGATTGGACATGTAACCGATGCTATAGATATAAGATTAGATATAAGTGAAGAAGAATTAAAAAGTTGCTTATATATAAATGGGGATTTTTCTTACAATATGAGAACATTAGGAACTATGGACAAGCCGCGGACAAAACTCAGTAAGATTAATAATAATATAAATAGTTATTTTGAATGCTGGTATGATTTTTACAATGACCATAAATTTGAATTAATTCGTACAATGTATTTTATGGGGAATAGAAGAAAAGACATTTATGCTGAAGATATATTAGTTCAGTATGTTAAAATATTGGAAGGGTATCATTTGCGTATTACGGAAGAAGAACAGGTCGCAAGTACAATTGAAAAAGATATTAAGAATATGATATTTACTGATGACGGAAAGAGGTTATTTACACCTATTTTTGAAAAAGCAGAATGGAGTTTTAATACAAAGCATGCAAAAGCAGTTGCGACTTGGATTGCAGGTGGATTTTTGGGGAAAGTTGGGCTTGCTGAAAGGTTAAAATTGTTAGATGATGAGTATTTTAATATAATCGCTAATAACGCTATAGACATAATAAAGCTTGAACATAGGGATAATGCATCAGAAATTGAAGATAATGAACAAGAAATAAAATCAAAATTCTATAGAAAAATTGTCGCGACTCGTAATTATTATTCACATTACAAGCTTAATAAAGATAATGTTTTAAATTTTATTCAAATGTGTAAAACCATAAACGTACTTAAAGCACTAATACTTATGATTCTATACTCACATATGGGAATGAAATTAGATGATGCTAGAAAAATTGTAATAGAAGATTCAGAATTGCGTTTTGAAACAAAGTGTTTAATAAGAAAAGGTGAAAGACCAGATAAGATTTAATGTAAGCATCGGAACTTTAGAAAATGAATATAATGAAGTTGAATCTTCAGTAATTTTTGACACTCGCAATTTAGAAGAAGGGAAACTAGCGTTTATAAAAAGCATAGAAGATAATGTACTTGAAATTACGCTTTAATGAGGTTATGGATTTACTGATAGTTCCTTTAGTGATTTTCAAGTTAGATATAGAAGTATTGAGGTTTTTCTATATCTGTAAATAAAGTTATATAGAGAGAAGAGGAAAATTATCGTGCTAAACTTACTGCATATTTCTGATTTGCATTTTGGATTTGATAAAGATACTACACAGAAATCATTACGAGACAACTTTTTAAATGACTTTTTTAACTATTTGAGAGAAATTGCTAATGACAAACCTTTTGATTATGTCTTCATTACAGGTGACATAGGATATTCTGCGAAAGAAAGTGATTATGATGAAGCTAGAATTTGGATTAAAAAATTACTGGAATGTGTAAATCTTAAGGTTTGTAATCTGTACATTTGTCCAGGTAACCATGATGTTGATAGGAATTATTTGGATGATAAGGAATTTCCGCAAGAACAATTACGTGCTAATAAACTACTTAAAGTTGAACGTTTGCAAAATTTAAAAGAAGGTTTTATAAATTATTCTAATTTTTGTAGGAGATTAGGGGTGGAAACTTATTTAATTGATAATAATGAAAATTATCTAATTGGTGTTCATAAAACTAGTAATTTAAATATTATAGGTGTTAATACTTCATGGTTAGCAAAATCAGATGAAGTTGAAGATCAAATGTGGGTAGGAGCTAATTTTTTACAAGTAATTAAATCTCAAAACAGTCTTAATCCGAACCTAATGACTATAACGATATTCCATCATCCGAAAGAATTTTGGAATAGTAATGAAAGGTCTACATACTATGATACCAAAAACACTTATGATTTAGCGTGTAAACTTTCTGATATGGTGTTATTTGGACATACTCATGAATTAACCAAAAAGCCTGATAGATGGGATACCCCATTTATCTGTGGAACTGGTGCAGTTTATGATAAAAATACATATAGCTACAATTTTAAGACTTATGAAATTGATGAACATCAGAAGACAGTTGTACAGGTGTGTGAACATAGATTTGATTCAAATTCTTGGGGAAAAGTGACTACATTAAGAAATAATTATTACGATATAGAGAAAAATAGTAAAACACAAACAATAACTTTTTTTGAAGATAACAATGATTTTATTTCAGATATTAAAAAGTATAGCAAGAAAGTTGAATTCAATAAAGATATAGATGAGGATATTATTTCGTACTTTGAAAAGAGGTATTTAAATAATATTCGTGATAAGAGTAATTTTTTTGATACATTATGGAATAATACAATGAAAATCTTTGATAGAGAGTCTGGTTTATTACTATATAATGTTTTGCATAAATTCATTGCTCTAAACAAAGAGTTTTGTATAGAAAGATTCTCAAAAGATTCTAAAATATATTCAGAGAGTATTCAAATGAATGGTATAATTAATGATGACTTTAGTTATACACCTAAATATAAAAAATTTTCTAGAGCACTATATATCTTTTTTGATTATCCTGAGTTATATAATCTCTTAGAAGAGTCATTTAAAATTGAGTTTAAAATAAAATGTAAGGAAAACATTAATTATTTTCTTTTAGCTTATTACTGTAATGAAGGATTTGAGGCTCATTTGAAAGAATCTAGAAATTTATTAAAAAAGGTATCTCAAAAAGATACATATCGATATTGGCACGATTATACTAGATTTGACATAAACACATTTCTTATGCTATTTGAGAAAATGAAAATAAATGAAGTAAACCCGGAAATATACAACACGTTTATGTTCAGTACGATAATTAAAAGATCATACAACTATGATTGTAGTGAGACTATACTTAATAACTTAATACCAGCAGTCATTCCTAATTTTTCAGATAAAGATGTCGTTGAATTATTAAATGAATTTAATGCTAATTCTCAGTATCGAGAATTAGGTGGATATAATCATTATGATAAAAGTCATAATGATTTATGGTACTATTTAAAAGAGTATAAGGATATTATCATAAATAAAGTAGGAAGAGATTATATTTTGGATAATGCTAAAGAATCAAAAATATTTGAAAAGCTAAAAAACTTTTTATAATAAAGTTATATGGGTTCAGTTAAACATATATCAATATACGTTAATAAAAAATATCAATCAAGTGAAAAAATGTTAGTAATTGCTATTATTAAGGACAAGCGATATATAATGACGCTCAAACAATAATCATAAATAGAACAGATGCACATTTAAATTCTATTAGGCAACATGTACGCTTGATCCAGAAGGTAAAGAAAATTTTAAAATAGAAATCAGCAAGAAGATAATGTAAAGGGAGTGTAGATTATTTATATAGATGATAAAACAGTAATGGCGTATTTAAATACATTAAATGAACACAAAATGGCTAAAGATATATTTGTTCCTATCTTAAAAAAGATGGATTTAAAAGGAGTTAAATTTACAGGGGGGTCTGATGAACAAGGAATAGATATAGAATATTATGAACTTTCGAAGCCAGAAAGATTTAAACAATATGTTGGAATACAATTTAAAAAGGGTGATATAACTTATAGCGCTAGGGGAACTAATAATTCAATAAAAGAAATAAAAAATCAAGCTGAAGAAGCTTTTCAAAAGGAAATTTGCTCAGTTAATTCAGGTGAAGTTAATTATATTAGCCGTTTAATTGTTGCAACCACTGGAGAAATTAATGAAAATGCAAGGAAACTAATTAATAAAGCAAAGGTTAAGGGTGAAAATACTAGAATTACTTATTGGGACCAAGAACGTTTGGCAGAGTATATCAATGAACATTGGATTGATGAATTTATTAATTATTTTGGGATTAAGTTAGAGGAACAGCAAAATGAAGAAGAAAATAACGATGAGGATGAATACATTGTTAATGAAAATTATCTCAATGAAAATTATGAAAAGGAAGTAAAGAAGTGCAGAAAAGTTAAAAAGACAATGAATTCTTGGCAATGGGAAATAATAGAGGCTATGATAAACAACATATTCGATACTGATTATTCATCAATTAGTATGTCAGATCTGTTAATGGAACTAGAGTCGACAGAAGATAACATTAGGAATGAATTATTGAACCTTGTTCAGTTAAAATATATTAGTCTAGATGAAGGTGAAATCTACTTTGACGGAAATGCTAGTGATTTAAGCAAGCTCGCCCATATAATTATTGATGAGATGGTTGGAGCTGAAGAATTTGAAGGTAATGAAGAGTATGCTAAAAGCTTATTTTTTGAAATTATTAAATGAAAAATAGTTTAAGAATTATAGCCTTAGTTAAAGGAAAGGTATGGCAAATCAGCAACTTGTACTAGGTGGAGGTGCACAATTTAGCAGTAATCACATGCTTTTTAGCGGTAATAAACCTTTTATCAGAAATCCAATACTGCTAAATTGTATCAACATTTAAGTGATTAGACAATGAAGCTCACAATTATGTGGGCTTTTTACTTTTTTGATGTTTTTTTAATTATAATCCACGACTGCCTGTAGGTGGCTTAAATAGCTGCTTACAGGCGGTTGTATTTTTTGAAGGGCAAGGGTAGCATCAAAAATGTACCCTATATTTAAAGGTACATTCTTTAATTAATATACTGCTTCATGAATTATATAGAGTTGCTTTTTAGGTGCGACGAAATCTTTTATTTCATCACCTATGGGGATACAGGTTCAGTTGCTCTATTCCAGCCTACAGGAACAAATTTTGGTGTAATTATATTATATTTGCCATAGATTCGAATATTTATTACAACGATGTGGAATCGAGCACCTACATTAAGAGTTGCTCCGCCGCCACCGGATAGAATGAATCTAACTCCATGTGCTTTAGCCATTTGGAAATCATGAATGTGACCTATAAGAACTTTAGAGACTTTATTCTTTACTATTTTATAAAAGTCTTTTCTTCCTCTTCCATTTGGGAAGGCATCATCTCCAACCCAATCAAGCTCTGGTTCTCTTGGTGGAACATGCATAGTGACAAAAACATTCCTAGAGCATCTAATATCTGGTAAACTGTTGTCCAAGAATTCAAGTTCATTTTCTGTCAGACCATATTCCTTATAAATATAATGATATAAAGAATTAAGCCCAACTAACCTGAGTCTGAATTCGGGCAAATCAATAGACCAATGAATATCTTCTGGACCAATAATCTTTTTGTAGTTATCTAGGGAGAGTGTAGTACCTAATCTTGCGGAATCATGATTACCTGGAACCATGAAAAAGGGCACGCTGTCACCATTTTTATCTTTATTTAAACTTTTGATTTTTTCAACTAAGAAATTAAGGTTATCTTCGGTACCAGTGAAGGCACCATCACCACCATAGGCAAAAAGTAAGGGATTAAAATCCATTGCTCTTTGCATAGCTACTTCAAAAATATTATTGCTTACAAATCGTACATCGCTTCCTATATTGCGTTGAACCCAGCTGTCACCCCAAAATACTATATTATAATTATTAGGATTCCGCTTGCTTTTGATAGCCTGCAGATCCGCAAATGACTGATCAAAGAGAGTCATAATCATCCCTCCATAATAATAAAAGATATTGTATCTTTGTTAGCATAATACTTAAGGATGTAAAGATGTGTTACAAAAGAAGAAGGGCGTTCATATATTGAGGACAAATTAAACTAATTGATTTAAGGACATATTATAAATAGTTGCTTTAATTAGGCATACATTATAAAAAAAGTGGTGATCAGTTTGAACATAATTATATGTGAAGATAATAAAGAATATATAAAACAAATTTCTAAAGTAGTAAAACTTGTATTTGAAGAAAGTGGTTTGGAATGTAACATTAAAGCATTTAACATCTATGAAGAAGCAATAAAATATATTAAATCTTTAAATTCGTATGAAGATTGTCTTTATATCTTAGATATAGATTTAAAACAGGACAAAAATGGGTTATCCCTAGGAAGAGAAATAAGAAATATTGATGAATATAAAGGAGAAATAATATATGTTACTTCTTATGTTCATCAAATGCAAAGCGTATTTAAGTATAAGCTGAAGATATTAGATTTTATAGACAAAGGTTTTGATATGGAAAGCTCCATTAAAGAGGCACTTAATGTATATATTAAAATTTATAAAGATAAGATTGAAAATGAATCTTTAATATTTAAAGTTGGTGGGAATGTATTTATAATAAAGCCTTCAGATATTATTTGTATAGAAACTGATAAGAGCAAAAAGAAAGTTATTGTATATACAATAAAAAATGAAATAAGCGTAAATTTAACTTTAAAAGAAGTTCAAGAAAAGCTTTCAAATCAATTTGTACAAATTCATAGAAGTATAATTGTCAACAAAGAGCATATTAAAAAGATTGAATATATTAATGACGATTTATATGTAGTTCTTACTGGGGGTATGAAAGAGATTGTTTCTAAGAGAAGAGAAAAGGAGATAAAAGCATGTATTATACAATAGCAACAACATTAGCTCAAACTTATCTTATTTATACTTTTTCTGATAAAAAGATAAATATTAAACTGAAGGGTGTTTTTGCAATTATTGTTGTAATGCTTATTAAACCCAGGGGGATGCTGTTTTTGGCAGACAACCTTTTGTCTTTTATATTTGTATGGTTTTGCAATTATATTATAGCTTATTTCTGTATAGGGAAGAATTTTAGAAGAAACCTGCAACTCTCCTTTTTTGTGGAGTTGATTACTCTCATGTCCTATTACATGAGTTCAGGTATAGTACTTATTCTAGGGTATAACATAACTATAACAGATATATTTAATTTTAATATTTTGATACATCCTATTGATTATAGTTTTATATTAATTTATTTGGTCATTTTATTAGCTTTCGGATTATTCAGGAGATATATTCCTTTGACTTTTCCAGAGGATAATGTTGATAGGCGAAATTTTAATGGTATATATATAATTATTCTTATCAATGTATTAATAAAAATAATTAATGATTTAAATATAAACTACGGAATTAAATTAATCTCATTTGTTTCTATAAACTTCTTTATCTTAATGTTTTATATTATAAATAATAAACTAGACATTAAAAATATAAAAGACGAATTGGAACTAAATGAAAAAGAAAAGAAAATTAAGGAATTAACTTTATACATAGAGACTATAGAAGAGTTAGTGGAAAAGTATAGAGAATTTAAACATGATTATAAAAACATAGTTATAGGTATGGGAATAGATAGTTTAAAAGAGAATGATTTATTAGATAAATTAAGTATGGAAGTAGTGGGAGATAAAAGTTATGATGCTTTCCTAAATTTAAAAGATATAAATTATATCCCTCTAAAATCTATTCTTTCATATTATATAATGTTAAGCATTAAGGAAGATGTAAAAGTAAGTTTAGTGGCTATAGGAGAAATAAAAGAATGCCATATTTCTGAAGTGGAGTTTTCTAGGGTAATGGGAATAATATTAGAAAATGCATTAGAGGAAACATTAAGATGTGATGATAAAAAGTTAGAAGTTTATGTGGAAGCGATCAATAGTGATTTAAATATTACAGTAGCAAATACTTTTAAAAGAGAAGAGTTAAATGTGGATAAGATTTATAACAAGGGTTATTCTACTAAAGGTGAAAATAGGGGATTAGGTCTATATATACTAAAATCTATAGTTGATAAAAATTTTAATATGACTCTGAATACATTCATAAATGAGGGAATGTTCACACAAGATTTATATATTTTTTCTGCTAAGAAGAAGTTAAAAGGAAATTAGTACTTTTAACTTCTTCTTACGTTTAGAATAAAAAAAATACTCTTAACGTAATTGTAGATAGCACTGAAGGAGTAAGGAGATACGTTGGAATAAATACTATTTTAACTTTTTATTAATAGTTGTAATATGTAATTGTTCACAAACTCAAAATCAATTATACATTTTAGTGGTGAACAAATTCTTAAAGTCATGACTAGTATTAATCATTCAACAACTTTACGCAATGTCAATGTAAAGGTTTTCTCGTTTTAGTAAGTAACAAATTAAAAAACGTTAGGAGGAAGACATATGACAAATTATAAAGGTAACGATCGTTTGTTATTTGGAATGATTCTTGGAGTTGCAACTTATTGGTTATTTGCAAGTGCTATAACAGCAGGGGTACCACCACTTACTAATGATTTAGGAATTTCAAGTTCTATTGTTAGTACTGCAGTCAGTATTACTGCATTAATTTGTGGGGTTAGTATTGTAACAGCAGGAAGTATAGCTGATAGAATAGGAAGAGTCAAGATGACTCAAATTGGATTTGTATTAAGTATAATTGGCTCTATACTATGTGCAACAGCACAAGGATCTATATTTCTTATTTTAGGACGTGTTATCCAAGGTTTATCAGGTGCATTCATAATGCCTTCAACTTTAGCACTTATAAATGCTTATTATAAAGATGAAGCTCGTCCTCGTGCTCTAAGTTTTTGGTCTTTAGCTTCTTGGGGTGGCAGTGGTGTTGCTAACTTCTTTGGGGGTGCAGTAGTATCAGCTTTAGGTTGGCGCTGGTTATTTTGGCTTACTGTTCCTGTAGCGTTACTTGGTATGTTTTTAATAAATGGTACTCCAGAAAGTAAAGTTACTATTGGAGAAAAACGAAGAATTGATTATTTTGGAATTATTACTTTGGTTTTATCATTACTTTCGTTAAATCTAGTGGTTACTCGTGGAAGACAACTTGGGTGGACAAGTCCGATTATTCTTTCATTAATAGTTGCTTTTGTGATTTTATTTAGTATATTCCTAATTATAGAACGTAGAAATAAAGCACCATTAGTTGATTTATCACTATTTAGCAGCAAAGGATATAATGCAGCTGTAATTTCAAATTTCTTGCTTAATATGTGTGCTGGTTGCTTATTTATCTTAATGCCTTATGTTCAAACCACGCGTGGATTAAGTTCATTCCAAAGTGGACTGTTAACAATTAGCTATTTAGTTGCTATAGTTTCAACAATTCGTGTAGGAGAAAAAGTTATGCTTAGAACAGGAGCACGTTTGCCGATGGCTATAGGTACATTAATGGCTGCTTCAGGGATTTTCTTAATGACGTTAACTTTTTTACCAAATGTTGCTTACTTTACAGCTGTTGTAGTTGGCCTTGCTATTATGGGAACAGGGTTTGGATTTTATGCTACTCCATCTACAAATACTGCAGTTGGAAATGCTCCAGCAGAAAAAGCAGGATCTGCATCAGGTATTTATAAGATGGCAAGTTCTTTAGGAGGTAGCTTTGGTGTAGCCATTTCTGGAGCAGTATCAACAGCTATTATTATGAGTGACAAAACAGCTCAAAATTTATCAGCTGGCTGGGGACTGGGAGTTAGTGTAATTGCAGGAACTATATCACTAATGGCTGTATTATCACTTGTACCTAAAAAACAACAAAAATGAAGAGAATAAAATATACGATGCTTAAATAGAGATATAATTAGAGTTGAGATAATAGCTTAGAAGAAAGATTAGCTTCAGGTAAAAGCTAAATGTATAGATGACATTTAACCAGAATCTGAAGCTAAAAAATCATTATTTTAAACTTTTAGTATTACTTGATTTTTAGAACTATAAATTAGGTGTAAATATTTATAAAAATGGAGTAGAAAGGAAGTTTTTATTATGTCAAATATATTAGATAAAGTTAAATTAATTGAAGAGTATATTATTGATTTTAGAAGAGATTTACACGAAAATCCTGAACTTAGTTGTAATGAGTTTAAAACTCAGGAAAAGATTATGAGGGAATTAGATAAGCTTGGAATACCATATAAAAAAGCAGGAAATACTTCTTTGATTGCAACATTAAAAGGTGGAAAAAGTGGTAAAACTGTAGCTTTAAGAGGAGACATAGATGCTCTTCCGATAAAAGAGGAAACAGATGTTGAATTCAAATCCAAAACTACTGGAGTAATGCACGCTTGTGGTCATGATGCTCACACTTCAATGCTTCTTGGGGCTGCAAAAATTCTATCTGAAATGAAGGATGAGATACCTGGTGAGGTTAGATTCTTCTTTCAAGAAGGTGAAGAAACATTCTCAGGTGCAAAAAAAATCATAGAAGCAGGCGGAATGGATGGAGTAGATGCTTGTCTTGGTATGCATGGAATGGCAGAGTTAGAGACAGGATATGTAAATATTGAACCAGGGTATAGAATGGCAGGTTGTGATACTATTTATGTTAAGTTTGAAGGAGTATCAGGACATGGATCAGTTCCACATCTAGCAAAGGATACTATCCATCCTGCATGTATCTTTGTTACAGATATTCAAGGAATAGTTACTAAAAATATTAATTCTCAAGATCCAATAGTGATGTCTGTAGGAAAGTTTATTGGAGGTACAAAGGCAAATATAGTTGCAAAATATACAGAAATTGATATTTCAATGAGATACTTTAGTCCACAAGTTAGAAAAATAGCTCATGATGCAATAAAGAGACATGCAAAAGCTATTGGAGATGCTTATGAGATTAAGGTTGATGTAAGAATAGAAGAAAGTGCCCTTAGTCTTTGCAATGATGCAGAATTAGCAGAACTAGCAGATAAATCTGCAATAAAAATCTTTGGAGAAGGCAAAAATAAAAATTTACCTAAATATATGGGATCAGAGGATATGCCATACTATTTTGAGCATGCTAAAGGGGTGTACGCATTTGTTGGATATAGAAATGAGGAAAAAAAAGCTATATACTTCCCACACCATGAGAAATTCAAGATTGATGAAGACTACATGAAATATGGTACGGCTTTGCATGTACAATTTGCTCTTGATTTTTTAAGTAAATAGTACGTGAAATATAAGTATCAATTAACTGATTTATAGTGCAATAAAAGCCATAAAAAAGAGTGGTTAAGGATTTTGGTTCCTTACCACTTTTTGACTACTAATGTTACTATATATAGATAGAGTTTTTATGACATACATTGACACTTACAAAATCACTGGAAATATTCATTTTGGAGGGAAAGTATGTTAATTTTATAGGGTGAAAAATAGGATTTTGCGTAAATTAATTTCTAAAGTATCCGAATCCGTTAGGATTCTATTTAATGAGTATTAACTTATTTACAATTTAGCCATCCAATGAAGTACAGTGGGCATAGCTAAATTCTCTTTGAAAAATCCCTAATAGGAATAAGATATGATATTTAAAAATTGTGGTCTGTCATAATTGGAAAATGGAAAGAAGCGTACTTGTTTTGTAAGTTTATATCGCATCTTTATTAGCAAGTGATAATTTGTGGAGTTTAAAGAGTGTGCCTCACCTCTAACAAAAAGCAACTATAATTTTCATACATATGGAAAGCTCTTGATTTCAAGGGCTTCTAATATTTTTTGAAGGAAAACCAAAGGTAGAAAATTTATTATGATGATACATCTGTTAGGCTTCGGGTAGCTATGGATAGATGTTGTTTATAAAGAACTATTTAATGGTTAAATTCTAAGAATGCTCATTCCATTATGCTCTTAATAGAGTTACATATTTTATATATACAAATCATAATTATGTACTATAATAAATTATTTAAGATATGAGGTTTGTAGTAATGACTGTTGGCATAGGAATTCTTAATAGAAGTGGAGTCGTATTGGCATCAGATACTTTTGACCCTGTGATAGGAATCGGAGCTATGAAATTTGTTTCAATAAATAAAATTTTTCCTTTATCAAAACATCACCCTGTTGGAGTTGTCCTTGATGGTAGCGTTAGATATATGGATGTCATACCGTGGGAAACAATAATAGAAGTTTATTGGTCATATATCGGAGACAAATCCTTTGATACCCTAGAAGAATATGCTAAGAGTTTTATTGATTTTTTACCAAATGATAACCGATTTTATAGTTACAGTGCAGAAGTGAGTCTTATAAATATTGTTATGAATTATTGTGTAGACAAAGTTACGGGTAAAGATAATTTAGAAGAAAACAATAGGGAAGCTATAGCAGATAAAGTAGAGAAGGAAATTAAATTTTATTCAAAAGAAAGCTTTATAAATCCATTTGACGATAACTTTTTTAAATTATTTTTAGAAAAGCATAGAAAGGATTTGGAGGAATATTTAAAAAGTAGAATTGATTTTGATATTGATTTAAAAACGCAAGAAAATCTAATACTTATGTGTGCATATGTTACAACTAAAAGTAATTACATGTCTGAAAATATTAATCTTGGAAGCATAGTGATTTCAGGATATGGTGATAAGGAAATATTTCCATCATTATATCGATATAAAATTGTAGGCACAATTGATGGAAAATTAATATATAGGTTAGAAGAAAGTTATAGTATAGGAGATGACGAGGAGGATACAAAAAAAATTATTCCCTTTGGTGAAGAAAAAGATTTAATAAATACTTATATAAAAGGAATAAACCCTGAGTTAGAAAAGAATATATTAATGGAAATTGAAAAAAGTTTTAATGAGTTTTTAAAAGAAATACAAAATAAATATAATAAAAATCATGTATTACAGCAGTTTATTGAAAAAGAGAAAGATGAAATAAACAGTATTAGTAAAATGGTGATGAAAGGATTAATGAACCATATTAATGACTTACAACAAATGGAGTTTATAAGTCCACTTTTGTACATGGTTGATTTCATTCGAAAGGAAGATATGATATCTTTAGCTGAGGCACTTGTAAATTTAACTTCAATTAGCGTGAAGTTTACTCCTAAGAAGAAAGCAGAGGTAGGACCAATTGATATTGCCTTTATTACTAAAGGTGATGGTTTTCAATGGATAAAAACAAAAGAATTTTACAAATATAGAATTTAACGATATTAATACGCATACTGCAAATAGTATCAAAGCAATAATGGAGGACTTTGTAATATGACTGCTCAAATAGCGATTCTTAATAAAAATGGAATTGCATTAGCAGCAGATAGTGTTGCTACTGTGAACATACAGGAAGGAGAAAAATTTATTACCGTTGAGAAACTTTTTTCCCTATCTAAACATCACCCTGTTGGAATTATGATTTATGGTAGTGCTGATTTTACTGATATACCTTTTGAAACCATAATAAAAGTATATAAGTCATACCTTGGAAATAAGTCTTTTGACACATTGCAAGAGTACGCTGATGATTTTTTTAGGGTTTTAGCAAAGGACAAAAGAGTTTATAACTCAGGCTATGAGAAAAGACTTGTAAGATCAGTTTTAGATTATTGCTTAATGGAAAATATGCCTAGATTTAAATCCACAAATAAGCGGGAAGAAACTTTAAGTAATAATGTAAAAGAGAAAATCAAAGATTTTTTAAGTATGAGATCTTTAGATGGATTTAGTGACAATTTTATACAATTATTTTTGGAATCACATGGAGATTATTTAAAGAGATATATGAATGAAATAGATAATATTAGGATTGACAAGAAAACGCAGGAAAACATAGTATTATTGTGTGCACATATGATTAGTAAAAGTGGTTTTTTATGTAGATCAACAGGTCCATCAACAGGTGTAGTCATTGCAGGTTATGGTAATAAAGAAATATTTCCATCTTTAATTGAATATAAAATTACTGGCGTAGTTTCTGAAAATATAATTTTTAAATCTAACGGTAAATCTGTAAAAGTGGGGGTTGAAGAAAGTAATATTGAATCAACCTTCATGCCTTTTGCTCAAAGAGATGTAGTGGATACTTATACAAAAGGGATAGACGAAGAACTTGAAAATGTAATATTTGATAGCATAGATAGTATTTTTAATAATCTTTATGAAGCAATACAAGAAGCGATACAACGTGAATCTAATAAAAATATAACTCACGAATTTACTAGTGAGGAAAGAGAGATAATAAAGAGACTAGGGGAAAAACAAAATAGGGAAATAAGAGAGAAATTCAAAACACAGCAGTTTGATAAATATACTAAACCATTCTTAAAAATGGGTGCATTTCTTGGTAGAGAAGAGATGATATTTTTAGCGGAGGCACTTGTTAATTTAACGTCTACAAGACGTAGGTTTACAACTGACGTAGAATCAGTTGGTGGAGCCACTGATGTAGCGATTATTACTAAAGTTGATGGCTTTACATGGGTAAAGAAAAAATAATTTTTTAGCCTTAAGAGGAGATAAACTTATGAATATTATAAAAAAAATAATCTTATCAGCTAGTATATTTGTTATTATATTTTGTTTTTTAGCAACTACATTAAAAGGTGCACCAAATTTACAGGGGCAGAAGAATAAAGAACTTTATGAAAATAAAATTTATAATATTTCATTAGAATATAATGGTGAGTGGAAAGTAAACCCTAACTACATTGAAAAATATGAAGGAAAAGATGGTTTTTTTCAGATTTCAGCTTATGCTGGAAAAGGCATAGAAATAGATGAAATAGCACAAAGTGAAGCAAGTCATAAATTAAGACCTTATGGAAATAGTTTTAAAATAACTAAATTAAGCATCCAAGGTCAAGAAGCAAGATTGATAATGCCTTCTAATGACCAATCACAAGAATTTAATAATCAAGCGGAATTAATAGTAAAATATCCAAAAGAAATAAACATTAACGGAAATACGTATAATTACTTTATATTATGGGCTGATAAGTATAATATACAAGAAATATCAAGAACATTAAAATTTGTATCATAATTTTTTACCAGTTTCTTATATTTGTTCTGTTTACTCTAGAAGCAAGCATTTCCTATTATCAATTGAGCACAAAAACTTAATTCTAGAGTAAACAACATATAGGTAAGGAATTTAAAATTTAATTAGTATTTCTCGTCAAGATAAGTTAATGTTAGAATATTAGGACTATATCGTATGAATACAGAAGGTGTGGAAGTTTCTTCTGTTAATCTGAACTTATCAGTATAATCTTCTCTGCTGCTTATTCCTACAT
The DNA here is from genome assembly GCF_000145275.1 of Clostridium cellulovorans 743B. NCBI lineage: Bacteria > Bacillati > Bacillota > Clostridia > Eubacteriales > Clostridiaceae > Clostridium > Clostridium cellulovorans. Next base: position 1,054,198 of record NC_014393.1, read on the forward strand.
AAATATCTGAAATTTTATGCCAGGTTGCATAATTTGCAGTACCTGTTTTAGGTAAATTGAAAATACCTTGAAAAGTTTCTATAGCTTTTTTAGTGACGCTACCTAAATTACCATCAACATTTGATTTGGGAATTAATGGATAGTGAGTGGCGATTTTATTTAATGACGTTTGAATAATTTTAACAGGTTCACCTGTTGAACCTATTTGTAATGGAAATCCTGGATATGATGGGGTAAGGTTCCCCATTTTTTTTAGTTTTCGTATTCTTATATCAGAGCTGTAATAAAATTTTAATATTTCCTCAGCTGTTTTGCCTCTATCTGCCAAGTGTTTACTACCCCATTGTGATAGCCAGCCAGAAGGGGTTTTAACATTGACTCCATCAGTATATTGTGCTAAAAGAGGGAATTCGTAGTTGGGTTTTTCTATATAATTAGTAAACAAATCATCTACAACTTCATCTATTGAAGCGAAGGTGTTTCTTCCATGGATACAGGCTTGATCAACGGCTGTTGAACTTGTAATATGGAATTTTTTATTCTTTGCTGTATACCATTCGGTAAATATTCTATTTAAAGCAAAGGACATAACAGCAGTTGCATTAGCTTTTATAGCTTCTTTTGGCCAATTAGGATTTATTTCTGTTGCCAAGACGCTTTTCAAATAGTACTTAAAGTCTTCTTTATGATTAGCAGCATTTGTATCCTTTGGATGCCCATAATGAACCATTATAGTGTCAGGATTTAGCCATTTTTCTCGACTAATATAAAAAGAAGGTGGTTGATTTGGTCTTGGGAATTGAGATTCAGGTATTTTCGCTGGATAATTTCCAAGAAGTGTATTCTCAGTTATGGTAATAATATCTTCAATATTATTTTCTCTACTACCTATAGGATTCAGGTGACAATATTGAATAGATTCAACACCAGGATATATTTGACAACCTTTAATAGTTAATTTTTTATAACCAGGCACTTCAGCAATTATATCGCAAAGGCTGTAAGGTAGCTTATCTGAGGGATTTATAGAATTCTCCAGTGGTGGAGCCTCAAGTTCTATTTGACTTGTAATTCCTGATGAATCAGTTGATAAGTCTTGGATGTTTTGTTTATTGCTTGTTTCCTTATCTTGAATTACAGTAATTTTAGCTTTTTCTAAAGGTATATAAGTATTACTGTGAAAGACATGAATTTTTAAAGTTCCTGTTTGCATAATAAATTTTCTCCTTGAAAAAGTAATTTATATGATTATAGTGGCTTTACTATAAGTAGAAATGCTTAGAGTAAAGCTTTGTTTTATGGTTTATGCTTAGCAAATGTTATTAAAGGCTACAACTTAGTAGGAATTTTTATTATTTGTCCTGGAGAAACCTCAGTAGTTATATAGTTCAGCTCCATTATTAATTGCTTTGTAGCATTAAATTTCTTTGCAATAGAGTCTAGAGTATCACCAGTTATCACTGTATAAGTGACAATTGCTCTAAAAGAAGGTAATGGGATAAAGAGTCTTTGCCCTACATATAGTGGCGAATTATCTACCATTGGATTGAATTGAAGTAATTGATTGACGCTCACATCAAGTTTCCATGCAATCAGGTTTAAGTAATCATCAGGTTGTACAATGTAAAACATAATTTTTCCTCCTTAAATTTTCGAAATTATCACACTTTTTTAGTTCTATATATTTAATTTATGAATTAGCTTCAAATAATGTGAGATGACGCTTTGCATAGTACAATAACGATTAGAGAATATATGTCTATGAGGTATTAACTTTATGGCTTAGAACAAATTTATAAAGAAAATATGTACCTTTTTTATTCGTTACAGATTAAAAGAATAAAGAAGATTGTGATGGAAAATAGAAATGAAACTGGTTAATGAAGTATGTAATTTAAATAAAGCTATAACTTCAAAGAAAACAGGCCTTGATCCTAGGACAATTCCAAAATATTTAGATCCTAATTTTGAAACTGACATGCTCCATGTGGAAAAAATGGTGAATGAGTTAGCCTAGAGAATTGTAAATAAAGCTATTTGCTTTGATAAAATCCGCAAATTTAACTAACGTTAGAAAGAACCTTTTCGATATTGACATTTACAAGTGGCTTAACCAAAATCCACTTTTATAGGTGTCTTTGGTTTATCATCTATAAAAAAGTCTGAATGTAAAATACAACAAAAACATTAAAAAATGTAAAATAAATCGACATAGGGTGTATAATAAAGTATCGATCATTACTACTCTATAAGGAGGAATAAAAGTGGAAAAACAACTGGAAAAGAAAGAACTCCTTGAGCTATACTTTTGGACATTAAGTTATTTTAGACCATTTATATTACCAACCTTCATATATGTACTATGTGGTGGAACTATGATTTGGGGAGAACTAATGATACCTCGTCGCATGGGCTATTTAATTGATAGTATTGTTCCATTAAAAAGGATGCCATTGCTTATAAATCAAATTTTCATTTTATGTGGCATAGTTGCAGTGATTTTAATTGCAAAAGCAATCTTTAATTTATTAGAACAAATCATATCTAATAAAATTATTAAGAATCAACAAACTGACTTAATGGAGAAATTACAAAAATTAGGCTTTTCTTATTATGAAAAAGTACCTACGGGGAAAATCTTAGCTATATTTGAGAATGCTGTAGGTCAGACGCAACAAACATATACGTTCTTATTTCCGCAATTCATTTACTGCTTAGCACAGTTTACAGTGCCATCGATTATTTTGATTTCTAGTAAACCTATTTTCTTTTTTGTTTCCATGGTTGGAAACATTATATATGTATTTCTTAATAGAACAGCAAATAAAAAAATAAAGCATTATCTAGATATTGAAACTAAAGCAGCACAAGTATCACAAGAGTCTTTATATGATGTTATTGAAGCTACAACTGAATTAAAAGCAATGGGAAGCAAAGATTGGTTTATAAAAAGAACCGTAGAGGATTTTAATAAGTTTAGGATTGCAAGAATGTGGTCAATTTTTTGGAGACATTTTCGTTATACAACTGTTGGACTTACACTAACGATTTCTATTATTCTGTTTTATATTTATGGTTTAGATCTAATACAAAGTGGTCAGTTATTATTAGGACAGTTTGTTGGATATAGTTTTCTTATGGGCCTTGTTTCTCGAGGTTTTTCAGTGTTTTTTTATATTATTCCTGCTCAGTATAATGCACTAAATTATGCTAAATACTTATATGAATTTTTAAATTTGGAACCAGATGTTATAGAAGATGATAGTAATTTAGAAGTGCAAATAGATAAATTTGATATTGAATTCAAAAATGTCTCCTTCTCATATAAAGATAATCAGCCAATCATAAATGGCATATCTTTCAAAATTCCAGTTGGCAAGAAAACTGCTATTGTTGGTGAAAGTGGTAGTGGAAAGTCAACAATATTAAAATTGATAGGACGATTCTACGATGTTACAGAAGGTAAAATTTTGATTGGTGGATATGATATAAAAAAATTAAAACTAAAGAACCTAAGGCAAAATTTTGGCTATGTGTTTCAGGATACATACTTATTCAATATGTCTATTAAAAATAATATTAAGTTTGGAAATCTTAGTGCCACGGAGGATGAAATTGTAAAAGCAGCAAAGAATGCTACTGCACATCAATTTATTATGGATACTGAAGAAGGATATGATACGATTCTTGGGGAACGTGGTGTTCGTTTATCTGGTGGTCAAAAACAGCGTATTTCAATAGCTAGAATGATGCTTAAGAATCCACAGCTTATTCTATTAGATGAAGCCACATCAGCCTTAGATAATGTTACCGAAGCAGCTGTTAAGCAGTCTCTAGAGGAGTTATCAGCTGGGCGAACAGTTGTAACTGTAGCACATAGACTTTCTACAATTAGAGAATATGATTCAATTATAGTCCTTGAAGCAGGTAAAATCGCTGAACAAGGTACTTATGAAGAATTAATGGATAAAAAAGGCCTGTTCTATGGAATAGTAATGAGAGGTGCTGAAAATGAAGGCTAGTTTAATATTCATATTTAAATATATAGACAAGAAACGTTGGTTTTTCTTGGGATATTTCGCTATCTTTTTAGAATGTCTCACACCGATTATTGCGACACTATTACAACGTGACTTAATTGATAAAGTCTTTAGTGAAAAACAGTATCAAGAGTTTCCTAAAATATTGGCGCTGTATGCAATTTTCTTCTTTGGACCTAAGTTGTGGTTTACTGTTAGAAAGGTGGCTTTTTTTCATATTGGCTACCAACTTCAAATGTCTTTAACAAAGGAATTTTTATTTAAAATTTATGATATGCCTACCGCAATTTTTAATAAAGAACATGTAGGTGGTTTATTAAACAATATCAGAAACAATATAGCTGATACCAGTGATTTATCTGTTAATCAAATACTTTCAGAATCAGTAAAAAATATTCTTACTGTTCTATTTTTAGCATTTTCAATAGCAAATATTAATTTTGTAATGATGATTATTGTAGTAACAGTGGCGATTATCTATTATGGTTTACTTCATAAATTTGGAGGGAAGACAAAAGAATTTGCACAGCAGGTTAGAGAGGAAAAATCTAATATTTCTATTGTTGTTGAAGAAAGTATTTCATCAATTAGAGAAGTCATAGCATTTAATCGTCAGGATTGGCAATTTAAGCATTATGATAAAAAGTTTTCAGATTATTTTAAGGCTGTTATAAAGCAAGGCTTGTTTAAAAACAAAATATTATTTATAAGCGATCCTTTCCTATACGGAACTAAACTTGTCGCAATTTTGTTTGGTGGTATGGGAGTAATTTCAAATAGTATTTCCTTAGGTGAATTTGTTGTAGGTTTTACTTTTGTTGATCAATTAGTAACAGAACTTGGACAATTATTCGAACAAGGTTTAACAGGTAAAAGGCTAGAGGCTTCTGTTCAATGTATTGAATCTGTAATGGGAGCAGAGAGTGTTAACTTTGGTTCCGTTGATTTTAATGAAGAAGTCGAGTCAATACAATTCAAGGATGTAACCTTTAGCTATTCACCTGACTCGGCTCTAGTGCTTAATAAGCTATCTATGGATTTTCCTATCGGCAAGAAAATTGCCATTGTTGGTAAAAGTGGTAGTGGAAAGTCGACCGTAGCACAATTACTAATTAGAGCATATTCACCTGATAAAGGAGAAGTTTCTATTAATTGCGTTCCAATCAATTGCTATGGAAAGCAATATACAGATAAAATTTCAATGGTTTTTCAACAGCCTTATTTTATACCTTCGACAATTAAAGAAAATCTGGTTTTTGATAAAGAATATGATAAGTTACATATTGAAAATGCGTGTAAAGAAATGTTGTGTCATGATTTCATTGCAAGATTCCCAAAGGGATATGAAACTCAAGTTGGTGAGCGTGGAATTAGTTTATCAGGTGGACAGAAACAACGACTTGCGTTAACCAGAGCTATTTTAAAAAATACAGATGTACTTATTTTAGATGAAGCAACCTCCGCATTAGATACTGAAACTGAATTTTGTGTTCAAAAGAATATTGATAAATTAAGAAAAGGTAAGACGACGATTATCATAGCTCATAGAATATCAACTATTCAAAATGCAGACATAATATACGTTTTAGACAAAGGTACAGTTGTTGCTCAAGGTACCCATGAAGTGTTAATGTCAGAAAGTCATGTATATAAGGAATTATATGCTCTACAGCAAGTAGGATAAAAAGGCCTAATGATTTTTGAAATTTCACATATGGAATATAAATTTTTGTCCGCACATCCTACTGTGAAATAAAGTTTGTATCCAGTAAAAAAGCTCACAATTGTGTGGGCTTTTTTGATGGTTTTCAATTATAATTATCAGATGCAATCATAGTATTGTTAGAGTAACTATTTTAGATTAACTTTATAAAGTGGCACACCATTCAGTTTTCCATTTTCTTCTTTGCTTGCCATTAAGGTTATTGCCTCCACTGGAATTTTAATTCTTTCAAATTGGATTAAGTCATTCAAGTCCTTAGAATTTTCCTGAAAGACTACTCTTCTTCCTAAAGTTATATGGGGCATAAAACGTTTATCATAAAATGCGATTTTATATTCTTGTAATAGTATGGAAAGTTCCTTATGAAGTTCAGAAAGAATAGGACTTTCCTCTGCTCCGATCCATAAAATATTTGTATTTTTTCTTTTAAAAACACCTAAGTTATTTACTAACAATTCAAAAGGAGTTATCTTTAAAACTGATTTATCTAGAACCTCTTTTAGTCTATCAATTTGAGAATCATCAACTTCACCTATGAATCGGACTGTTAGATGGAAGTTATTTTTTCTTGTAAAACTGCCCTCTGTACAATGTTCTTTTATAGATGAGGTTATTTTATCAAAATAATCCTCAACGGTATCTTCAAAAGCTATAGCAATATAAACTCTCAAGTTTTTTCCTTCCTTTCTTTTAAGTTTATAGTGGTTTAGTTCTTATAAAAAAACAGTTAGTCTCTAGTTTAATTATAGCATATGAAACTTTCAAATTTGTTCTTTAAAAAATATTATATCCTTTCTAGCCAAGTAATAACACGGTTAATTACTTTATAGATGCAGATAATAAAGTGAGACAAAAATTTATACATTTGGAGGTACTATAATGAGGAAGCTTTCAGAGGGTGAATTATTATCCCTAACAGGGTTATTAAGCATGGAAAAGGATAGTTTAGCGGTGGCAAAGGTTATGAAGAGTCTAATAGGTGACGAAGAATTAAGAAGGCAAGCAGAAACTAGTATTTTAGCATCAGAAGGAAGAATACAAGGAGTACAGCAATTTATAAATGAAAATCAAATTACTGGAGGGCTAAAATAATATGGGAACAATAATGAATAGCATTGCGAAAAATACTACGGATCTTAATGATGAAATAATAGCCGGAAACATGATTGGCTCAGCGAAAACTGCAGCAGACGCATATCTAAATGCAACTATGACAAGTGCGACACCTGAACTAAGAGCAATGTATTCTTCAAGCTTAAACCAAATAATAGGTGGACATTCAGCATTAACAGATTTAGCAGTAAACCGTGGATGGGTATCACCTTACAGTGAACCAGCACAACAGTTGGCTGAGACATTCAGCAAATCTCAAAGGACAGTTGATAATAGATAGTAAATGCGTATTTATTTTTTCAATGAATAAAAATTAACGACTATATATACTAAATTTTAGGATATAAATATAATATATGAGTGTATTTATTATTGAGTAATTTAATACAGGTCCACAAAATAATATATGATTATAGCTAAAGACAGCAGTACGATTCGTACTGCTGTAATTTTGCAGTTAAGCTTTTACAAAATACTGTTACGAAAGATGAAATTATAGAAATTGTTAAAGTGTATAAAAAGTATGAACTATTAAAGTGTATAAAAAGTATGAACTATTATGGGAAGTACTTCCTTTGTTAAAGAAGCACTCCAAAATGTGTTTTATTAATTAACTGATATTTGATCAAATGGCTATTACCGATAATTATTGTCACAAGTTTTAAGATGATGCTTTTTAATATAGGGTTGACAAATTTTAATGACGAATATAAAATAATATAGAACATAAATGATAAGTATTATCATTATCATTATCAATTAGAAATTGACATAACAAAATATATATAACAATTAGGAGGCCCATTATGAAACTAAAGAAAATAAGTTCCCTGATCCTTGCTTCTGTTTTGCTAATATCAGGATGCTCAAACGCAGCAGAAAAAAATCAAGATAAAGCAAAGGTAGAAGAAAGTGCTTCTGTCGCTTATCCAATTACAGTTAAACATGCATATGGAGAAACTGTAATAGAAGAGCAACCAAAAAATGTCGCTACGATTTCTTGGGGAAATCAAGATGTACCTTTAGCCTTAGGAATTATACCAGCAGGTGTATCTAAGGCCAACTATGGTAAGTCAGATGAGAATGGACTATTACCTTGGACAGCAGCAAAATATAAGGAATTAGGCGTAGAAAAGCCTGTTACTTTTGATGATGTAGATGGTTTAGATTATGAGGCTATAAGTAATTCTAATCCAGATGTTATATTAGCTGCATACTCAGGAATTACACAAGAGGAATATGATTTATTAAGTAAAATTGCTCCTGTTGTAGCATATCCTAAGTTCGCTTGGCAAACATATTGGAGAGATCAAATAACAATAAACGCAAATGCAATAGGTAAAAAGGATGAAGGAAATAAATTAGTTTCAGATTTAGAAAAATTAATAACAGAAAAAACTAGTGAATATTCTAGTATCAAAGGAAAAAAAGTTGCCTTTTGTTACTTTAACCCAGCTGACTTAGGTAAGTTTTATGTATATCTTCCAACAGATCCTCGTGCAGCATATTTAACTGATTTAGGATTAGAAGTTCCTGAAAGTGTTAAGAAGCTTGCAGAGACTTCAAGTAGTTTTGCTCTTGAAATTAGTTCAGAAAATATTGATAAATTAACAGATATAGATGTAATGGTCACTTATGGAAAAGGTGAGTTATTAAAACAACTTCAAGCAGATACTTTATTAGGAACAGTTCCAGCAATAAAAAATGGTGCTGTTGCAGTTATAGAAGATGGATCAGCATTAGCAGCATCTTGTACTCCAAGTGCTTTATCTATTCCAGCAACAATAGATGAATATTTAAAGATAATTGGAGAGGCAGCAGATAAAGTAAAATGAAGCTTACAAAAATAATAGGTATATATTTAGCGACTTTTGCTATCCTAGGCATCTGCGTACTTGCATCATTAGCTTGGGGATCAAAAAATATAGGATTTGGCCAAGCTATAAATGCTTTATTACATACTGATGATACGTCTTTTGCTGCATTAGTGGTTCGTGAGCGTATACCAAGAACTATTTTTAGTATTATGGCAGGGGCTTCTCTTGGAATATCAGGAGCCCTTATGCAATCAATAACTAGAAATCCAATAGCAGATCCAAGTATCCTAGGAGTTAACACAGGTGCATCTTTATTTGTTGTAATTGGAATAGCATTTTTTAATATAAATTCACCAAATCAATATATTTGGCTTGCACTAGCTGGAGCTGGTATAACATCAGTATTTGTTTATGTTGTAGCTTCTATTGGTAATGGTGGAATGACTCCGATAAAGCTTGCTTTAGCAGGGGCTGCTACTAGTGCTGTTTTATCATCGTTAGTAAGCGCAGTTATACTTCCAAGAAGTGAGGTTATGGATGCATTTAGATTTTGGCAGGTTGGCAGTGTAAGTGGTGCTACTTGGGAGAGCATTAGTTTAATATTACCATTTATAATAATTGGGTTAATAATAAGTATAGCAGTAACACCAGCGTTAAATGTTTTAGCCTTAGGTGACGATGTTGCAACTGGTTTAGGTGTAAATATAGGTATTATAAGAGTTATATGTGCAACTGCAGGCGTTATATTATCCGGCGCCACTACCGCAATTGCTGGACCAATTGGATTTATAGGCCTAATGATACCACATAGTATACGTCTTATTTTTGGTTCGAATTTGAAAGGGATAGTTCCTTTATCAGCTATTGGAGGAGCGATGCTTTTAATAATTTCAGATGTTTTAGGACGAGTAATTGGAAGTCCCGGTGAAGTTCAAGTGGGAATTATCACAGCATTTTTAGGAGCTCCAATTCTTATTATCATTGCTAGGAAAGCGAAGGTGAGAGCTATATGATACAAAGTACTCACACTATGATTAAACAAGGTTATATCAAAAGAAAAATTCGTTTGATTAGCATTAATATTATTCTTCTTGTTCTAACAGTATGTATTTGTGGAATGATGATTGTTTATGGTAAAAATAATTATGATTTAAATACAGTTATAAGAGTTCTTAGTGGAGAAGAAATACAAGGTGCTACTTTTACTATAGCGACACTACGTTTACCAAGAATGCTTTGTGGACTTTTAGCGGGGTTAGCCTTTGGTATAGCAGGAAATACTTTTCAAACTATGTTAAGGAATCCTTTAGCTAGCCCAGATATTATTGGTATAAGTTCAGGCTCTAGTGTTGCAGCAGTTTTCTGCATATTGGTGTTTCGTATCAGTGGAAGCAGTGTTTCTATAGCGGCAGTAATTTCTGGAATTCTGGTAGCGGTACTTATATATATCTTATCTAAAGGATCAGGATTTTCAGGTGGTAGATTAATACTTATAGGAATCGGAATGCAGGCAATGATAAATGCACTTATTTCATATTTATTAGCTAAAGGTGCGCAACATGATGTTTCAAATGCCCTTAGATGGTTAAGTGGTAGCTTAAATGGAATGAGTATTGAAGATGTGCCAACTTTATTTATTGTCGTTGCTATATTTGGAACTACTATTCTATGTTTAACAAAGCAGCTTCAGATATTAGAATTAGGAGATGAGTTTGCAACTACGCTTGGCCTTAAAATAAATCTAATACGGATCACGCTAATTCTAAGTGCGGTATTTTTAATTGCTTTCGCAACTTCCATTACAGGGCCTATAGCCTTCGTTGCATTTTTATCAGGACCAATAGCAGCTAGACTTGTTGGACAAGGTGCTCCAAATGTTTTGTCAACAGGTTTAGTTGGAGCATTATTAGTACTTGGAGCAGATATGATTGGTCAGTTTTTATTTAGTACAAGATTTCCTGTAGGTGTAGTTACGGGAATTTTAGGAGCTCCATATATGTTATTTCTATTAATAGTTATAAACAGAAAGGGGCAAGCATAATGGCTGAAAAACAACAATTATTTGAAGCAAAAGAAATAGTAACTGGATATAATAAAAAGATTATAATTGATGGAATTGATATAACTATTCCAAGTAATAAAATTAGTGTTATCATCGGAGCTAATGCATGTGGCAAATCAACTTTACTCAAAACCCTTGCTAGACTTATTAAGCCTGTTTCAGGAAAGGTTGTAATTGATGGTAAAAAAATTACGTCAATGCCCTCTAAACAATTAGCACAAGTTTTAGGTTTACTTCCTCAATCCCCAGTAGTTCCAGAGGGTATAACTGTTTGGGATTTAGTTTCAAGAGGTAGATATCCATATCAATCCTTTTTGAAAAGTATGGACAAAAGTGATTTTGAAGCTGTAGAAGAAGCTCTTGAAATAATGGGAATAACAGAACTTGCTAATCGTAGTGTAGATGAGTTATCTGGGGGGCAGCGTCAGAGAGTATGGATTGCTATGGCACTTGCTCAGCAAACAGATATACTTCTTTTAGATGAACCAACCACTTATCTTGACATTGCTTATCAAGTGGAAATTCTTGATTTATTAACAGATTTAAATCGCAAAAGAGGGACTACTATTGTAATGGTACTTCATGATATAAATTTATCTGCTAGATATGCAGATTATATATTTGCTCTTCGTCAAGGTAAACTAATTGATCAGGGTACACCATCGGAGGTTATAACATCTGAATTAATAAGTACGGTGTTTGGATTAGAGTGTATGGTTATACAAGATCCGGTATCCAATTCGCCTTTCATAGTACCAATAGGAAGACATCATAATAATTACTAAGCTTTAGTTCTCTATATATATATGTTTCAATAAAGATTCTACACATAGATTATTGATATTTCAATAATCATATAGACTTTTGATGTAGCTTCAATAATGAAACATATATACATTGATAAAAAGTCCTTGGTTTCAAGGGCTTTTGTTATTTTTCATTGGTTTATGCATTTTTTATAAGTATTGGTTTGAATTAAGTTTTATATTTACATTATGTTCTTTTGGCATAACTATTCTGGTTGCCAAGGAAAAGTAAACATATTTTTTATGTTTGCTCTTTTATGTAGTATAATGGTTGTAGTTTTAGCAATATACTTACAGAAACTTAGTGTATTGGGGTTATATGGTGTATTTGGGATGGTCCTTTAGTCATAAAGTTAAAAGGAAAGTGGTTTAAGATTAAAATGAAGAAAAGAATTAAATTAGAATTTCCTATAGGGTTAGCTTTGTTGAGTGGCTTAATTATTTCAAAAATAATCCCTATTTTTTATCCAGAGATAGTGCATACAAATAGCAAGTTAAAAAATTATTTTGAAATTTTATTTTATGTAGCATTAATAACTCTGTTAATTATAAGTTATATAAGTGGTAAAAGGAATGATAAGCATAATTAAAAAACAGTAGAGAATTTATTCTGCTGTTTTTTTTATGTATCTAAATAGGATTACCAATACAAAGAAACTAAAGAGATTGTATAACAGATAGAAAAGGGTATAGACTTTTATTGTAAATACACAAAAAATAAAAAAATTAAAAAAAAATTTAAATTTAATTCGATAGAAATAAAAAAATATTTATAGACATTTAATGGGAAGTCTTATATAATTATACCGTAAATATATGTTTTAATAAGTAATAAAAGGAGGAGAATGTGTTTTATGTAATTTTCGAAACATATATTTTATAAAAAAATAAATGGAGGTTAATTTTTATGAAAATTTTAAAACGTATTCAATCTGTCATACTTTGCTTTGCATTACTATTATCTGGGTTAAGCGTAGGACCATTAATGGTATCAGTAGAAGCTGCAACTATTGCTACTCATAATTTCACAACTAGCGGGACAAGTAGTTCTATTTTTACAATCGTTGGAAACCTTTCCACTGATAAAGGAACTGTTACCTACAATGGATTGACTCTTACGAAGTGTCTAAAAATTGAAAGCTCAACTAGCATTAAATTTACTACTACAGGGACATCTACATTAAAATTAGTGTTTAATGATGTTGATGGTAAAAGAATAAAAGTTGATGGAAAAGATTATTCAATGACAAGTAAGCTTGTTAGTTTATCTCTTGCAGCAGGTGCGCATACTGTTTCTAAGACTGACGTTACAAATCTTTTCTACATAGAACTTACAACTGATGGTTCAACAACACCAACGACACCAACAACACCAACGACACCAACGACACCAACAACACCACCAACAACTGAACCAACAACACCAGCAACAGGTGATATTATTCTTTCACCTAATGGTTCTATGACTTTACAACAAGCAATTAATACTATACAACCTGGAAATACAATCTTTTTAAAGGCTGGATCATATAAATATTCAAGCACAATTTTTGTTAAGGAAGGAAATAATGGTACTTCTAGCGCAATGAAAAAAGTATATGCTTATGGGGATGGAGAACCAATTATTGATTTTTCAGTTATGGCTGAAAATGCTTCTAACAGAGGAATAGTTTTAGACGCTAACTACTGGCACTTTAAAGGAGTTACGATCAAAGGTGCTGGGGATAACGGAATGTTACTTTCAGGACATAACAATAAAATTGAAAGTTGTACATTTAGAGAAAACCACGATTCAGGACTTCAATTATCAAGATATAATACAGCTTATACTTCAATGAGCCAATGGCCTAGCAATAACTTAATCATTGATTGCTTCTCAACAGAAAATGTAGATTCAACTCGTGAAAATGCAGATGGATTTGCAGCAAAATTAACTTGTGGCGTAGGCAATAAGTTTGTAGACTGTACAGCAGTTTATAATTGTGACGATGGATGGGATTTGTATACTAAAGCAGATACAGGAGCTATCGGCGTAGTTACTTTTGAAAATTGTGAAGCTTCCAATAATGGAAAATTTACAGATGGTTCAAAGACTGGCGGAGATGGAAATGGATTTAAACTTGGAGATGACACTGCATCTGTAGCTCATAAGTTAAAGGGCTGTAAAGCTAATAACAATGTGAAAAATGGTTACACAGGAAATGGAAATCCAGCAACTTTTGTAATGATTGATTGTACTGGTGCTGGAAATGGTCAATCCCTTTTTGACAGAATAAAAAGTACAACAGCTGGTTGGTAATATATGGAAAAGGGAAATTAAATAGAGCAAAGATCAGGGAAAATCTTTGCTCTGTGAACAATATCATATTATTATATCTAAAGATGGCAAATCTTGTATCTAATAGGAATGGGATTGCCATCTTTTTATTATTTATAACTCCTACAGCAATTAGAAATTTTTATTTTCCATTTTCTTTAGTTTTGTTTTTGAATTCGTATAAGTAAGGAAAACAGCAAGGCCAATTGAAAAAGCAACCCAAGGAAAAGCAGCAGTGCAAAAAGATACCATTGTAATTTACCCTCCTTTCTAAGTCTAATAAATAGTTTATTATTTATCTTCAGTGTATTCAAAAACTTTTTATATATGTTTCAATAATGAAATATATAGTTGAGAAATTATTTAATTGTATAATTTGGTTAATCATTGGTATATAGATTCTATTATACATGAATTTTTTAGTAAAAATGCATAATTTAAAATATTTATACAGATGAGCATTTTATTGTTACAAAATTTTAAGTTGTAATGTTCGTTAAAAAGTAAGATAGTTTTCTATTGAATGTTATGATTACATTATGTAGGGAGGAAAATATATGAAAATGTAGAATATAATAGAATACAGATAACTTAAGATGGATATATTTGAATTATAAACCATATAACTAGTTGTATATAGATAGAATGAAGTTAATATATGTCTAAAAGTGGAAGGTAAAATGAAAAATGAATAATGTAAAACAATTAAATATAAATATGAAAAGCTTTACTCAGACACTTACTATTGAAGAAAGATTAAATGCATTTAAAGAAAATCAATTAACAACAATTGAAGATACTATAATATTGGATGAAAAGTGGCTTAATATTAGGAGTCTCGTATCTCCTCAAGTGTTTATAGAAGAACTCGAACATATGGATATTAAAAAGGAGGAATTAGCATTTGCGTTAAAATCCTTTACGGATGATGAAGAAAATATTCTTATAGAATATTTAGAAAAGCTAGATTGGTTTAAATTATATAAAGATTTAATGAAACAATTTGAAACTATCTATCAAAATGAGCCTGTCTTTTGTGAGCAATTAGTATTACCTTTCAAACTGTTTGTAAAAAAAGAGTTATATAATGTGAAGAATGATCTTAAGAATATTAAAATTGAAGCTGATTTGATTGAAAAGTTAATTGATTCCATTGTTTCTCAATTGGACAAATTAACTTGGAAATGTCTTATAGTAGAGATCACTGATTATAAAGAAGAAAATATCTTGGAAGGAAAAGATGGCAGAGATAGATATTTAAACTTTTTAGAGTTATGTTATAAGTCACCTACTCAAATACAATTATTTTATGATAAGTATCCAGTTTTAGGTCGTTTTGTTACACAGAAAATGTTGGATTTATTAACATCAGTAAAAGATATGATTTTAGATTTAGATGTGAATTTTGTAGGGATTAATGAATTATTCAATATAGGTACGAATAATATAAGAGATATTAAGGTGTCTCTAGGAGATACACATCAGCAGGGAAAATCAGTTGCTGAAATTCAGTTTGATAATGAGAAAAAGTATATTTATAAACCGAGAAATTCGTATATAGAAAAAGCATTTAATAAATTTATAGAGTTTGCTAACAAAAATAGTGGACTTAAGGATTTATTTATTAATATAGTTTTTTATGCAAAAACTTTTACTATTGAACAATTTATTGAGATGCAATCTTGCAAAACTATAGTAGAAGTTAAAGATTACTACTATAGATTTGGTATGTTAACTGCATTAATTAGCCTGTTAAGTGGTTCAGATATGCATTTCGAAAATCTTATAGCACATAATCAGTACCCGTGTATAATTGATTTCGAAACATTTTTTACACAAGTTAATTTCACACATAATATAGATGATGCAAATGTTAAAGTGATAGATACGCAAGTGTTAAATTTAAGTGGAACTGGTTTGCTTCCGATGAGTTTTCCTATGGGGCATGAGGGTGATGGAATTGATATTAGTGCTTTATCAGGTGGTAATACTAAACCGATAACTAGAAAAATATTGATTGCCAAAAATGTCCACACCGATGATATGGGTTTTGAGTATGAGAACAGTTATATCTTAAATCAAAATAATAATAGGTCCACTTTAAATGGAGAATTTCAAGAGTACAAAAATTTCAAGGGATATATCTATAATGGATTTAATGACACCTTAGATTGGATATTGAAAAATATTGACGAATTAAAGGTTTTTATAAAAGAAACATTCAATGATTTACAAGTACGTCAGGTTATGAAGGCTACAGCTATATATAATAATTTAGTTGATTATATGGATCACCCTCATTACTTAAATGATATGGCAAGAATTGAAAAATTGTTAGAAAATAATTGGGCATATTTATATAGTGATAAGCGGCTAGTTAAATATGAAATTATGGATATGTTGCATTTAGAAATACCGATATTTTATACAAGTACTTCAAAAACATATTTAAAAACTAGTAATGGAGCTTATATAAGCGATTATTTTAAAGAAGATGTACTATCAAAGGTAATTAATACAATTTCTAATTTAACAAAAGAAATAGCCGAAAAAGAACAAATGAAATTATGCATACTACTAGGTGATTATAGTATCTTAGTAAACGAAAGAAAAAAGGAACTTGCTAAAGAAATAAGCAAAAGTAATTTAAGAATATATCAGGATGAAGAAGTAATTGAAGTATGTAATTCTATTGCAGAAAAAATAATGCAGGGTGCTGTAATAACTGAAAAAAGTATTTCATGGGAATATATAGACGACACTGAGGAGATTTCAAAGTTTACATACTTAAATAATGGTTTATATTCGGGAAGATCGGGTATCTTATTATACTTCTATTATTTGAATAGTATACAAAAGAATGAAGATATAGAAAACTTCACAAAGGGTTTAATACGAGATGTAAGATATTACAAGGAACCTGTTGAAAATACAGTATTTAAAGGCGGAGCAGGCAGTTTATATACGTTATTAAAATGTGACAAAGATAATAATTTTAAAATGATACAAGATACTATTATTTTTATCAATAAAGATAATATGAAAATGGACAAAATTCATTGGTTGGACGGAGTTTCTAGCCTGATAAAAGTAATAGATAATATTAACAAAACCAAGTATAAAAGTGATCTAGTTTTAAAAGTAGCAGATGGAGTTATTGAGTCAATTTGTAATAATCTAGATAACCAAATTGTTAATACATGTAGTGTAGGATTTGGACATGGCTTAATTGGAATATTATATGCTTTATTAGTAGGACAATTGCTGCTAAAAAAAGATTATAATGTTGAAATCGAAAAAATACTAGCTCTATGTGAGGAACAAATACACAACCTGAAAGCCCCCAAATTATTAGATACTTCAAAAGACATTTTATCATGGAGTAATGGAATTGTTGGATTAGGTATTGGCGCACTTGGGTGCAAGAAATATACCGAAGATTCCAGATTAGATAATTATATTAATCTAACTATTGATGCAATAAAGGATTATAGCTTTGATGAGATGAGCTTAAGTAATGGATTAGCTGGCGAATTAGATTTTTTAGCGTCTTTATCATTAATTAAAGATGACCCATTGATAAAGGAAATGATACTGATGAAAAGAAATCAAATGCTTGATTTTTATAAAAGAAACGGTGTTTTTCTAATAGATGAACTAATTCAATTTAGAAATTATGGATTGTTTTCAGGGTTATCAGGAATTGGTTATTCTATGCTAAGAACACTTTTCCCAGATAAGATTCCAAGTGTTTTAACACTTGATTAATTAATTTCTAATGGAGGTAATATGAAAATATTTGGAATTATAGCAAGTATGAATGGTGAAAATTCAAGGGAATATCAAGTAATTAAAAAATATGTTAGCAATGAAAAATATAAGAATGATGATATTAAAATAATCACAGCAGATTCACTAGATATTAGATATTGTCGAGGTTGTTGTTCGTGTTTTGAAACTGGTATTTGTCCATTAGATTCTATAGATGATATGAAAAATATAAAAAAAGACTTATTAGAGGCAGACTTAATTATAATGTCATCTCCTGTGTATGTACACCATGTATCAGGGTTTATGAAGAATCTAATAGATAGATTAGGATATTGGACTCATACATTTCACTTAATTGGAAAGCCTGTCATAGTATGTACTTCTACAGGTAATAGTGGTGCTGAGTATGTAATTAGTTATTTAAAAAAAATTATGTCTGCTCTGGGGGGAATTGTACTAGGGGAAATTACTATTGATGATATGACTCCTATTGAAAAAATAGAAGGAACATTCAATTCTATCAATGAGGTTGTTTTAGAATTTTTAAAAGAACCAGACTGTATTAATGTAAGTTCTTTTCAACATACATTATATAAAAGTTTAAGAATGAGTTTAATTGAACAAAGTGGATATGAACATGAATATTGGAGAGAAAATGATATGTTCAACTATTTCACATTTAAAGATTATCTCTTATATAGGTTAAATTTACATAATTAGATTGAAGTTTATCATAAGATATGCTTATTTGTTACTTATTAAGAGTATTTAACAGAAAAAATAATCAAAAATAAAGGAGTTGTTAATATGACTAATTATAAAATTGGACAAACATTTGAACAAAAAAATTATGAGGAAATGGCATCTTGTCAAGTAGCTGGCGATGGTTTCATTTTTACTACAAATCAGATAACAGTAAGCTACTGTCCTACATTAACTATTCCTCATATTCCTACCATTACTACTCCTAAACTTACTATACAATAGAGAATAGGGAGTACCTAATATATAAGTATTAAATACATATATATAATTAAAACATTGTAATAAATAGGGGAAATAATTAAAAATAAAGGAGTTGTTAATATGGCTAATTATAAAATTGGAGCAATATTTGAACAAAAAAATTATGAAGAAATGGCATCTTCTCAAATGACTGGTGGGGATGGGTTTGTAACCGTAACCTCTCCTCAATACACTTTAAGTTGTTGTATTACATGGACTATTCCTTCTATTAAACTTACTGTATAATAGAGGATATAGAGTAGATTATATATATATATATAAGTAATATATATATAGAATCTTAAACATTGTAACAAATAGGGATGATGTTCTGTTAAATATTCTTAATTTAACTTATTATAAAACTAAATGATAAGAGAGAATTTTCCAAAGAAGGTTCTCTCTTATCATTTAGTTTTTATATTCTAAGGTATCTTGCAATAAATCATTGATTTTCCTATGTAAAAATATAAATATTCGATATAATCATTCAAAGAAGGAAACTGATACTTGTATATATTGGTATTTATTTTCTTTATGGTATAGAATATAAATATATTTGTGTATTATAGAGAGTGCATAAGGAGGAATGCAGTTGATAAAAGGAATATTATTTGACTGGCATGGTGTATTAGTTGAAAGTAACGGTAAAAATGATGAAAGAATAAAAGAAATATATAGTAAGCTTTTACAAAATACTGCTACAGAAGATGAAGTTATAGAAATTGTTACAGCCTATGAAAAGTATGAACCATTATGGGAGATACTTCCCTTATTAAAGAAACATTTTAAGCTGTGTGTTGTTAATAACGGACCGAGAGCAACATATAATTACTGGGATGAATACTTTGGATATTCTAAATTCATGGATTTTATCAATTCAGAAGTTGAGGGAGTGGAGAAGCCACAACCAGAAATATACAAGATTGCATGTGAAAGATTGGGAGTAAACGCAGATGAAGTGATTTATATGGATGATAATTTTGGTTTTCCAGAAGAAACAGAAAAGCTGAATATGAAGTTCATACATTGGGATTCAACTGAAAGTGGTTTTAACAAGTTTAAAGATTATTTAAATAATAATACAGAGATTAAAATTAGTTAACTTAATATTTTTATAGTTTGGCTAAAATACTAAAAAGGTGAGACGATGGATTCTAAATTTAAAGTTAAACAAATCACAAAGTTGTATGAGAGTTGCAACAAATGCGGGTTACCAGTTATAAATTGTATCTGTGATATTGTTCCTAAGATAGATACAAAGTCAAGGATATGTATATTGTCAACAGAAAAAGAATTCAGTAGACCTTCAAATACAGCTAGGTTGCTAAAATTGGTTAATCCAGAATCAACCGAGTTGATTCTTTGGGAGAGAACAAATTTCCCTGAGAAGTTGATTGAGTATATTAATAGTGAGGATTATCAGGTATATATACTATTTCCTACAGAGAATGATGATTTATCAGAAGTAAATTATGAATATAAAAATTCAGAAAGAACTCCAGTATTTGTTATATTGGATGGTACATGGAAAGAAGCTAGAAAAATCCTAAGAAAGAGTGATTATTTAAAAAGATTGCCAAGAATCTCACTAGATCCAATTCATAAGTCAGAGTATACTTTGAGGAGAGGTGCATCAGAAGGAGAACTGTGTACTATTGAAACAGCAATTGAAGTACTTAAGTTAAACCATGAGTTTGAGAATGCACAGGTAATTAAAGATGAATTTGATCTATTTATAAAAAGTTTTAAAGTAGGGGTCAATGGTATAATGTTAAAAGACTAGATAAGGCACTCTAGTAATTTTTAAAGAATAGAGATATCTTATGTAATTTGAAAAAATAGAAAGGGGTGCTTTTTATGGACAATGTTAAATGGTTATTTTGGGATATCGGTGGCACTCTTGTTAATGAAGAAAAGTGTTACATTAAAAGAATTACTGATACAGTAAGTAGGCAAAGAGAAAAGCAGAAAAAGTACTCCTATGATGATATATATCAAGCTATGGTACAAGCTTCTGTGGAGTATAAGCAACCTTATGCTACTGCATTAAAATCTTTGGGCATTGAAGAATTTGAACCATACCCAAGGGAATTAGAAGCTTTATATGATAATTCAATAGGGGTTCTTGAAAGGCTACATAAAATATATAAGATGGGCATAATAGCAAATCAATCACTAGGAACTTCTAAGAGGTTAACAGAATATGGATTGATAAAATATTTTGATATCATATTAGCTTCAGCAGAAGAGGGACTTGAAAAGCCGGATATTAGTTTCTATGAAAGGGCGTTACAAAAAAGTAAGTGTAATGCGATAAATGCTGTTATGATTGGTGATAGATTAGATAATGATATTTATCCTGCAAAAAGAATTGGAATGAAAACAATTTGGATTAAGCAAGGTTTTGGAGGAATGCAAATTCCGAAATCAAAGGAATATGAACCTGATTATACCATTGAAAATTTAGATGAGCTGATAGAACTACTTGGTTGATAGGTAGAGTATACAAAAGGGGGCTATAAGATGAAAAAGCAAGTTTTACTAATGGGGGGCAGTTATTTCATAGGCAAAAAGATAGTTGATATTCTATTGGATAACGACTATTCAATTTACACTCTTAATAGAGGGACAAGAGAAGACAATGATAAAAGAGTAATTAACTTAAAATGTGATAGAAATGATGCAGAAGAAATGAAGAATATTTTAAGCAAATACGTCTTTGATATTGTTATAGATGTGTCTGCTTTAAATAGATTACAAGCGGAAATTTTATATGATTCTTTGAATAAGGAAAACTTAAAACAGTTTCTATTTATAAGTTCAAGTGCTGTTTATGATGTTGAAAATTTTAGTATTCCATATAATGAAGAAACACCACTAAAAGAAAATAAATATTGGACAGCCTATGGAGCAAATAAAATAGAGGCTGAGAGCTTTTTGATTGAAAGCTTTCAGCAGACCAAGACCAATTTAATAATTATAAGACCTCCTTATGTTTATGGAGAAAATAACTATGCTCAAAGAGAAAGTTTTATTTTTGAACATATTTGTAGCGACAGACCGATTATTATACCAAATAGCGGGAATACATATTTGCAGTTCATTTATACAACTGATTTAGCAAATATTATTTTAACTTTACTAAATGCTAAGCTTGATACAATTTCTATCTTTAATGTAGGAAATAAGAAATCTTTTACGATAAAAGAATGGATTGAATGTTGTGAAAATGTAGCTGGTAAAAAAGCGAGAATAATTGAGTATGATTATAAAAAATACAATAGATGTGTAAGAGATTTCTTTCCGTTCTTTGACTATGATAATGTACTTGATACATCGAAAATTAATGAATTTTATAGTAATGAAACTGATTTTGAACATGGTCTAAAAATTGCTTTTGGATGGTATTGTAATAATAAGGATAGCATAATTTTTAAAGAGGATATAATACGGAATGAAGAAAGCATAATCATGGACTTAAATTATATATAGCGAATATTTTTTGTTAAGTTGGGAGAAGACTGTGCCTTCTATTCAAATATATGTAGTGAGAAAAACTTCTTAGTTAAAGCTAAGGAGTTTTTATTTTTAGGAGGGAAATATAGGATATTAAAAAAGTTAAAATAGCAGGCTTACTTAACTAATTGTTATATAAGTGTTATAATCTTGAAATATAACGTTGGAGGGATAATTAAATGAACGTGATTGAAAATTATTATGATAATATCTATGATGAATGGGAACGGCTTGAGCGCCATAAATTAGAATTTGATATTACAAAACGATATTTAGATAAATACATTATTGGCGAAAGTTTAGAAGTATTTGATATAGGTGGCGGGCCAGGTAGATATTCTTTTTATTTAGCAGAAAAAGGACATAAGGTTTCTCTTTTAGATTTATCAAGCAGAAATATTGAGGTAGCAAAAGAAAAGGCAAAAGAATTTAATGTTGGGCTTAAAGAATATATTTATGGTAATGCACTTGAGTTGGAGAAATATGAACAAAAATATGATGTGATTTTGCTAATGGGACCTCTTTATCATTTAGTCAAAGAAGATCAGAGAAAACTTGCTGTGGAGGGTGCTTTAAGGTTATTAAAACCAGGTGGTATTATTTTTGCGACATTTATTTCAAATTATGCGCCAATTCAGGATGCTCTAAAATATTTTTATGAAATTAATGACATACAAGATGTTTTAAGATATCTAAAAAGTGGAGAAAATAGACCAGAGGAAGGATTTACTAGTGCTTATTTTTCAAGTCCAAGTGAAGCTAAATCGTTAATGTCTAGCTATTATATAAAGGAATTAGTATTTGCTAGTGTAGAAAATATTTTAGGAAGCAAAGAAAAAGAACTATATTCACTTAGTGATGAACAATATAAAAAGTGGATTGAAATAGGGTTTAGATTAAGTACTGATAAAAATTTGATAGGTACAGGTGAACATTTCCTATATATTGGGCAGAAAGAATAGCTGACCATAAAAGATATAATTAATTGGAACTGACAAGTTAAGAGATTAATGAGGTATTTTATGATAATTAGAGAAATACAAGAAAAAGATAATAAACAAGTAGAGTCACTTATTAGAACATGCCTAATAGAGTTTGGAGCTAATAAGCCAGGCTGTGCATGGGAAGATACAAATCTAGGAAGGTTTTATCAGGTTTATCAAAATGAAAGATCTAAATATTGGGTTGTTGAAGATAATAACAAAATAGTAGCCGGTTGTGGTATCGGTCCTTTAACTAATACAGAAAATATATGTGAACTACAGAAAATGTATTCTCTAAAAGAGGTTAGAGGGACTGGGATTGCACAAGAACTATTAAAGATTTCTTTAGAATTTGCAAAAAAGTATTATGAAAAATGTTATCTTGAAACCTTTGCTAATATGGTAGCAGCCAATAAATTTTATAAGAAGCATGATTTTATTCAATTAGAAAAACCAATAGTTGAAACAGAACATTATGCTTGTGATGTGTGGTATATAAAAAACTTATAAATATAGGTATATAGATATTTATGTCAATAAGGATAAGCTTATTGGTACATATTAAAAGCAAAATCAATTATTTTTGAAAGTAATATTTTCACAATACATGGTAGATAAAAAGTAACTTAACCTGTTGTGCTAGCAGATAAGTTTTCATTAAAAGGATATTTATACCATGATTTTAGGCAGTCCTATCCTATTGTCTCATATACTGTTTTTGGAAATTATTATCCGAATACTAATTCTTTAATCTTTGATATTTCTATACCTATATTAAAAAATTTATTTATAAAATAGCAAAGATTATGAGCTAATATTTTATTTGATATTCTTGTGGCAAATCCCCAAGTTGATTTTGTAAGAACCCTCTGCATATTTAATTGCTCGGAGAGCTGAGAAAAAGTAGTTTCTACTCTACGACGAGCCTTGAATATCAACTGCCTAAAAGGTTTTAAAAGTTTAGTTTTACTATTGTTACGATTTATTGTTAAAAGACGAATGTACCTTGTTTCTTTTAATTGCGAAGCAACTTTTTGACCTATATATCCTTTATCACCTATTAGTATATCAATCTCTGAATTAGCTGTGAGTTCCCAGACGACATCTCTGTCATCAATATTTGCTGCTGTTACAGTAAAATCTGTGATATAGCCATCGAGGGCTACTAAAGCATGTAATTTGAATCCATAATATGTTTCTTTTTTCGAAGCGCATCGCCCGTAGGCAGCCTCCGGCTTAAAAGCTTTATGGAAATGAGCTCTCCCAAACTTACACACAGGAATTGGCATACTATCTGCAATTCTCATTCGGTCATATTGATAGTTAAGAAATTTCGTTAACTCTTTACGAATTTCATCAATGACTCGAAATAATGACTTTCTAACTCTATGAAACCTCGGCCTACTACAAAAGTTGGGAAATAAGTCTCGTAGGTTTTTAGAGCAAAATCCAAACCATGCTTTTTCAGAGTCAATGGTTAAGAGTTCACCTACTAAAGAAATCGTAATTATTTCGCTATCAGTCATTACTGATTTAGCGATGTTACGACGATTTTTAATAAATGTTGGAGTTACTTTTTGGTAAAAGTCATCAATTATAACATAAGTGACAACAATAAAATCTTTTAAGTCATTTATTGTTATGGTAGAATCTTTATTAAACTCTGGCATATAGGTTAGCCTCCTATCATTAGATTAGTGGTGTTTTTTAATGATAGGTTAGCAAATATGCTGGAGTTTTTCTATTTGTAAGTATTGCCAGCGTATTTAACTAGCACAACGGGTTAACTTAATTAAATTTATAGAATGTGAAAAAAGAGAAGTCATTATGAACTTCTCTTTTTTATTTATAGTATATATATTGCAATTAAGTTTCTACACCAAAACTAGTTATCTTCTAGGTTATTGAATATCAATCAAATGTAGAGTTATTATTGCAACTTATATAAGTATTAAAAAAATAGTAGATAAAATTAAAAACATACAAGTTACTTTTTTGTAGATCCTTTTTTATAATAAAGAGTTTCGATTATTATTACTACTATCATCATTACAACACCGAAAATTTGGAATGGACTTTTTTCATGAATATAATTTAGAAATCCAAGTATAATCGATGATGTAGCACAAATATAAAAAATGATTAAAGCTAGTTTTTTATTGGTTTTTATCAAAATAAGTCCTCCACCTAAAATTACAAACATTCTTCAGCAGTAATAATTTAGAAGTATCTCCGATAGTGGGGGTGGTTACTGTAAACCTTCAAAAATCCCCCAAATAATTAATAGTAAAGATACTTTTTTATTTGTCATTTGCAAATTCATCTGCAAATTCATTTAGAAGTGCTGCACTAGCTGTAAGTTCTTCAATGGTAGCAGTAAGTTCTTGAAGTTCATTTGTCTGATTTTCTAATAAATTATTAGAGCACTCAAACCTTTCATATATTTCATTTATTGATTTTTGTATATTATTTAAAATTCCATTTATTTGATTTATTGATTCCTTTGTTGAGTTTGACAGATTTCTTATTTCAGTTGATACTACGCCAAAACCTTTTCCATGTTCTCCTGCCCTAGCTGATTCAATAGCAGCATTTAGTCCAAGCAAATTAGTTTGTTTTGCAATGCCTTCGATAAATGTCAACACTTCATCAGTCTTTTTAGAACTTTCTTTTGTCTCATGGATAAAGTTCTCAATATCTGAATTTGTTCCGCTTATTTCTTGGAATGTATTAGCCATTTCTACTACAGTTGAACTCATTTGTTCTAAGGATTGAGATAATGCATTAGCTAAGTTAGAAATTCTTTCTTTCTTTTCAGTTTTGTCAACACTCATGCTAATTACTAATGCGCCTTCTATTCTGTTGTTAACAAGTACTGGAACTGCAATTGTTTCTACAGGAAATCCAAAGACTTCTCTTGGTACTATACGGTGTATAACTTCTTTTTTTTGCAAACATACATATGCAGCAGAACCTTCTGGAATTTTATCACCTGTTTTAAGATTTGATTTTAAATTTTCAGTGTTTTGTACAAAAAGAAATTTTTCAGTGTTAGCGATTGTAAAGCCTAACTCTGTTCCAAAGTAGTACTTAAAATAAGGTATCATGTTGTAAAAAGATTCCATTAATTTATTTTCAGATATTTCATTTATCATTGTAGTACATCCTTTCCATCCCCAAAATATTAATATATATGTTCTATTATTTAGTCCACATTAAAGGATTATATGATTATTTAAGATATCATTAAGATTCATGTAGAATTCTTATTAAAACATATATACTTATATTTTAACACATAATTACAAGGAAAATTTAATTTAATTGTAAATTTTAGATAAACTACATTTTATATTACAATATTATAGATTCAAAATTTCTATTAGGTCAACACAATTAGATAATGTATCTAATAAGAAGTTCAAAAGTAGAAATATAGACATATAGTAAGTTAAAATTTCCTTTAAATTATATCAAAGGAATATATGGAAAATATAGTGCCAAAAGTATAAAAATATGTTATATTGTATTTGAATTCAAATTTAAATTTAATTTAAAATCAGATTGTGAGGAGGTGAAGTTAATTATGCTTTACTATTCTAAGTAAAGTATAGTTAATCAGGCTATGGAAAACGTTAAAATAAGAGAAATTGAAGTGTATCATGGAAAGAATATTGTTGATAATGAGTATTATATAGAGCACTTCAAAAAACAAGGAAAAGATATTAAAAAATTTTTTGAAGAGACTATGGGTAGGAGAAATAGATATGAAATTAATAGAGATACTGAAAATGCACTGACTATGGCTATACAATCTTCACAAGCTGTATTAGAAAAGTCAAAGCTTACTGGAAAAGATATAGATATGATTGTATATTCAGGTATGTTAGCTGAATATGTCTCACCAACTTCTGCTCTATTTATTCATAATGCAATTAAAGGTAAAGAAGAATGTTTCTGTCATGATATGAATGGAAACTGTATTGGAATGACATATGCTCTAGATTTAGTTTTTAGATATATGTCTTCTAATCCTCAAATAAATAGATTACTTTTAGTTGGTAGTGATTATCTTACACCACAAGTTAGCCCTGAAAATGAGGAGTGTTATGGTCAGTATGGAGACGTTGCATGTGCACTCATTTTAGAAAGAACTGATGAAGATTGTAAATTGATTGACACTAAAATAAGCGTCAATACTGATTTTATTGATTACGTTAGATTTCCTAAGTGCGGATTTTCGCACATCTATGATACTCCTAAAGAGGATGTATATGTGGATTGGAAGTCATTTGGTACTTGGTGGATAGATGGAGCTGTTGAAAATATAAATTCAATGTTAGATAAAAGTAATTTAGCTATTAACGATATTTCTATGTTTTGCTTTTCTCAAATTGCGTACAAAAATGTAGCTACTCTACGTGAGAAACTTGGGATAGGTACAGAAAAGGCTCTGTATGTTGCGGATACTTACGGATATACAGGGACAACTAGTCCATTTCTTGTATTTTATGAAGGAATAAAAAATGGACAAGTTAAGCGTGGTGATTATGTAGTATTTTGTACAGTTGCTGCTGGATCAACTCATATATCTTTACTATTAAAGTATTAATTTGTATAAGTTTCAAAATTGGTTTTACATTGAAGCTATATATTAAAAATGAAAAATTAATATATTTAATGAAATATCATTACTAGAACTTATATATTACTGTTTAAATTTTATTTTTTTAATGAGAGGTGTATTGCTAATGGAATTAATTAATGAAACTATAGGATCATATACGAGTAAAATATTCAACAAGTTTGCTGATAAGGAAGCTTTAGTTTATGCGGAAGATGGAAGAAGATTTACATATAAAGAACTTGGATACCAAATAGATATGATAGCGAAAAGCTTAATATCTATTGGAATAAAGAAAGGTGATCACATAGCTCTGTTATCAAGTAATTCACCAGAATGGATAATAGTATTTTTAGCAACATTAAAAATAGGTGCTGTCTGCGTATGTTTAAGTTATTCATCGACGGAAGAAGAAATAGACTATATGTTAAAACAATCCGAATCAACAATTTTAATCGTGAGTGATAAAGATATGATTGAAAAGGTTGACTTAGAAAAATTTGATTACCTTAAAATAACAATAAAAATGAAAACTTTATTTAGCTTAGGTCTTATTATGTCTCAAATGAAAAGAGTATTAGATGATGAACTTATAGCTATTTCAAGTAATGTTTTACCAACTGATATGGCTACAATTTTATATACCTCAGGAACTACTGGAAATCCAAAAGGAATTATGTTTAACCATAAAGCGGTACTAAATGGTCCACTTTCATTTATTAAAAACTTTAAATATACATCAGAAGATACTATTTTAGTTACATTGCCATTAAATCATATATTAGGTGGTAAATATACAGCAATCCTTGGATTATTAGCTGGTAGTAAAGTAGCTCTAATGAAAAAATTCAAAACCTCTGTTGCACTTAAGACAATTGAAAGTGAAAGATGTACTGGTTTTCATGGAGTTCCAACAATGTATCAATATTTATTAAGTAATCACAATTCATACGATATTTCTAGTTTAAGGGTAGGAATGATTGCAGGAGCAGTTTCTTCAGAAACACTTATGAAGGATATAATGGAGCAGCTTCACATTACTGAATTAAATAATACTTTTGGACAAACTGAGACACTAGGGGTTACTCAAACTACAGTCTATGACAAAGATGATCCTAAAATAAATACTGTAGGAAAGCCTGTTGAGCATGTGGAAATAAAAATTTGTGACCCTGAAACTGGAGTAACGCTCCCTGCTAATACTGAAGGTGAATTATATGTAAAAAGTGCATATAGCATGCTGGGATACTATAATAATCCTACAGCAACAGAGGTTACTATGGTTGATAATTGGATTCGTACAGGTGATGTTGCTTTTATAGATGAAGAGGGATATTTATCTATAAAAGGACGACTTAAAGATGTAATAATCCGAGGTGGAGAAAATATCTCTCCAACGGATATTGAAAATCATCTTATTATGCATCCTGATATTGAAAATGCAATAATTGTTGGGGTGCCAGATAAAATTCATGGAGAGGAAATATTTGCTTTCATTAAATTGAAAGAAACTTCTACAGGATTAACTAGAGAAGATATAATAAATTTTTTATCTGGAAAAATATCAAGATATAAGTTTCCTAAGTATGTAGAATTTATAGATTTATTTCCATTGACGTCAACCGGAAAAATTAAACGAAATTCCCTAAGAGAAATTGCAACTGAAAAAATCAATCCAAGTTCAATAGGGGAAGTTGCTGCTAATTAAATTACGTTAATTAGAACGTATAATGCTTTTAATACATACAAGATTTTGATATACTAGCTTATTTTTTAATAGTAAGCAATTAAAAATAAGAGTCTAATAAAGCTTCTGAGGAAATTACCTTAGGAGCTTTTATTTTTCAGTAAGACTATAATCGTATAACCATAGCAAGTAGAGGGGATTCAAAAAATATGAGAATGCCTTTTAGATTTTGGAAGAAGAGATACAAGAAAAAGCAGACGCATGTATAGGTAAATAGAGGTATGAAAATATGGTATAAAAGTAGTAGAGAACAGCGGGAAAAGTATTAGACTAAATAAGTAAAAGTAGTAGACTACATATTTAAAAGTTGTATGTTAAATAAGTAAAATTTGCACTTATAAAGTAAACTATTGAGGTGAGTAAATAGACCAAGAAGTAATTATAATTTAAATATAAAGATTAAAAGATAAAGATTTTTTCCCACAAGTGCAGTTGAATAGATAAAAAGCCAGTTGAAGTCTAATTCATAATGAAATAAAAATATCTTATTAGTCTGCAAGTATATTCTAAGAATGTAATTAAACTTGGAGGTAAGTATAGATGGAAGAAGAAAGAGCTTTAGTTTTAGGTGATTTTATACGTATCTTTAAAAAACAAATAAAGCTAATACTTTTAATAACTATATTAAGTACTTTTCTAGCTGGGATTTTAAGTTTTTTAATAATAGAACCTACCTATGAAGCCAAGTCAACTATTGTAGTAGGAAAAGCTGATAGGGGATCAAATGATAATCCTAAGTATCAATTTGATGACATAATGATGTATAAAAATCTTATAACAACTTATGCAGAGATAGGGCGGTCAGCATCTGTTGCGGAAAATGCATCAAAAATGTTAAAGGATGTTTCTACAAAGGATATTTTAGATTCTATAATTGTCATTCCAAAGGAGGATACTCAGCTTATTGAATTTAAAGTACAGAATGAGAATCCTCAAGAAGCTTATCGCATTTTAAATGCTGTTTGTAATGCATTTATGGAAGAAGGAGAAAGAATATACTCAGGTCAAAATATTAAGGTAATAGATGGAGCGAAAATCCCAGAAGAACCTATAAAACCAAATAAGCTTTTGAATATTGCTATAGCTTTCTTTATAGGAATGGTGGTTTCAATGGGGCTTGCTGTATTACGTGAATATATGGATAACACATTAAAAGTTGAGGAAGATATAAATAAATATTTAGGAATTCCAGTAATCGGAGTTATACCTAAAGACGTGGGTAAATATTAAGTATAATCAGAGGAGTAAAAGTTATGAATAATAATAGATTAATCACTGTAGAGCATCCTAATTCTCAAATTTCAGAAGCCTACAGAACATTAAGGACAAATATTCAATTTTCATCCTTGGATAAGAATGTAAAAACAATTGTTGTTACTAGCTCTGTAGCAGGGGAAGGTAAGTCTACCACCTGTGCTAATTTGGGTGTAGTCATGGCTGAAAACGGATATAACACTATTTTGATTGATTGCGATTTTAGAAATCCAAGCCTTCATAGGCAATTTAATATACCAAATAGAAAAGGACTACTAGGCTTTTTGGAAGGTAACGCATTGTTTTCGGAATCAGTTCAAAAGACAAAAGTATCTAACTTAGATATAGCTATGGTTGGAACAAAAGCCAACAATCCATCTAAGTTAATTTCATCTGAAAAGCTTAAGAATCTTATTGAGGATTTGAAGGAGACTTATGATTATATAATAATAGATACGCCACCTGTGACAATAGCAACAGATGCTCAATTACTTTCTACTTATGCAGATGGATGTGTTCTTGTAGTTGCTTCGTCACAAGTAGAAAAAGCTGCAGCTCTAAAAGCAAAGGCGCTTTTAGAGAAAGTAAAAGCTAAGATATTAGGAGTAGTATTAAATAAGTTGGATGTTAAACAGAATGGTTATTACTGATATAATAAAGTCCCCATCTAGATTTTAGATGGGGACTTTTTGGAATCCACCGCTTAGGAGTAGAATAAAATTTTGATAGAAATATTCGCCACTTAGTAGTAAAAGAAGGCTTTGTTAGAAATATATCTAGCTAGTGTGTATAATTGAATAATCACTTATTCCGAAGTTTATTTAAATATTTTTTTGAGAAGCCTATGCAGTAATTAAAGGATTTAATATCCAATGCAGCCATAGATATAAAAAATAATGGAATTACCGTAATTAGTAATAGGCTACCTATTATCAAAAATTCACTATAGGATTCAATTGATAGATTAAATTTAGATACAAGAAATACTATAATGAAAAGAATTGCTATGTTTATAAAGCATTTTTTATAAGTAATCAGTGAATTTCTTTTTATGATTTGCTTGCTTGTATATAGTATTATATCATTTGTCCTGTAGAGTAATGCAGTGATTGAGCCAATTAGTACTCCATAAATGCCAAAAAAATTTACACATATAAGTGAAACTATAATATTAATTACAGATTCAAAAATTGATCTATATTGTGTTTTTTTAAAATGTCCTGCAATATTTATGGAATAAACCCCTGGCATTCGTACATAAGATAATAAATTTAAAATAGCAAACATAGTAGGTAACAAGGTGTCTATATAATTTACATCTGTTATTCCAGCGGTATAGAGCTTCATGAAGGGTAATATTAGTATATAACTAATAGTTGATAAAGCAAAAACTATCGACATGTAATAGGATTCAAATGAATTGTATAAGTCTAAAAATTTTTCTTTATCTTCAAAGTATGAAGAGCCTAATACAAAAATTACCCCAGAACTTATATTAGTTATTACACTGCTAATCATTTGAAATATTAGATTGTACATTGTATAAACACTTACTACAGCAAAGCCACAAAAAAAAGTTAGTATAAGTACGTCTGTATTGTAAAAGACCATACCTGATATTTGATGTACTAATACTGAGTTTTTTTGCGATATAGCTGAATAATCTGGTTTAACCTTTAAATCTATCCACTTATAATGCTTCTTTATATAAATCCAAATTAAAAACATCTGTAAGAAGCTTATTATAAAATAAGATATTTGAATTATTAATATATTAAAGTTTAATAAAAGTAGGACTATTTTTGTGATATTGCTTAAGGTGTTTACAACTAAGTTTGCAGTTGTTATTATATATGTTTTGCCTTCAGCAATTAAAAGTAATTTGAATTTTGCTTGTAAAAAATAATTTATAACACCAACCACACCTGTAAATAGTATTACTAGTGAAATAGTGACACTATTTATTTGTGATTTGGTGATTATAGGGTACAATATTGAAATAATAACAACAGTTAACAAGTAGAACTTTCCTGTTTTATTATAGTATCTTGAGGTTGCAGACAATATACCATTTAAACTTTCTTTATCATCTACGGTTAAAGGCTTATAAAGTGCCTGAATAGTAGCTTCACCCACTCCAGCCTCTAACAGCATCAGATAAATAAAAATTTGAGTTATGGATGACATAAATCCATTTACTTCAGAACCTAATTTGAGGATAAATAATCTAGGTATGATCAGGTTAAAAAAAATCGTAATTAGTAAACTTATCAAGCCCAATAATATATTATAAAAGCTACGCCTTCCTTTCATTTCATCTCCTTTATATAGTAATATCTTATATAAAAAACAATCGTTATTTTTCTAAAGAATATATTTTTAAAGCAAACAAGTTTCTAATAAAGGATATTCATAGATTATATTGATTTTTCAATATGTCTTTAGAATTTTTATGAAGTTTTGTTTGATAATGAAGGTTGTGAAGTTTTTTTAGCTTTAGAGGTAAAGATAAAGTTACTCATTAACAAGGTACAATTATTTGCTATGAATACTGTGCTACATTCTGTTAAACCAAAAAATAATATACTTAGTACTATAATTAAAGCAGCAACATCCTTTTTCTTTAGAATTTTTTTAACAAGAATTAAATAGTAAATTGCATATAAGGCAAGTCCGATTAATCCAGTATCAAAGGTTAGATATAGATACATGTTATCTGATAAATATCGTTCAGCGCCACCTAAAAATGTTATTGAGTAAATATCATAACAGTACTTTGAAGCTAGCATAATTCTATTTGTAAATAGTTTATCGATAGTATTAATAAAGGGATATTTACCGTAATTCACAACAAGGAGAATTGAAAGTATGCTGAAGATAATAAAGGTATAGGGATAAAGTTTGTTTAAAAGTTTTTTCGTTAGTATAAGAGTATTTTTTTTCTTAACTGCTTTTGATATTAAAAGGAAGAATATTAATATTAAAGTAGACGTAGCTCCAGTTCGAGAGCCAGTCAATATATATATTACTATTGAACTTAATGATATAAAGGTATAATTTAGTACATTTAACTTTTTATATTTTAGATAGATATAAGATAATAGAATTATTAAGTATTTTGAGGCTGCAGTATTAGGATTAACAAAACCTAAGGTATACACTGTTCTATTATTCTCTAGAAATATAGTGTTTTCTTTAAAGCCTAAAGCTAATAATAGGATACAAAGAATAAAGAAAAATAAATTTGATTTATAAAATGCTTTAATTAGCTTATAGGTTGATCCATTAAAAACAGTTATAAAGGTCAAAATGATTATAGCGTAGTTAGTTCTTTTAGTAATCATGGATATATAAGCACTTAAAAAAATCAGTAACAACAAAGCAATACGATGAGTGATTTTCATCTTAAAATTGCTAATCAATATAATGATTATAGAAACAAAAAATATTATAAATTTTATTGCAAGGTCTATATATGATACATTAGTAAACAAAAATCTTTCATATTCTAAGAATACAATTAAAAATATATAGAAGGATATTAAGGGTGTCTTTAAATCTTTCACTGCAAATCTCCCTTCTTTATTCGCCTATATACTAAGTTTGCGAAGGTAATGATTATACTTAATATAGTTGACACCTTTTTCTCAAATATTATTTCGTAATCATGTCCAAGGTTATCATTTACTATTTCAAGTAGTCTTCTATTTTCTATTAAATCCTTTGGCCCGAAAATATTGCTAGTTTTAAAGCCATTCACCATATCTCTTAATTCTTTTTCATTACATAGCAGAGTTTTTAACTGGTTATTATTTTTTAGGACGATTCCGTTATTATTCTTTTGGACTTCGCTAGCAATGTTGCCACTATTGATATTTGTAATGATAAAAGCATTAGCAGACATACTTTCATAATAAGTGTAAGAATATGTTTCAGGACAAATTGAAGCTAAAACAACACAATCAATTGAATATTCTCGTAATTTTGTTACCATAGCATTTAAACCTTCTCTTTGAAATGAAACATCAATCTTATTTACATAAGTTAAGTTATCGTCACTAGCACCAAAGTGATAGTATTTATAATTACAATTATCATTATGGGATGTTTTTACTGCATCTTTCCAATTAAGCCAACCTTTATTCACTGCTTTAACTCCAACAAAAGCAATCTTCAGTGGTGCATTGGAAGTAATAGATTCCATGTTAGCATAGTATTTATCTATAAGCTGTTGATGGTAAATAATAATTATTTGGTTTTTAAAATTTGGATAGGCGTTTCCCCAGATATTTGCCGCAGAAGCTGAGGGAGCGATAATTTTCAGTCTATTTTTATATAAATCGAAAAATTCTCTTACTTTCGGTTGTATTCTTTTGGAACGATTATAATATTTACAATCGCTACATTTACTTGGACTCATTACTTCTGGCCCACAAAATTCTATGCCGTTTTTTAAAAAATTACATTGAGTACATATAGTATAATAATCATGAACAAAAAATTTTATTGGACTTTTAATAGAGTTCAGTAGGGTTTTTAAGTGTTTTATATCAATACGAAACAGTTGATGCGTATGAATATCTATGATATTATAGCCTTTCTTTTGAATAGCACTACATATATAAATTAGTTCTTTTATAGAAAGTAAACCTAACAATTTTTTATCTATGCTAGCTCCAAAATAGCCAGAGCTAATATATTTAGTTCTATCATCAGACCAAGGGAAATTCTTTGCTATCGGAAAAATATGTAGGTAAGAAATCCTACTTGAATAAAACATTTCCTGATGAGCTTTTATAACCTTATCAGTTCCGCCTCTTGTACTGATATAATTAGCACAAGATATAGATAAAACTATATTTTTAAATGAGCAAGTTTCTATTAACCTACATGCTGATTGAATTCTATTCATCTATTCACCTGATTTCACGTTCTTGCAGTTTTTTATTGCATTCAAGAAGGCGTATCCATATTTTTCGTCTGGTTCTAAATATGCACCTTCAGCCCATTCATTCCAAGCATTGATAACTACAAAAGGGGACTTATATTCTTTACATCTTTCCATTTGTTTTTCCATATAGTATTGGAAAAGTTCTGGTGTGGTGCCTTTCATAATCATTCCGTCGTAAGACCTTCGTGGAGTATTATCCCAATCTGTGAAGCCTCCTAAAATTGTGTTGTCTTGCTTTGGAGTTCTATTTATGATGTTTTCCCAACAGTTTTTATATGAAAAGCTACTTTCTAAAATTCCTATATTAAATTTTTTAAGCAGCTTATTTAAAATACGATTTTTTAACATTAAGAACCTTGAAAATAAATATTTTTGTTTTGAAATACCATATCTTAAGGTATACATCGGTTCACGCTCAAATACAGCATCACATTTTCCTTTATCTAAGGTAGAACGTGGACCTATTGTTTTCACAAAGTATATTCCATCAAAACCTAGTTTCTTGGCTTTCTCATTCCAGCACTGAATAAATTCGTCCAGCTTTTTAAAATTATTTGCTTCAAAAATAAAAAAGACAGGCTTATTTTCTAACTTAATATATCTTTTATCTATGAAATAATCCTTGCAGTAATCAAAATGAGCTATCCAATCCTGTTTATCACCATACTCTTGCTTAAATAATAATTCTGGTTCACGTCCAAACCAGTTTCTTCGCCAATCATGATTTGCCCAGTATAGGCAAAATTCTGTAGCTATATCTTTATTTTTTAATAGTAATTCAGTAGGTTTTTCCAATAATTTTTGCCCTTTAGAATAGTAATGATATATGGCAAATCCATCAATTCCATGATCTTTTGCTATATTTGATTGCCACCTTAGGGTATCTACATCAGTTAATTCATAATAATCATTGTTTAAAGGAGCTCTTGGCTGATAATGATTCTTGTATAGAGGTTTTGCATTTTTGCAAGCTACCCATTCGGTGTATCCCTTTCCCCACCAATTATTATTGTATTCTGTCTCGTAAAACTGAGGTAAGTAAAGCGCTAATATTTTTGTGTCCAATGATTTTCCTCCAGATATAACTTATTAAACAATAATAGAATCTTTAAGAATTTCGGTAAAGGATGTTTTTGCACTTTCAGCGGAGTAATTATCCCTTCCAAAGTTAAAGGCATTTAAGGTCATTTCGCTATAAGTAGTATTATCCAAGCTTATTGCAAACCTTAATTTTGATACAAACATATCTATATTTCCTTCTTCTACTAGAAATCCTGTGTTGCCGTCTATAACTTGTTCAGATATTGCGCCAACATCAAAGGAAATAACCGGTCTAGAATGTTTATAGGCATCCATTATTACACCAGATTGTGTTGCAGATTCATAAGGGAGTATGATCCAATCTGCTTTAAAAAAGTAATTATGCATTTCTTCAAATTCAATATATCTAGTTACAAGGTTAACATTTTTATTTTTTTTAATTTCTGCTACATTAGATTCAAGTCCAGGCTCAACTCTGCCAACAACATTGAATTGAATTTCAGGGCATTTCTCAATAATTTTAATTAGATTGTCTAGGCCTTTATAGGGATTGATTCTACCAAAAAATAATACTGTCTTTGTATTAGTAGGCTTTTTATATGGGAAAAACCTACACCAAAGGTTTATAATTGATATTTTGGAAGGATCATAACTGTATTTCTTGCAAAAGTAATCCTTATACATAACATTACGAAGAATTATTCTATCTGTAAGCTTTGTAACAAAGCGGTACATAATTTCTAAAGTTTTTTCATGTTTGTCTCCCTTGTGCGGTATAACATCGTGGATTGCATGATATATCCGAGGTTTTCTGCAAAAGATCATAATAATTAAATTCCATATGTGTAAGCTTTCAAAATAAATCACGTCAAATTGTTGCTTTTTAATTTCCTTTATCAACTTAAATAATGCAATTAATTTAAAAGTGTCCTTGCTAATACCAGGTTTTTTAGGGGCATCCACTAAGAGATTATGGCTGGTATTTTGAAATTGAATTTCTGGAGTTTGTAATCCAATAGTCCAAATATCTTCTGTGGGTTGCAATTCTTCAAACATACTATAGATACTATCTTGAAAGCATGTGTGTGTAGAAAATGTAATCAGTGCTATTTTCACATTTATCACCACCTTTTCTAATATTGAACAGTTTTACAACTGCCATTAAGATAATTATTCTAGTGGAATTATGATTATGTCTTAAATGTCCCTTTTGTAGAAAGTAATCTGTGACCTTTTGAATAAGGAGTTGATACCTTATGTGCATTGACATAGTCCATTGTATAGAGCACTCTAGAACTTTGGTATGTAGAGTTGATGGTTATAAGTCTACTTTGGAGCGAAAATAATCCCTTTAGTTGTAAAGGTTTTACTACTAAAGTAGTAAAGAACATACCTAAATATACTGCTGAAGATATGGTACGGAGTAAGATATGTATATTAAAAAGTGCCATATTAAATAGTTAAAGTTTGTAACTACAAAGTAAACTTTCGAGGTGAGAGAAGACGAGGGATATTATTTATAATTAAGGTAAAGGTGTAGATGATAGAAATTTAAGAAAATTAGAGTCTAAGGCTCTTTAAAAAATAAGCTTTTGAGCAGATATCTTAGGTTTTCATGTATTAGAGGAAGCTGCTGGTGTAAAAGCGTTGAAAGGGTTAGGTGGATAATATGAATAATGCGAAAATGGAAATCAGTAGTACTGTTGAAGCGGTGGAAGTAAGATTATTAGCTTTAAAAAGAAATGAAAAGCTTCTTTATGAAAAAATGAAAAGGTTTTTAGATATTTTTTTATCTTTGATTGGTTGTGTAATTGGAATACCAATAGTGATAATAACTTGCATAGTTGTAGTGCTAGAGTCTAAGGGAAATCCAATTTATACACAGGAGAGACTTGGAAAGGATGGTCAGGCATTTAAACTCTATAAAATTAGGTCTATGTGCACTGACGCAGAAAAAAATGGTCCTAAGTGGGCTGATAAAAATGATAGCAGGGTAACAAGGGTTGGAAAATTTATTAGAAAGACAAGAATAGATGAAATACCTCAATTATTCAATATTCTAAAAGGGGATATGAGTATAGTAGGTCCGAGACCAGAAAGATCTGTATTTACATTTGAATTTCAAAAAGAAATACCAACATTTATAAATAGATTGCAGGTTAAACCAGGTTTAACAGGCTTAGCTCAAGTTAATGGTGGCTATGATATAACACCTAAGGAAAAATTGAAACATGATTTAGAGTATATCGAAAATAGAAATTTCTCCATGGACTTTAAAATAATATTGAAAACAGCACTTATAGTATTTAATCATAAAGGCGCAAGATAGCTAGCCTATATAAAAAGGGACAAGATAATTGGTTTATATAAGTTAGATAAAAGATAACTAGCCTATACAAACTTAGATAATTGAAGGATGGTGATGGATAAATGAAGATATTAATTACAGGAGGGGCTGGATTTATAGCTTCTCATATAGCTGATAGATTAGTTGAATTAGACTATGATGTAGTTATTTTTGATAATCTTTCATCAGGAAAGGTAGAAAATATAAATCCCAAGTGTAAATTCTATAAAGGTGATATAACTAATTATGAAGCTATGAAGCTTGTATTTGATATTGAAAGACCAGAAGTTGTCATTCATCACGCTGCACAAATAGATGTACAAACATCTTTGAAGAATCCAGCTTTTGATGCGCAAATTAATATAATAGGAACTATAAATGTATTAGAATGTTGTAGAGAAACAAAGGTAAGAAAGATAATTTATCCATCCTCAGCAGCAGTGTATGGGAATCCAAAGTATTTGCCTGTTGATGAAAATCATCCAGTGGAGCCTATATCATTTTATGGTATATCCAAACATACTCCATGTCATTATATTAAGGCTTATTCAGAACTTTACAATATCAAATATACAATTTTTAGATATGCTAATGTCTATGGACCAAGACAAGATAATCATGGTGAAGGCGGAGTAGTGTCCATTTTTGCAAACCGATTATTGAGGAAAGAAACCTGTTATATATATGGGGATGGAAAGCAGACTAGAGATTTTATTTATGTTAAAGATGTTGCCAATGCTAATGTTTTGGCTTTAGATAGAGGGGACAATGAAATTATCGATATAAGTAGTAATAAACCCGTAACAATAAATCAATTGCATAAGGTAATGAAAGAAATAAGTAAATGTAGTGTAGCAGTTGAATATAAGGAAGCTAGAAATGGAGACATACTTCATAGCTATTTAAGTAATGAAAAGGCATCGGGATGTTTAGGATGGAAGGATAAACATGATATTAAAAGTGGACTAAAGGAAACTTTAAATTATTACTATAATGTGCTAACAGAAATGGAAGTTGCAGCTGAAACGAGAGTATAAAATTGTTTATAATAAGTGTTTTGAGGCATGAGAGCTTGTTAGAGGCTTTCATGCCTTTATTACATTATTCATGAAAATAAACTTATTCTATTATGTCACTCTATAGTGACAAAAACAAAGAAGAAAAAAGGTACAACAAGGATTATGTAGATAATTATGTAACAAAGACAAATAACTGCTGAAGATTGACTAGTTTCAGGTTGGTAATTTTCAGGATAACAGAATATAATGATATTGTCACTATATAGTGACAGAACTGTTTATTGGGAGAAATTAATTATGGATATTACTATTATAACTACAGAAAATAGAAGGCTATATCCAGCTGTTATATATAATATTGAAGATAATGAGCGAAAAATTCCGATTTTGGACATTGATGATATATATGATTTGTTGTATAAGGAACAAAATATATTGGTTACTTCAGATCAATATGATCAATATGGGAATAAGTTGAAACTATTTAATGGTAAACTTGAAAAATCAGATATTAAAGCTATGTTTGCTAGTAAACAAGAAGAAATTAATAAGGATTTAACTTCAATTATGACTTTATCTGAAGCAGCAAAAAAGTGGGGATTAGCTAATGGGTCTACTATTAGGAAAGCAATTGAGAGAGGAAAATTTCAGCAAAATGAGATTAAACAAGCAGGTGATGTATGGATTATTACATACCAAGCAATGGAGAGAGTATTTGGTTCAATAAAAAATGAAGATAACGCCTATGTAATATATGATAACTTTGAGAATGTTTATTTAACAAAAGAGTATTATAAATATCTTCAACTAGCTTTTCTTGAAGGACCGTACTATGATATGAGGACTAGAGAACTTGAAACTAAGTATCAATATATAAAGGAGATATTGATTAAAGGATTAGAAGCATTAAGAAACAATCAAAAGGTTATTATAAAGCAAAATAAGAATAATCAGATAAGACAAATAATATGCACTGAGGAAGAATACTATTTATACATTGAAATATTTCATGGTAAGAAAAACTTACCTACAGAGTGGGTTGAGAAATTGACAAAGGACTTAAAAGCTCTTCCAAAGTAGGACTATTTGGGGAAACATATATGTTCGTAATAGATTTCCTAGAAATACAGTATTAATATTTTTAGTACTGCTTTAAATAAGAAAAAGATAAGAATTGGTTTAAGATAAAAGAATATATGGAGGATTGTTATTATGATATTAGTAAACTGTGTATGGAAGCAGGCGGAGGTAATAAAAAAGATTGAGTCTTTAGAACTTAACGGAGAGAAGCCATTTAAGCATACAAAGACTGATGGCATGAGGATATATTTTGATTCTAAAATAGGAGATATGATAGGTGAAATGGAATATATGCTTATAATGAATGCAATAATGGAGATTCCAGGAGGGAGTGCTCTTGCAGTTAGCATTTTGCCTGTAATAAATGATAGTGTCTTTGAAGGATATAGATATACAGTATGTGGAACTTCCCCTGAACAAATTGAAAAGGATTCTTCAAGATAAAAATCTGAGGAGATGAAATTAGTTAGGAGTGATGTCTAAATGGTATCCAAAATAGAATCAGTACCAAACTTGAAAAATGAAAATTTTAGTATAATATGCAACAATTGCATAGGTGGATTTATATATCAATATTACAATATTGAATACAAGACCCCTACAATAGGGCTATTTTTTCTTGCACAAGATTATGTTAAATTTTTGTCGAATATTGAGTTCTATCTTTCAAAGCAGTTAG
Organism: Clostridium cellulovorans 743B; assembly: GCF_000145275.1. Taxonomy (NCBI): domain Bacteria; kingdom Bacillati; phylum Bacillota; class Clostridia; order Eubacteriales; family Clostridiaceae; genus Clostridium; species Clostridium cellulovorans. Next base: position 1,096,096 of record NC_014393.1, read on the forward strand.
AGTTTATTGATCCAAAGGAATCTATACATTTTGAGCAATTTAAAAGATATGTAGATTCTATAAACTTCCCAATTGCCAAGTTAGATGATATTGAAATATTTTTTTTGCATTATAAAGATCAAGAAGAGGTAATAGAAAAATGGAATAGGCGAATGAGTAGAGTTAACTGGAAGGATTTGATAATTATTCTTGCGGAAAATGAGACTTGTAACTATGAAGTAATAAAACAATTTGATGCTCTTCCATTTAATAATAAGGTATGTTTTACAAAAGATCATTATCCAGAAATACAATCAGCATGTTGTATAGAGGAAATGAAAGATCCTACAAGGTTGTGGGATGTAGAAATAATAATGAAGCATTTTGACATAACAAGTTTTATAAATAATAGGATTATAAAGTTGGAATAATTAAAACTATGTAGAAGGGGATTATAGTTTGGTAAGGCAAGATAAAGTTGTGATATAATGATTACAAAATAAAGAAAAAATAAGAAATTATCTGGAGTGTAATATGTACAAGATTTTAATTGTGGAAGATGATATGGTAATTGCAAAGTCAATGAAAAATAGCTTGTGTCAGTGGGGTCACGAAACGGAATGTATAACTGATTTCAAAGATGTTATTGCACAATTTGTACAGTTGGAGCCACATCTTGTGCTTTTAGATATATCGTTACCATTTTTCAATGGTTACCATTGGTGCAGTGAAATACGAAAAATATCCAGTGTTCCTATAATCTTTATTTCCTCTATGTCAGATAATATGAATGTAATTATGGCAGTAAATATGGGTGGCGATGACTTTATTGCTAAGCCTTTTGATTTAAATATTCTTGTGGCAAAGGTTCAGGCGCTGCTCAGAAGAACTTATTCTTTTGGAGGGAAAATGGATGTAATAGAACATAAGGGTGTAGTTCTAAATCTTAATAGTGCAATGTTAGAATATAAAAATAATAAGCTTGAGCTTACGAAAAATGAGTTTAAGATTCTTCAGATTTTATTTGAGAATATCGGAAAAGCCATCTCTCGAGATGATATTATGACAAGACTTTGGGAAAGTGATAGCTACATAGATGACAACACTTTAACAGTTAACGTTACCCGTTTGAGAAAGAAACTCTCAGATGTTGGACTTTCTGATTTTGTTAAAACGAAAAAGGGTATAGGTTATATGGTGGAATAAGATGAAGGAAAAAGGTTTTTTACAGGTTTTACTGTGTTACATTAAAGATCACAAAAAAATAATAGTACTGGACAGTGTTTTTATTTTTATATTTGTTATAGTTTTCTATTTATATGCTTTGCCTCTTGAGTCAATATTATATGGATTTCTTTTATCGGGCTCTGTGGGAGTTGGAGTTATATTTAATGACTTCATTAAATATTATAGAAAACATAAACAGTTATGTATTCTTGAAAAACAAATAACTAGTGGTTTAGATAGAATACCTCCAGCTAAAAATTTGATTGAAGATAACTATCAAGATATTTTGATGGCACTTTATAATCAAAGTACGGAACTAGCTTCAAAGATAGATATTAAACAGACTGAAATGATAGATTATTATACACTTTGGGCACATCAAATTAAAACTCCTATTGCTGCAATGAGCTTATTATTGCAAAGTGATAAAACAGAAGAAAACAAAGAATTGTTAACACAAGTCTTTAGAATAGAGCAATATGTTGAAATGGTGCTGTGCTACTTAAAAATAGATGGTACATCATCAGATTTACTTCTTCAGAATTATAACTTATTAGATATCGTAAGACAGAGCGTTAGAAAATATGCTTACATGTTTATTAGAAAGAATATAGTGCTAGAATTAAAAGAAATGGAGTGTACCGTATTAACTGATGAAAAATGGTTAGCATTTGTAATTGAACAAATACTATCAAATGCTCTAAAGTATACAAGTAGCGGTAAAATATCCATATATATGGAGGAAACTGTAGGAAAAGTCCTTGTAATTGAGGATACAGGAATAGGGATTGCAGAAGAGGACTTGCCTAGAGTATTTGAAAAAGGATTTACTGGTTATAACGGGCGAATGGATAAGAAGGCAACTGGAATTGGACTTTATCTTTGCAAAAAGATCCTCGATAAGCTTTCGCATAAAGTAACCATTGATTCTAAAATTAATGTTGGGACAACAGTGAAAATTGACCTTACTTCTATAAAAACTATAGTTGAATAAGGGATGCTCAAAAATAATAGTAATTTTCTTAAGGTATATTTTAGAACATTTACTATTTGAAAAAAGATTTCTAAAATAATAGGCTAGTACATTGGTCTATTATTTTTTTTCTTGCGGACAAAAGTAACCTTACACCGATGTAAGGTTAGAATGCTAAATGTAAGGAAAAGTTATGGATGGGCATTTTTGTTTTTCTTATAATTAGAGTATAGTCAAGTTGCTGTGGAGGTAAAAGTACTAAAGGTACTTTTACAGGTACTCTGGTGAATAAGAAGGAACTCCTTAGTATCTCATGTTTTGACTAAGAGGAGGAAGAAGAGATGAAATTATTAGAAGTAAATAATCTAAAGAAAATATATACTACAAGATTTGGTGGAAATCAAGTTCAAGCACTTAGCAATGTAACATTCTCCGTAGAGAAGGGTGAATATGTTGCAATTATGGGAGAGTCAGGTTCAGGAAAAACTACACTACTAAATATATTGGCATCCTTAGATAAGCCTACTAGTGGCGAGATTTTATTGCAAGGTAAAAACATTGTATCAATTAAAGAAAGTGAAATAGTTGCCTTTCGTAGAGATAACCTAGGTTTTGTGTTTCAAGACTTTAACTTACTTGATACATTTTCTTTAAAGGATAATATATTCCTACCACTTGTTTTATCTAGAAAGTCATATGAGGAAATGGAAAAAAGATTAATGCCTATCGCTGAGAAGCTAGGTATAAAAGATATTTTAGAGAAGTTTCCTTATGAAGTATCTGGTGGGCAAAAACAAAGAGCTGCTGTTGCAAGAGCTCTGATCACAGAGCCACAGCTTATTTTGGCAGATGAACCAACAGGGGCACTTGATTCTAAGGCTACAGATCAGTTGTTAAAATTATTTTCAGAAATTAATAAAGAGGATCAAACTATCGTTATGGTTACTCATAGTACTAAAGCAGCGAGTCATGCAGGGAGAGTATTATTTATTAAAGATGGAGAGGTTTATCACCAGATATATAAAGGCTCAATGTCTAATGAAGAGATGTTTGAAAAAATTTCAAATACACTTACAGTCATTGCTGCTGGAGGTGGAGTAAATGAATAAGTTATTTTATCCGAAGCTAGCAGTAACAAATATTAAAAAGAATAGCAAGACATACTTACCTTTTATCATTACCTGTATATGCACCATAGCAATGTTTTATATTATGCATGCTCTTTCAATAAATAAAGGATTAGATGGCGCAAGTGGCTCTGCAAGCGTAAAAATATTACTCTTTTTAGGAACAATAGTAATAGGGATTTTTTCAGCTATATTTCTTTTCTATACAAATAGTTTTTTGATAAAAAGACGTAAGAAGGAAATCGGACTATATAATGTGTTAGGCCTTGAGAAAAAACATATTGCTAAGGTTATGTTTTTCGAATGTATGTATACTTCGGTTATTAGTTTAGTAGTTGGACTTATTGCTGGGATTATCCTAAATAAACTTATGTTTCTTTTACTTTTAAAGCTTTTAAAATTTGAAGTAGCCTTTGGTTTTTACGTGTCAGTACCATCTATAATAAAAACTTTAATTCTTTTTATAGGTATTTTTTCCTTAAACCTATTATCAAATTTATTTCAAATTAAGATGTCAAAGCCTATAGAGCTTTTAAAAGGTGCAGAACATGGAGAAAAAGAACCAAAAACTAAATGGATTATAACTATCATAGGTGTTATAGCTCTTGTTGCTGGATATACAATAGCTTTAAAGGTTAAAGCTCCTATAGCTGCTTTAAAATTGTTTTTCGGTGCAGTTCTTTTAGTTATGTTAGGCACATATGCCCTATTTACAGCAGGAAGTATTGCAGTACTAAAGCTTTTAAGAAAAAATAAAAAGTTTTACTATAAAACAAGTAATTTCATCTCTGTTTCTGGCATGATGTACAGAATGAAACAAAATGCAGTAGGGCTTGCAAATATTTGTATATTAAGCACTGCAGTGCTTGTTATGCTTTCTACTACAGTTGCTTTATATGTAGGAATGGAAGATGTAATAAGAACTAGATTTCCAAGAAATTTAGTAATGAATGCTTCACAAATTCAAGAGGCGCAAGCACAAAAAATAGATAAAATTTTGGATACTGAAGCAAAAAATAACAACATAGCCATAGAAAATAAACTTAATTATTGGGAAAATAGTTTTCCAGTTATAAAAAAGAATGGAAAATTTTTATTAACTGGCGAAGAAGATATGAGTTCAACTGTTTGCGTTATTGTAGCAATTCCTATTTCTGATTATAACAGAATAACAGGAAAGAATATTACCCTGGCTAATGATGAAGCCTTGAGTTTTTCAAAAGTAAAAGATTATGATAAAAATAGCATTACCATTGAGAACAAAACCTTGAAAATCAAAGAAGCTTTAGATAAGCCTATACAAGGACTAGAATATGGTATTGAAGATATGGTAGACACTTATGTATTGTTTGTAAATAATATAGATTCTATAGGAAAAGAGAATAATAAAAAATATTCAATTGGAGTTGATATTCAAGGAACGGATAAGGAGATTATAACACTATCTAATAAGCTCAGCGAAAAGCTTAGTGAAAACAACATAACAACATATATTGATAGCTCTGCAGGTAGTAGAGAAGATTTCTTTATGGTGTATGGTGGATTATTCTTTTTAGGTATCTTCTTAGGTACATTATTTTTAATGGCAACAGTATTGATTATTTATTACAAACAAATATCTGAAGGCTATGATGATAAAAACCGCTTTGAAATTATGCAGAAGGTAGGAATGGGTAAAGATGAAATAAAGAAAACTATAAGAAGACAAGTATTGATGGTATTTTTTCTACCACTTGTTTTTGCTATGATTCATATTGCTTTTGCATTCCCAATGATTACAAAGCTTCTAGCTGTTCTAAATTTGAAGAATGTATCATTATTTATGATTTCTACTATAGCAACAATCCTTGTTTTTGCAGTGATTTATGCAATTGTATTTTCATTAACTGCGAGAACTTACTACAAAATTGTTGAATAAGTAGAAAGAGTAATAGAAGTTGAGAAAATAGTTATTATATAGTTGATTATGATATAAAGTATTGGATAAAAAATAATGCTTTACTTTTGATATCTTGAGACCCTATACCATTAAGTGGTTAGGGTCTTTAATTTTCATATTATTTGTTATTCTTGCTATTCTAGTAACTTACTAAAGGATTTTCTTGGGTTTTCTGTAGTATTTCAGGATGAACTTTTCACCTTTGATTCAGATATGTGTCTTAGATCTCATTTTCTTAAGTTTTAGGACAATTTTTTTGATTTTATAAGAAACTTATTAAAGGTTAAAATCAGTAAAAATATATATTTAATTGGCACAGAAATAATATTGGCGCAGTAGTAAGAAAGTTTTCAAAAAGTTAAAAACATTATATACTAAATCTATTCAAAATAATGGTAAAATTATATTATATTACATGTGATAAAAAATGTTTGTAGAACATAGCTTGTATTTTTGTAAAGGATTACGAGAGTTTAGTAGGGTATAGAACTAAAATCCTTTGTAAGAATAACAAATCTTGTCTATAAGCTGGAGGAGAAAAAATAATTCAATTAAAAAGGGGGGTATAGTCAGAAAAATAATAAAACATCAAATATAATATTCACGTACATATTTTCTACTGCTTAAGATGAATTAATATAATCCTTATTACGTGTAGATTGTATAAAATTAAGGAGGAACTTTTATGAATATTAAAAAAAACATTCTTAATGTAGTTATGGCTATAGCACTATTAGCTTATAGCATCCCAGTAAGTGTAAATGCAACAGAAGCTGATTATTCTAATTTAATTGTTAGTCCCGCTGAAAAACCTTCTGAGGGAGGAGCATTACAAATTCTTGAAAAGAGCGGGCAAAAGACAATATGTGATCAAAGTGGGAAATCTATTCAATTACGTGGAATGTGTACTCATGGACTACAGTGGTTTCCAGGAACAATCAATAACAATGCTTTTGCAGCTCTTTCTAATGATTGGGGCTCAAATGTAATACGTTTAGCTATGTATGTAACTGAAAATGGCTATAATAATGACCCAATAGGTATGAAGGAAAAGGTAATAAAAGGAGTAGATTTTGCAATAGCAAATAATATGTACGTTATTGTAGATTGGCATATGATTACGCCTGGAGACCCAAATGCAGCTGAATATTCAGCTGCAAAGGCTTTCTTTGAAGAAATTTCTAGTTTATATCCTAATAATCCAAATATAATTTATGAACTTTGTAATGAACCTAATGGTGAAGCACCAGGAGTAACTGCTGATGCGAATGGTTGGATAAAGGTAAAAAATTATGCAGAACCAATTATAAAAATGTTGCGTGATAAAGGAAATAAAAATCTTGTTATTGTTGGAAGCCCTTATTGGAGTCACCGTACAGATTTGGCAGCTGATAATCCAGTTATAGATAGTGCAGATAATACAGCCTATGCAGCACATTTTTCCGCTGGAAGTGATTACCCAACAACAGATGATACTGATAGGAGAAAGGTTATGACTAGCATTAAATATGCTCTTAATCATGGAGTTGCAGTATTTGTATCTGAATGGACACTTGCTGAAGCTGGTGGGATGATTGAAAGTGGCGGATTATATTATGATTATGCAGATAATTGGTTAGATTTTTTTAGCAAAAACAATATAAGTTGGTGTGCTTGGTCTATATGTAATAATAACTATACATCATCATCCCTAGTACCTTATGAGATGTGTAAGACTAATGAAACAAGCCTAGATCCAGGTGACGATCAACTGTGGTCACCCAATGAAATATCTCCAGCAGGAGAATATTATCGTGCACGTATTAAGGGAATCACATACAATCCAATTGATCGCAAAAAGGTAGACTTTACTACAAATCTTTTTGATTTCGATGATGATACTACACAAGGCTTTGGAATTAATAGAGATAGCTTTGTAAAAAGTGTAATGCTATCTAATGAAAACAAGGCTTTAAAGCTTAATGGTTTAAGTGCTAGTAATGACATATCTGACTATAATTTTTGGGGGAATGCTCGTCTTTCAGCAGAGGCATCTGGGTTATACAAAGATATAAAGGATGCAGAAAATTTAACTATGGATGTTATTACAGCGACACCTGCAACGGTATCTATCGCAGTAGTGCCACAAAGCTACTATCATAGTTGGATTGATCCTAAAAATGCTGTACAAGTAGTTCCAGAGGATTTTAAATTGCAACAAGATGGTTCTTATAAAGCAACTTTGACAATTTCATCAGAGGATTCACCAAATCTCAAGGCAATTGCTTCAGATTCAAAGGATAGTATATTAACAGATATAGTGTTAATTGTTGGATCAACAACAAGTGCTATTTCAATAGATAACATAGCAGTTTCGGGAACCCATACTATAGTTGACCAACCAATTGTACATTCACCAATTGGAACACCGACTATTCCATCAGACTTTGAAGATTCGACTCGTAATGGGTGGGATTGGGATAAAAACTCAGGAGTTAAAGGTTCATTAACTATTGAAGAAGCAAATAATTCTAAGGCTATGTCTTGGTATGTTCAATATCCAAAGGTAAAACCTTCAGATTTGTGGACAGCATCACCTCATATAAGGCTAATTAAAGCGAAGGCTACACCTGTAGCTAACAATTATTTAACCTTTGATTTATATTTAAATCCAATTAGTGCAAGTAAAGGTTCTATACTAATTTACTTAGTAACTGAATCTCCAGAGCTTGGTTATTGGGCAATGGCTTCAGAGAAATATAATATTCCTCTAACAAACCTTAACCAAGTAGAGAAAACAACTGATGGATTATATCACTACAAGGTTAACTTTGATTTAAGAAAAATTGATGGTGATAAAGTTATTTTACCGAATACAAATCTAGATCCTCTAACACTTGTTTTTTATGATGTGAACTGTGATTTTGATGGTAAAATGTACATAGATAACATTAAATTTTCTAATGATATAACACAATAGGTGTAAGAGAGAAGCGAACCCCTATTTATAACGATAAGAAGATAAGAAGTTATATGCTACAGTAAGTATAAGAGTTAAGAGAAACCAATGAGAAAATTATTTTTCTAAAAACATATAGCCTGAAACATTCAACTAGTGTTTATGAATGTTTCAGGCTTAATTATTTCTTGTAAAAATATATTCTAAATATATGTAGCAACATCATGAAAATTTGAAGTAGCTTAGTTACTTCTTGGGTAAATATATTCACAAATTAGAAAGCTAGATTTTTAATTTGTGAACTTGTACTAGATTAATTGTATGTATAATTAAGAGTATAGCTTCCTGTACCATTACTACTGTGAGTTACTTTAACATAATACTGTGTGTAAGCAGGTGAAGTAAACTGAATTTTAAAGTTATTTCCCTCACCACCATTATCTGCTGAGGCAATAAGATTTCCATTGATGTCATACACTTCTCCGTAAGTATCTGTAGTACCTGTTGTTTCAAAAATACATTGATGGTTTGCACTGTTTCCAAAGGAGAATTTGTAGAAATCAACATCTCCGACTTGTCCTATGCTTCCTTGAACTGTTTGGTCATTAGTCAAAGGAAGTGCATCAGATAAAGTATTATTGACAGGTTCATTGTCTGTAGGAAGAGGACTTGCAGGGTAGAAAGTTACGCAAGTGAGAGGAGATACATCAGGAATTATATGCTCCTGTCCGTCTAGTGGATCATTGTAAATAGTATTAATAACACCGTTAGTATCTTCCATATATCCTTTTAAAACTATGACGTGAGCTCCTCCATGTCCGTTTGAAATCTTAGCCAATATAGGATATCCCTTATCAATGCTTTCAATTAACTCAGCTTTGGTGTAACCACATGAATAAGCCTTTTGTGGTTCTAGATAATATGGTCTTACTCTTACGTTAGGAGTAATACTTGGATCTATATATTCACTACAATTTATAAGTTCGTGTGGCTGGTTAAATACAGAAGGATATTTATAGTAGTCAGGTCCATATAGTGACTCAGAGGAAGCATAATCAATTTTAGCACGATTCTGCGCAATCTCTAAAGTACGATCTATTGTATCATGGTTAAAATATGATATTGCCATTGATGTACTTGATGCCCAGCAAAGCATGTCATATGGTAATTGAAGATATTGTGGAACATTTAAGCATTTTCCTTTTGCAATATCAATTGAGTAACTTCCGGTAACACCTGGATAAGAAGAAACCATTAAATAATATGTTTGGTTAGCAGTAAGAGAAACATCTATCATGAAGTTCTCATCAGCGCCACTATCTTTGTCACTTTTAAGAATATTATGATTGTTGTCTAAAACAGTACCATCTACATTAGTTAGACCAGAGCTTTTGAAGGTATATATTCCATCAACTCTAGGTGTAAACTTAAAAAAGTCTATATCTTCTGAATAATTTATACCTAGACCTGAATGTGATACAGCATTACTAGTAGCTGAGGTTAAGTCCACTGCTGAAGAAAAATCAGAGCCATCTAGATCATATGCTGATTGAGTTTGTGATATTTTCAAGTTGTAGCTGCCTGTCCCATTTGGTGAAGCATGATTCACTTTCACATAGTATGTTTGACGACCAGCTAGAGGTGAAATAATTTTCATGTTGTTATCTTCACCGTTGTTATCATCTGCAGAAATTAGGTTATGATTACTATCATATATAGCACCGAAGGTATCTGTAGAACCTGTTGTTTCAACTGAAAAAGTACCGCCACCAGGAAGGGTAAGGGCATAGTAATCTTCGTCACCTGCTGTACCGATTGTTGCAGGCATGTTTGTAATGACACCAGACAAACTTGTTGCTGTTTCAAATGAATTATTGGATTCTATCTCTTTATTGTAATAGTTGCAGATAGGATCAATTTTTAATGTGTAGTTACCTGTGTCAGTAGTATTTTTATGGCTGACTTTTATGTAGTATGTATTACCTGCTGTAAGGTTATAGCATAGCTGAAGATTGTCAGAGTTGGGATTAAACTCATCATCACATACGTCAAGTATATTCATATTGCTGTCATATAAATAACCAAAGGTATCAGTGCTTCCTAAGGTTGATATTGAATAGCCAGCACTGTTTAATGGTACGAATTTGTAGTAGTCTACATCTCCAGGATTTTCGATGGAACCTTGGATTTCTTGAGTTAAATTAAAGTTTGATGGGATTACAGTAGCTGTAGCCACTGAATCATTGGCTGTACTTTCAGTCATACCTATCGTAGCAAGAGCAGGGATAGCAGATGAAAGCATAACGGTAGATGCTGTAATTAAACAAGCAATACTTTTTTTGAATCTTAACATAATTATCACCTCATAGTTTTTTTGATTATTATCTTATTATTAATAATAATGTATTATTATACACTATATTATAAAAAATTACAGTAATTTTATTGAAAATATTACAATAAAATAAACAAAATAAACAATATATTCATTAAATGTATATTGTGTAAACGATAAACAAATAAAGAGTGCTAATTATGATGTATTTATTGTAAAAGTGTAGTATTTTATAAAATCACTAATAAAAAGTCAGATAAAGATTTATTAAATCCTTGGATTAAGAATGTTTGGTAAGGGAATCAATATTGTGAAGTATCGCGAGAATTAATTTATTGAAATATAGGTAAGCTTGTCATGGAAAAATATGAGAGTATAATAGATAGTAAAGTGATATTATGGAAATAGAGGGGAATTGATGAAATGAAAAAAAAGAAAATGCTAAGTAGGACAAGTTTTACAATTTTAGTTACATTAATAGGCGGAAGCCTAATTATAGGTGGATGTAAACAAAATGATATTAAAACAACAGATTCAAGTAAGGAAACAAGTAGTGAGTGTAAAATTGATAGAGAGATAATTAGTCAGGTTTCCACTCTTAATTCATTGATGGCAGGAAATTATGATGGCATAGATTCTGTTGATATTTTGAAGAAAACTGGAGATATTGGATTAGGTACATTTGAGGGCTTAGATGGAGAAATGATAGTGGTTGATGGTCAGGTATATCAAGCAAAGGCGTCAGGGGAGGTTAATATAGCTCCTGAAACAATAAAAGTACCTTTTTCAGCTGTAACTTTTTTTGATAAGGATGTTGAAGCTAAATTTCAAGGAATAAGTAACATAGAGAATCTTAAAACTCAGATAGATAATTTAATTAAAGAAAAAGATGCTTTTTATGCCATAAGAGTAGATGGTACATTCAGCCATGTAAAAGTAAGAAGTGTACCAAAACAGGATAAGCCTTATAAGATACTTTCTGAAGTAACAAAAAATCAACCAACATTTGAGTATCAGGATATAAAAGGAACGATAGTAGGATTTTGGTCTCCAGATTATGTAGGTGGTATTAATGTTCCAGGATACCATCTTCATTTTATTTCGGACGATAAAACAAAAGGGGGACATCTTTTAGAGGTAAGTATGATAAGTGGTGATGTAACACTAGATAGCACAAGAGGATTCATTATGGGTCTTGGCGATGAAAAGAATAGTAATTCAAAAGCTGCCGTAACTAAAGAGGATATAGAAAAAGTAGAAAAGTAAATTGTGCAAGCTACAATTTGAAACTAGAAAGCTTTAATATCTTGACTTCATATAATATAGTATAATAAGATATATAAAGTTGCCTTTGAAAAGTGCAATAAATTTAGGAACAATGGATAGAATACATTTTGTACTAAAAGTTGCACTTTAAGTTCTATAATTAGTAAAAATGTATACGATTTAGTAGAAACTAGCATGAAGTTAAGAGAAGCTTAATTATCATCACTACATAGTGGTTAGATTCAATTTATTATTGAAGAAAAAAAGAATAACAAAGGTTAAAAATATAATTTAGGAGGAAGAAGTTATGTCTCAAATACCAACGCCTCATATTGGCGCAAAATTAGGAGAAGTTGCAAAAACAGTATTAATGCCAGGAGATCCATTAAGAGCAAAGTTTATAGCAGAGAATTTTCTAGAGGATGTTATTCAATTTAATACAACTAGAAACATGTTTGGATACACAGGAACATATAAAGGGAAACGTGTTTCAGTAATGGGAAGTGGTATGGGAATTCCATCTATAGGTATTTATTCATACGAATTATTTAATTTTTATGAAGTTGATAATATTATTCGTATTGGTACTGCAGGAAGTATGAATGCAAATGTTAAGGTTCGTGATGTAGTTATAGCTTTAGGAGCATCTACTAATTCAAATTATGCTGCACAATATAACCTACCAGGAACTTTTGCACCTATTGCAAGCTATGATCTAGTTAGTGCTGCAGTTGAAGTAGCAAAGGAAAAGAATATAAGAGCAGTTGTAGGAAATGTATTATCATCTGATACCTTCTATTCTGCTGATGAAACTGCAATGAGTAAGTGGATGAGTATGGGTATTCTTGCGGTAGAAATGGAAGCAGCTGCATTATATATGAATGCTGCTAAGGCAGGGAAAAATGCTTTATGCTTACTTACAATATCCGATTCTATAGTTACTGGAGAAGCACTTTCAGCTGAGGATAGACAATCAACCTTTACAGATATGATGGAAATTGCACTTAGAATAGCAAAGTAATATAAATAAATAGCTTAATGGCATTGATATATAGCTTAAAAACATAGAGTCATTTGCAAATATAGATTGTGTTTTGCTATTATAGTGTTATTGTAGAATAAAGCGAGCGATAAGGGAAACTTTTATCGCTCGTTATGTTTATATATAGGTTTCAATAATGCTTCTACATAAATACCTAGATAGCTTATTGGAATCAATGTAGAGTTTAAATCAGAATATATGTATCTCAAATTCTAATGGAACCTCATATTGGTTTTTCTTGATAAAACTTAAGAAGGATTTCTTTGAATAGGAGTAAGAACATATGAATTTTATAGCTATAGATTTTGAAACAGCAAATGAAAAAAGAAATAGTCCCTGTTCTATTGGTATTGTTGTGGTGAAGAATGGAGAGGTTGTAGAAAGAATACATCATTTAATCAAACCTAAGGAAATGAGATTTATGCCCATTAATATTGGAATTCATGGCATAAGACCAGCCATGGTTGAAAATGAACCAGAATTCCATGAAGTATGGGCTAAGATTAAGCATCATTTTAATGAAAGCTTAGTAATAGCTCATAATGCCTCTTTTGATATCTCAGTTTTAAGAAAAAGTGCAGAGCTTTATGATATAGAATTACCTAGTTTTAAGTATATTTGCACCATGAGGCTGGCTAAAAATTTTTATAGAGGAATTGAGAATGCAAAATTAAATACAGTGAATGACTTTTTAGGATATGAGTTTAAACACCATGATGCATTATATGATGCGCTTGCTTGTAGCAACATATTACTGAATATATCGGAAGAACTCAGGTGTAAGGATATTGATGAAATATCTAAATTGATAGGGGTAACTATTGGAGCTGTAGATAATGATGACTACAAACCATCGAAGGCAGAGGGGAGACCTATTAAAATATCTAGCAGAAATTATTGCCCTAAAAAGGAAAATATATATGAAAGATTTGAGAAGGATGCTTTTAAAGATGAAGTAGTAGTATTTACTGGAAGGTTATGCTCTATGGCTAGAGATGAAGCCATGAGATTAGTTAGGAGACTAGGGGGAACTGCAGGAAGTTCTGTTACTAAAAAGACAACAATCCTAGTAACTAATACGAAGGATCCAAAGGAGTTACGTAAAGAAGAAATGAGCACTAAGCTTAGAAAAGCAACAGACTTAAGTGAAAAAGGGCAAAATATAAGATTCTTAAATGAAGAGGACTTTCTGAATATACGGTAATAGGAGTGGCTTTTATGAAATATAAAATTGGGGAATTGTCTAATCTTCTTAATGTTTCTACAAATACAGTGAGAAGATATGAAAAGGCTGGTTATATTACATCTAAAAGATCTGAAAATAGTAATTACCGATACTATAGTGAAGATAACATAACTAAGTTTATGACTGTAAGACTGTTACGAAAGTATGGCTTTACACATACGGAAATAGCAAGTATGAAAAACAGTGAAATGTCGAGCTTAATATCTGCATATGAAAATCGAATTGAGAAAATGGATGAGCAAATTAGTTATTTAACTAGCTTAAGACATAGAGTTAAAGATGATTTACTTTTAATGAAGAAGGTTGATGAATTTAAAGAGGTATGTTACATAAGAGATTGTGTTGATTTATCATATGTAATTTATCAAAGTGGAGATAAGCTTTTAAAAGAATCCAAAAGGATAACTACAGTACAGGACTATTTATATATATCACCAGAGGTACAAAGAATTTATTTGATTAGAAAAGAAGATATAGAAAATGATAATATAATTTTAAATGTTGGATGGGCGATAAAATCCATTCATTTAGAAAGATATAAAATAGAAGAAAATGAATATACAGAAAGATATGAAAAACGTAGATCTTTGTTTAGTTTGGTTAAGCTTCCTGTAAAAACAGAAGATGCTGGGAAATCGACTAACGGACAATTGAAAGAAATTTTATTAGATAAATCCTTTAAATATATTGAAGAAAACCACTTCAAAATAGATGGTGATGTTATTGGAGTGGTAATTACTAATGTTATAGAAGAGAATCAAGAAATTCAGTATATTCTAATGTGTGTCCCAATAGTACATAGATAAAACTATATTGACTATGACATTGTGTCAGACTTTATAATTGATATTAGCGTAAAAACGCGAATACTAATTATGGAGAGTGGAATAAGAAATGGAAACAACGGTAAAAAGGCACATGAGATACCTATTAGCAGCAATGTTGACTACAGCATTTTGTCTTGGAAGTGGAAGCGTAGCTAAAAAGGTTACAGCAAAACCAGTGAATCCTAAAGCAGCTGATTCTTCTAACATATGGATTGTAGGAGATTCAACAGTAAGTAGCTTTACAGATAACTATTATTATCCAAGATACGGATGGGGCACTCAGATTGGAAATTATCTTGATGGCTCATTTACAATACAAAACCTTGCATTGTCAGGTCGAAGTTCAAAAAGCTATACAGTTGACCAACAGTATAGTACATTACTTAGCGGAATGAAGAGTGGGGATTACTTGCTTGTAGGTTTTGGACATAATGATGAAAAATTAGAAGCAGAAAGATATACAAATCCAAATGGAACATATTTAGATAAAGGTTCATTTGCTAATTCTTTATATGAAAATTACATTAAACCAGCGCAGACAGCAGGTTGTAAAGTAGTACTGTGTACTCCTATTGTTAGAAGAACTGAGACTGGAGTATGGAGTGATTCAAATCTTCATATTACAACAACTTTTGGAGGCTTTGCTGGTGGAGATTATCCACAGGCTATTAGGGAACTAGGAAAAACTCTTAACATACCAGTAGTTGATATGACAGCTTTAACTAAAGCTTTGTATGAAAAATTAGGCTCAGATGAGACTTTAAATCTACATGCATGGACATCATCAAAATCAGTAAGTGTAGATAATACTCATACGAATATTTGGGGTGCAAAATATAATGCATATTTAATAACAAAAGCAATTAAAGAATTAGCTGTAGCTGGATTTGCAGAACATGTAATTAATGCTGCAGCACCAACTAAAGCAGATTCATTAGTATCAAATCCTAATTACAAGGTATCCACATATACTGGTGAGTTAAAACAAAGTGCTTTATGGGGAGACTGTGGAATTTGGAAAGGTACTGTATTTGGAGATGTTGGATTAGAGCCAAGCACTGAAAATCAAATCCTTGAGAAGGACAGCGATGGAAACATGCATATTGCAGTATCAAACAATAAGGGAAAAATAGCAAGTACCTCTGATGGAATTGCAATGTATTATTATAAAGTTCCTGTGAAGAGTAAGTTTACTTTAACAGCAAAGGCAAAAATCAATAAATTAGCTTTAAATGATCAAGTATCCTTTGGACTAATGGCTAGGGATGAAATGTATATTGATTATAATACAATGGGAGCGCTTGGTGATTATGTTGTAGCAGGACCTTTAAAGCTAACTAAGACAGGCAATGTTTGGAATTGTTTTGCAAGAAAAAGCGGAGCCCTTATAAAAGGGGGAACCTGCACAAACTCAATTGCTGTTGGAGACACTGTAAATCTTTCCATCCAAAGCAACTCAGATGGATACGCATGTACATTTGGTAATGAAGCTACTATAACTGGAGGCTTCGATTTTAATCTTACAAGCATCGATCCGAATTATGTTTACGTAGGTATGTTTGCAGCGCGAAATGCAGATATTACATATAGCGATATTAAATTAGTAGTTGACGGAGTTGATATTACTGCTAGTGGTAGCAGTTCTAAAACACCTAACACCGATGGACCTACTAACGGTGGGGGTAACTCTAATACTGTTGATAAGATTAATACAACTACTGACCCAGTAGATAAAACAGAGGTACAAGTAGGAACAGCAGATAATAGTTCTTTGGTGATAGCTGGTGAAGATATTAAAATAGTAGGTAGCTTACCTGAAACAGGGACTTTTATTAATAGCAAAATGCTTATTTACATTGGTGGGATCATTTCAATGTTAGGAACTGCAATGTTTATAGTAGGTAGAAAAAAGTAAGTAAGCGTCAAAAATTCGACGCATAATACTTTGAAAAAGTATATGAAATAATAGCCTCAGTAGAGTACAATTTTTCTACTGGGGCTTAAGTTCAAATATAGAGTTAGACAATCAAGAGTGAACCTATTACAAAATGAAATATGACATAATTTCAACTAGGTAATTTTTTATATGCATTAAAAAAAGAATATGATGATGAGATTAATTAGAAAAATGAAAACTAGTTAAAGTTTTGAAATATTATTATTCTCAAATATAATTCCCCCATATGTAGTTAAAGCCGTTTAGTTAGTGGTTTTCAAAGCAATATAAAAGGTGTCGTTGAAATGTAGAATATTTCAACAACACCTTTTTTGTTACAAGTATCTACTGAATGGATGTAACAGCATAACTTGAAATGTCTATATTTTTTCTAGTTGAATTTAAGAGTTAATTGAACCCTTAAAAATCAAATTTTTTTATGAACTCATACCACTCATTATAGCGTTGATTATTCCTTGTTGAGTTACAGTAGCTGAAGATCTGTTAAATAATCCAAAGCCATAGTTTCCATTATAACCGTTGTCCCAAACTATTGGAACTGATTTATATTTCTTTGCAGTTGAGCATACTGCTTTTGCAAATGCAGCACGATAAGTATTATTTGAAGAATCTGCAAATGACTTGTCTACTGCACCGAATTCACCAATAACAACTGGGTATCCTTGAGTTACGAATTTATTGTACATAGATTGGAATTGTGAATTTAAGTAATCTTCTTGTCCCCAAGTTGATTTTTTTGCACTATTAGTAGCTGTAGCTCCCCATTGAGTTATGTTGGTTGATTCTTCACCACAGAAATCCCAAGGTGAATAGTAGTGAACTGAGATCATTATTCTCTTTTCAGAACTTGGTACAGTTGTGGATCTGTAAGTGTCTTTAGGAAGAGCAAAACCGTAGTTTCCTGCAGTATAATCAATGTTTGTATTCCAACCAGGAATTAGAAGCCATCTTGCGCTGTTATTTCCTCCAGTTTTTCTTACAGTATCAACGAAAATTTGATTATAAGCATTTATGTTTGAATAGTAAGTTGTATTAGGATTACCATAAGTTCCATCGAATTCTTCATTCATAGATTCAAATACTAATTTTTCATCATAATTTACAAAAGTATTTGCAATTTGTTGCCATACCTTTGTATATTTTGCTTTAATAGTAGTTTGGTCACTTGAATTACATAATAACCATGAGCCAGAAACTGAATGATAACCATCTCCGTGGACGTTAATGATTACAGTTAAGCCTTGGCTATAAGCATAATCAACAACTTGTTTAACTCTAGCCATCCAAGTTGAGTTAATTGTATAGTTTGGTGCAGGTCCTATATAATTTAAATATGATACTGGAATACGGATTGTTTTGAAACCAGCTGCTTTTACTTTTTGAATTAATGCTTGTGTAACTGTTGGATTTCCCCAAGCAGTTTCGCTTGGTATACCGTTAATGCTTGCTTCAAGTTGATTTCCTAAGTTCCAACCAGCTCCCATAGCTGTAACAACTTGTGTAGCATTTAATTGATTAAAATCAGATGTCATAGTTGCAGCAGATACTGAAGTAGCAGGACCAGCTGATATAGATGTAGCTAATAAAGCCGTAGCAAGTAATAAAGACTTTAATAATTTACCTTTTGACATAATAAAAAACCCCTTCAAAATTTATTTTTTATATTTGCTATTTTAATTGAAAAGTAAGAAAAATCTTAATGCTAACAAGAAGTATATTTTTAGCCATAGTAGATTAAATACGTTCATTAACAATTGTTTTACCGAATTGTATAAAGTGCATAACTTATCTACAAATAATAAAATAAAAGAGTTCGATTTATAATAATCGTTTCCAAAACATATATAGCGTTGATGATATATTTTTTTATAAGATATAAAAACTTAATAAAATGGTTTTAAGAAGTGATTACAAATTACTAATTTTTTTATAGTTATCGTTTCCAGACTATATATGAATTGTGTGAAAAAATAAATAAATTATGCTACAAAAACTTAATAAAATGGATTTAAAAAGTGGGTATAATTTGCTAATATATTATAAGATATATGACTAAAGAAATGCTGCGAATTAGTTTAAGATTATCGTTACAAAAATAGTTTTGTGATTTTATTGATACAATGTGAGAAAACGTTTTCCTTAAGTCTATAATACAGAAAACGTTTCCTGATGTAAAACTCAAAATTTCCTTAAAAAACTTAATTTAGTCTCAAAAAGGCTAAAAATATGCAAAAAAATCTATTTTTCGCATTGTAGCTTTAGTTATTAAAATTTTTTAGCAGTTATGGCTTAATAAAGTTAAATAAAACACTATTTTACATTGAATTCATATGGGTAAAATGTCACAATATGGAGTGAGATGAAGTATAATAACATGCTCATGAGAATTGTAAAAGTCTTAAAGCAAAAATTTCTTTTCTAAGGTGAAAATTGATTTTTTAGCAATATTTATTTCATTGAGATTTTCAATGTTAAATTAATGAATTAAAGATATTTCACCACTACCAGTTATAACCAGAGTTTCTGGTCCTTTTATAGGACCAATTCTTAAGTTTTCTTTTTCATTGCTAAGTTTTACAAATAATATCTGAGCACCATTAGCGTCGAGCAATGTAATAGTAACAGGTTTATCAGGCGTTACCAGTTTGATATTTCGATAATATCCTAAGTGCTCAGAAGAGATATTATAAATACCTTCTTTTAAAGTAGTTGATACGGGAGATTGTTGAGCTTGGGAGATTTGACCGAACATAAAAATAGATATTATAAAAACTATGAAAAATCGTTTTATTTGCATATTGATCACCTCTTACTATTAGTATTTTAGTTTGGCAGTGACAATATACTAAAGAAATAAGAAAAGCAACTGAATCGCTAATGATTCAGTTGCTTTTTAAATGAAAATTAGTTTGTAACTGTAATATACATTGATGTTTTATTGTTACTCTCAGAAAATTCACCAAGATAGTTTTCAGGGTCTACTTCTACTGTGATTTTATAGGTCCCAGGAGTTCCAAAGGTATAAAGTAGTGCACTGTTGCCATTGTCTACAGTAGTGTAAGCAGGAACTGGTAGGTGATAACCAGCGCCAACTGGAGTATCATTAACATACCATGCAATATTGAAGCCACTACCAGTATGCTCACCTAAATTTTGAACAGCAGTATTAAAAGTTATTTGTTGCCAAACTTTTGGAGAAGCCAATGAAGCTGTAATTGGAGTTGCAACAAGATCTATGCTAGGTACAAAAATTGTGGTAGATACTCTATTATTAGTTTCATTAAATTCTGATATATGATTGTCGCTATCTACTTCGAAGGTAATGGTGTATGTTCCAGGATTCTTAAAAGTATAAGAAAGACTACTATTTCCATTCATTACCGTACGTCCTTCTGGCACTTCTCCATGTCCACCATAACCAACTTGTACATTATTAACATACCATTTAATATTAAATGATTCGGCGGTTACTCCATTATTTCTGATGCCACTATCAAATAGAATAGCCTCTCCAGTTTTTAATGGTTGTGAATATGTAATAGGAGTAGGGGTTAAATCTGCGCGGGTATTTGCAACTATAGTAGGAACACTAGATGCAGCAAAGGTAGGTATAGGGGTACCTAAGGTAGTAGCAACTAAAGCTGCAGAGAATAGAATACCTTTTAAAAATTTAGTTGTTTTAAATGTTTTTGAAAATCTCATATAAAAACCTCCTTTATATACTGTAAATAAGGTATTCACAGTATATATATAAACTCTTTTTGACTAAAGTAATTTCATACCTATATCTTATCAGCGTTATTACTTAAGTTTAGTTAGTAACTGTAATATACATTGATGTTTTGTTATTTTCTTCAAAGGCTTCATTTATACCATATCCAGCATCGACTTCCACGGTGATCTTATACGTTCCTGGAGTTCCAAAGGTGTAATCTAGTGCACTGTTACCGTTGTCCACAGTACTGTGACCAGGAATTGAATTATGACCACCGAAGCCTACAGGAGTATCATTAACATACCATGCAATAGCGAAGTCACCACTATTTTGGTAGCCTGTGTTCTTCACACTTGTGTTAAATGTTATTTTTTGCCAAACTTTTGGGTAAGCTAATGAACTAGTGATTTGTGTTGGCTCAAGATCTACTGGATATATAAAAATATATGTAGTAACAGAATTGTTAGCTTCATTTTGTTCTGCAAGTTGATTATCAGCATCTACCTGAAAAGTTATTTTATATGTTCCTGGTGAGTTAAAAGTATAAAGAAGTTGGCTATTACCGTCCATCACTGTTGTATGACTTCCTATTCCATTGTGTGGCCCATAAGCAACTTGTATATCATTAACAAACCATTTTACATTAAATCCAGATGTAGGTAGATAACCCCAATTTTTAACTCCACTATCAAAAAGCATTACTTGTCCAACTGTTTGTTGCTGTTGACAAGAAATAGGTGTTGGATACACATCTGGACGCAAATCAGGTAAAGGTCTAGGTCCACCTATAGGGCCAGTGTAACCTGGTAGAAGAGATGTACCAGCATATACAGGTAGACTTGTGCATAAAGTAGTAGCGATTAGAAGGGTAGAAAGTGTAAGCTTTCTAAAGAATCCATTAGTTTTTAATGTTTTTAATAATCTCATAAAAAACCTCCTTTTAGTACGTTATTCTTTTATAAAAAATGGGCAATAACCCAAATTTCAGGGTATATAAAATTATACCAATTATAAAGAAATCTGTATTGTATAAAAACGACACAACAATGAAATTTATCCTAAAAGTTACTTGGATTAGTCACTAAAACATGCTTCTAACATACACTTTATATACTATCTTACACCTTATATTCCAGCTTACACTTTATGCTCTAACATATAACGACTCTCCTAACATACAATTATCCCTCTAGCCTATACTTACTTGGAGAACATCCGATGGCCTTAATAAATTCTCTATTAAAATAACTTATATTATTAAAGCCAACATTTCTAGCGATATCAGCTATTTTCCAATCAGTTTCTGTTAGCAGAGTGCAACTCTGTAATATTCTATGGCGTATTACGTATGCAATTGGTGATATATTCATCACTTCCTTAAACGCATGGCAAAATTGTCCTTCACTCATTGGTAGGATTTTTGCTAAGGCCATTAAGGTGATTTCTTCTTTATAGTTTTCATGTATATAATTTAAAACTGGTTGCATTCTTTCTAGCTTATAGTTTCTATTTTTTCTTCCCTGAGGAGCTAATGCCACTGAATTTTTATAGCATAGATGCCATATCTCAAAAATTTTACTTTTTAAAAGTAATTCATTTTCAGATACATTTTCATATTTAAGGTCATCCAGTTCACTTAGTAACTTCATCACTAATCTTTGCCATTCTTCTTCACATTTAAAGTAATTTTCAAAGACTAAATCTCCTTCTAAAATAGGATAAATAAATTTAGAATATGTAGAGCTTTGTTTGTTATGACCAAAAAGATTTGGATGAAATAACACTACACAAGCCTCGCAAGGCATACCGTTGAAAGATCTGGCAGCGTGAAGCTGATTGGAGTGAATAAATAGTCCTTCTCCCGCTTTAACGCAGTATTCTTTATCTTCAATAGAGTATAAAATTGCTCCACTTAGTATATAAACAAATTCAAATTCAGAATGCCAGTGTAGGTAGAAAAAGTTTTCTAGTCCTTCAGCATAGTTTAAATGTCGGATTGCTATGGGGATAAGGGCTGTTCCGTGAGTAGCTTTTTCTTTAAGAAGTATCTTTGATTTCAAATTATCACCTCAGTTTTAATGTCCGCAATATTGTGTTATTAATTATCTGTTTATATATAATCTCAATGGAAAAAGATTATTATAATACTATTATAAGCAGGCAAGTAAGTGTAAACAATACCAAACTTATTTATGTTATGGTAAATATTCGATATGATTAATTAAATTAGGCAAATATATTGATTAAAGCTTGAATAATGCATAGTAGAATTTTTCATTCAATAATATTGTATTACTAATTAACAATTTACTTAAAGTATCAAGGAGAGTTTCTTAATATAATACAATTATAGGTGAATCCAATAAAAGTAAAAGGCAGCTAAAAATTTTTCCATATTTAAGTCAAAACATGGAATGGTAGATGTTGTAGGCAATTTTAATTGAGTATTGGTGATCTATATATGGAAATAATAGAAACAGAATTTAAGATATAAAAATTTCGATAGAATAGGGGAGAAATAAAATGAGGTTTACCCAAGATGGAAATCGTTTGATTGCAAAATCAGGTTCAGAAACTATATGGATAGAACCATGGGGTGCAAATTCACTTCGTGTTCGTATGACAAAAGAAGCAATTATGGATGCTAATGATTGGGCATTAATTGATAAGCCAGAAGCAACTACAGCTAAAATTGCCATTGAGGACATTGAGTTAATAGAGCCTTGGATTAAAGAGGAAGATAGAGCAAGTCGTGCTCAAAAAACACAAACAGCTTCAATACAAAATGGTGAGATTATTGCTGTCTTTAATGGAGAAGGCTGGCTTACTTTCAAAAATAGTGATGGTAAAATACTTACCGAAGAATACTGGAGAGATAGAAATCGTATTGATAGGTATTGTGTTCCACTTCGTGTTGAAGCAAGGGAATTAAAGCCTATTACTGGAACCAGTGATTACAGCTTAACTCTTCGTTTTGAAGCTTATGAGGATGAAAAAATCTTTGGGCTTGGTCAATACCAAGAAAAAGTTTTAAATAAAAAGGGCGCAACTTTAGAATTAGCACACCGTAACTGTCAAGCTAGTGTACCATTTATGATGTCAAGCCGTGGCTATGGTTTCTTGTGGAATAATCCTGCTATTGGAACTGTAACCTTTGGAACAAATCGTACTGAGTGGTCTGCAAAGAGTACTAAAAAATTAGATTACTTCATTACTGCTGGTAAAACACCTGCTCAAATTGAAGAGCAATATGCAAATGCAGTTGGAAAAGCTCCTATGATGCCTGAGTATGGGCTAGGTTTTTGGCAATGTAAGCTTAGATATCGCAATCAAGAAGAATTGATTAATGTTGCTAGAGAATATAAGCGCCGTGGCATTCCAGTAGATGTGATAGTTATAGACTTCTTCCACTGGACAAGACAAGGAGATTTCAAATTTGAACCAAGAGACTGGCCAAATCCTGATGCAATGATAGCAGAATTAAAGGAAATGGGTACTGAACTTATGGTATCTGTATGGCCAACAATTGATAGCCGTTCTGAGAATTATGGAAAAATGGCTAGTGAAGGATATTTAATCTCCGCTGATAGAGGTTTGAATATCAATATGAACTGGATGGGGGAAACAGTATTCTTTGATGCTACACATCCAGGGGCAAGAGATTTTGTATGGCAAGTTTCTAAGAAAAATTATTATGATAAAGGTGTTCGTATCTTCTGGTTAGATGAAGCAGAACCAGAGTATGGACCTTATGATTTTGATAACTATAGATACTATCAAGGTCCTGCACTACAATGCACTAATATATATCCTGCTATGTACGCAAAAGGTTATTATGACGGAATGGTTGCAGAAGGACAAGAAAATGTATGTAACTTAGTTCGATCTGCTTGGGTTGGCAGTCAAAGATATGGTGCACTTATATGGTCAGGAGATGTTTCTTCCACTTTTAGAGCAATGAGAGAACAATTGCAAATCGGTCTTAACATGGGTATCGCAGGTATTCCATGGTGGACAACAGATATCGGAGGCTTCTTAGGTGGATATGTAGAGGATAAGAATTTCCACGAATTATTACTTCGTTGGTTTGCTTTTGGAGTATTCTCACCAGTATTCCGTCTTCATGGAGAACGTGTTCCTCATATTGAACCAGAACAAGCAGTTATTGATGGTGTAGCTCAAATGATGACAGGCAGTGCTAATGAAATCTGGAGCTATGGTGAACAAAACTATGAGGTTATGAAAAATTACATCGATATGAGAGAAAGACTTCGCCCATATGTTAGAGAATGTATGAAGGAAGCTCATGAAAAGGGAACTCCAGTTATGAGAACTATGTTCTATGAATTCCCAGAGGATTCTGCTTGCTGGACTGCTGATACACAATATATGTTTGGGCCTGATATTTTAGTAGCACCTATATTAGAATTAGGTGAAAGAAGTAGAGAAGTATATCTTCCTAAAAATCAACTTTGGAAGAATCCTAAGACTAATGAAGTTTTTGAGGGTGGGCAAACAATCACTGTTGATGCTCCAATCAATGAGATTCCTTTATTTATGAGAGCGGAAAAGGAACATCCTATATATTTATAAATTTCATGGTGAGCCTAGAAAACAAAGCTATATTTGATATGTTTATAAGTTTTATATTGAAACCCTCGATGGATGCGTCGGGGGTTTTTAACATAAAATTTTAAAATTAATTGTAATTAGTTTGTTTTGTATCTATTTTACAACTATTTTACAACTAATTTGAAAGATTATTATATAATGGATATATGAATTAACATTCATTGAATAGATATTAAGTTGCTGTACTAGGGGGATAAAATTGAAAATAAATATTTTAATCATAGAAGACGAAGAAGCAATTTCTAATTTAATAAAGATAAACTTGACTATGGCTGGTTATGAAAGTCGGCAAGTATTTGATGGCTTGGAAGCTTTAAACTTGCTTAAAGAAGAATCTTTTGATCTGATACTCATGGATATTATGCTGCCAGGGATGGATGGTTTTGAATTAATGAAAAGAATAAAAGACTTAAATATACCAGTTATATTTCTTACAGCTAAAAATGGACTAGCAGATAAGGTGAATGGACTTAAAGCTGGTGCTGAAGACTATATTGTTAAACCATTTGAAACAGTTGAACTATTGGCAAGGATTGAAGTAGTCTTAAGACGATATTCTAAAAATAGTAATTGTATAGAATTTAAAAGCTTGCAGATATATGAAGATAAAAGGATTATAAAAAAAGATGAAGAGACGATAGAACTCACTTTAAAGGAATTTGAACTTATGCTTTTACTTGTGAAAAATAAAAATATAGCTTTATCAAGAGAATATTTACTAGAAAAAATATGGGGTTATGAATATATGGGAGAAACAAGAACAATAGATACTCATATTCAAAAGGTAAGAAAAAAGCTTAATATTGCAGATAACATAAAAACTGTATATAAAATTGGATACAGATTAGAGGAGTAATAGATATGAAGCTTTGGCTGAAAATATATCTTTTTTCTTTACTATTACTTATATTTACTTTAAACATAACTGGATTTGGATTGATACAAAAACTTCATAATAATCTATTAGAAAAAGAAGTTGAGAAGTGTATTTCAGAACAAAAATTTGCTTCTAGAGAATTAAGAGGTAATTCTAGATCTTTACAAAAAAACTATACAGATGTATCTCCTGATATAAATAACTTAATAAGTACTTTAATTAGTGAATATACTAGTTCCATTGACTATGAAGCTGGGCAGCATGGGGAGATACAAATTTTAGACAAGCAGAATAAAATACTATACTCCGATGTAGAGTTTCCAGTTTCAAGCGAAAAGAAAGAATTGGAAAATCTTTCTTTAGGAACATTCAATTACATTATAAGAACATTGAATGACAAGCAGTATTTATATATCAGTAGTTTAGTCAAGGTATATAATATTCCAGTAAAAATACACTATGCTAAGGATATTTCAAATATATACATTGAAAAAATCAATTACTATACTCTTTTTGTAAAATTAGATATTTTAATTTGTTCTATTTTTGCTGTATTTATGTTTTTTATAAGTAGGTTGATAACAAAACCAATAAATACTCTAATAGATTCCACTCAAAAAATATCTTTAGGTCAGTATTCTGAAAGGTTAAGAATAAAATCAAAGGATGAATTTAATGTTCTTTCAGGTCATTTTAATCTAATGGCTCAAACAGTAGAAGATAAAATAAATGAACTAGAAGTATCTAATATTGAAAAAGAAACCTTCATAAATAATTTAACTCATGAACTTAAGACGCCTTTAACTTCTATAATTGGATATGCTAATTTAATAAGAACATCAAAATATAATGAAGAGTTATTTTTTCAAGCAACGGATTACATTTATAAAGAGGGAAAAAGACTTGAGCAAATGTCTTTTAAGTTGATGGATTTAATCTACGCAAAGACTCAGGATGTTAAATTAACACCTGAAAAAATAATGCCAATAATAGTTGAAGCTGAAAAGGCACTGCTTGTGAAACTTAAGGATAAAAATATAGATTTAATTATTGAAGGGGAAGATTGTATATTAGATATGGACAAAGATTTGCTTAAGATGGCATTGTGTAATTTAGTGGAGAATGCTATAAAAGCATCTACTAATAATTCTAAAATATATTTAAAAGTATCTGATTCACATAATAAAACCTCCATATCTATAGTGGATTGGGGCTCAGGAATGGATAAAGAACATCTGGATAAGATATGGCAGCCTTTTTATGTAGTTGATAAAGCAAGATGCAGAAAAAACAATGGAGCAGGTATTGGTCTTTCCATATGCAAAAAAATAGCAGAAGTACATAGTGCAGATATTATAATAAATAGTCAATTAGGCAGAGGCACAGAAGTAACCATAATTTTTAGTAGATAGATTAAAGTTTACAACTACTTTACAAGTGGAATAAACTTCTGAGACATCTAAATTTTATACTTAAAGAGTGGTAAGTATTTACACACAATAAAAGTATATGGAGGAATTATTATGAGTTCTAAAAAAGTAATGGCAGTATTATTAGCTGTAGGAGTGGTAGCATCTACTTCTGCTATGGTTAGCAAAATCAATATTAAAGAGGTTTTTGCAGAAAGTATAAAACAAAATGTTGTATATACTAAAGAAGATACTACAACAGCTTCTCAAGATGATGGTACAGGGAAAGTAACTGGTGCTGAGGAGGAAGTCTATAAAGAAAGAACTTTAGATATTCTAAAAAATTATTTTAACATATCAGTTGAAGAAAATGAAAATTTCAAGTTTAGTGCATGTATATTAAATGAAAAAACTTTAGATGTAATACAGTTAAAAGAACAAGAATGGGTGCAGGAAGCATATGACAAGAAGGAGATTTCTAAGGAAGAATATGATAAACGAATGGCTGACATTGAAAGAAATTATAATGGACTCAAAGAGAGAGTAAAAAAATTAAAACATGGACTGGTTCAAGCTACATGGTTTGGTGAAAATAAATGCTATATGTTTGACTTTAATGAAAATACAAAGGAAGTAGACTTTGTAATGGTTAATGAAGGTAATCCAGCAGAATCAGATGTTCCATTAACAATTAGTGAAGAGCAATTAAAAAATACAGCTGAGGATTTCATTAAGCAAAATAAGTTAGCAGATATAGAAAAACCTAAATGTATATTTGTAAAAGGAAAGCATATTTTCTATGAAGATGAAAATGATTCAGCTAAAAAAGCAGAGATAAGCATTAATCCATTTACAGGTAAGGTATGGAGCTTTGCAGTAAAAGGATATGCAGATTTAGAGTATAATACGGCAATTAATAAAAAATAAACAAGGTTAGTAAGAATGAAGTAATAGAGCCTTAATATAAATTATATTTAAGTAATAGAGGAGAACCAAGTTCTGATGAAAGAGGTTTTCCTTATTTTTTTGTTTGAAGAGGCGTGTTAATGATAAATCTTAGCATAAACGATAGAGAGTTGTACTATTAGTCATTGATTTTATTTTGATAAGTCTGTTTTTATAAGTAACAATGACATACCAAAAGTAATAATGTATTTACAAAATATGTTACAATAAAATTAGGAAGATATTTTAGTAATAGAAAAATAGTAGTTTGCAATGGGGATTATTACTTGAATAATGGGAGGCAATAATTTGATAGATAAAGGCTAAATAATAGGAATAAATACTCAAGTGTGTGAAGAGGCTGAAGTTATTGAATCTACACTTAATTCAAGGGTTTTTGTTGATAAATATACAAGAATTGAACACAGTGAATTAGGAGAAAAATTAAGGATAGAACGTAATAATCAAATTGTGTATTCATATAGGGGCAGATATTGCTATACAGGTGCAAATACAGTTATAAAGAATGCTCGTCTTGAAAGTTTTGTTTCAATAGCATGGAATGTTAGTATTGGTGGAAATACACATGATTTAAATCATATTACAACCCATAGTTTTCTTGTATACCCAAAATGGGAGATGGGAGATGGGAGGAAACGGAAACTGGAAATCGGCATCTGATGAATGTGAAATTGGGAATGATGTATGGATTGGTGCTGGAGCTAATATTTTAAGAGGAGTAACCATTGGGAATGGAGCAGTAATTGGAGCTTCAAGTGTAGTTACGAAAGATGTACCACCATATGCAATTGTAGTAGGTAATCCGGCAAAAATAGTGCGTTTACGATGCAAAGAAGAATGGATTGAGCGGTTGCAAAAGTTAAAGTGGTGGGAGTTACCAGAGGAAGTTATTCGTAATAATCTAGATCTTTTTAAAGAAGCGTTAACGAATGATGTAATAGAAAAGATTGAAAATATAAAAGCAAATCTCTAACGAGGTATAAACAATATATAATAAAAACGAGATATGGAGTGAGATATATGAAAATATTATTGCTATGTGCAAAAGCATTTGAAACATTAGAATTTAGTGCATTTATTGATGTGATGGGTTGGGCGAGAGAAGACTATAAATGCAACATTTCAATTGATATATGTGGGTTTGAAAAAATCGTTACTAGTACTTTTGGTGTCTCTGTAATGATGGATGTCCTTATAGATGATATTAACGTTGAGGAGTATGATGCATTAGCAATACCAGGTGGATTTAGAGAATTTGGATTTAATGAGGAAGCCCTTGATGTTAGAACTTTAGATTTGATAAAAAAATTTGACTATTATGAAAAGCCTATTGCAAGCGTCTGCGTTGCTGCATTTGCTTTGGCTGAGAGTGGAGTACTTAAAGGCAGAAATGCAACAACATATCATCTAGATAATGGGAAGACTCAAGGAGAACTTGCTAAGTATGGTATTAATATTATAAATAAACCAGTTGTTATTGATAAAAACATTATCACATCATATTGTCCTGAGACAGCTCCTGAGGTGGCATTCAAGTTATTAGAGATGTTAACTAATACAGAAAAAATGCAACAAGTAAAAGGAGCCATGGGTTATAATTAAAAATTAGTGGATGAAATGGAATGAATGTCGAAATTAAAAAATTGACACCTGCTCACGTAGAAGAATATATAAATTTTTTTGACACGACGCCACATGATGACAATATTCCTGAGCATACTTGTTATTGTGAGTGTTGGTGTAGTGCTGACCACCGTTTCGGAACAGGGATTCCATCCTGTGAAGAAAGAAGAACAATGGCTATTGAATATGTTAAGAGCGGAAAAATACAAGGATATTTAGCATATTTTGACGATCGTATCGTTGGTTGGTGTAACGCAAATACAAAAACAGAATGTTTGAACTGTATCGGTTGGTATCGTTTTATGCCCCAAGTAAATGAATTGGATATTGAACCAAATGATAAAGTAAAATCTATATATTATTTTCTTGTTGAACCTGATATGAAAAGAAAAGTAATAGCAAAACAATTATTTCAATATGCTTGAGAAGAGGCGGCGAAAGATGGTTTTGATTATGTTGAAGTATATCTCGAAAAAGAAGCTACAGATGAACTTAAATATTTTATGGGATTTGTTGAGATGTATAAAAACTTCGGCTTTACTATTCATGCAGAAATAGAACAAAAATTTGTAATGAGAAAACAACTAAAGATCACCACAGTATCAGAATAATTTGAAGTTATATTTATGGATAAATTTTAATTTAAGATTGAGTACTTTCAATAGTAATATGGAGATAGATTTAAATGAATAATAAGAGAATGAATAATAAGAGAAATTCAACAATATGGGGAATAAGTTACTTATTATTGGAATTGTAACTGTGATAAATGCTTTTTTTCACTTCTTGGAATTGAGTTACCAGATAAATTAGTAAGGTTAGTGGGGATTATAATGATTGTTGTTCTTCCTGTTATTGTGTATAGTTTTGTAAAAGTATTAAAGAATGGTAAAAGCTAAATCCCCAATTTGTATTATTCAGGCTAAAAATTTAAATAAAAAAGTTTATTATGTGAATTTAAGAGATGAAAGCACTGATTCTGTTTCGAATGAGTGCTTTTTCTCTTTGTATATATGAATGACAAGAAAAGTAATCTTGATAATTTGAGCATATTTTCAGGTCTTAGTCAGTTTTAGGTATAGATTTAAGGGTATATTCTTCGAAGGGAGCAGATATTATAATACCTGATGAATCAAGTTTATAATTTGTTCCTTCAGTAATCTTTTTTTCATTAACTAAATTCATGCCAACAGTGTAAATAGTGTCTGCTAGAATTCGAGGATTATGAAAAACAGAACCAAGCATAAAACCTTTCTTAATTAATTCTTGAGCTTCTGGCAAAGCATCGATGCCAACCACAGGAATAGTTTTTGATTTATTTCCTTTATTATAACCATACTTTTGTAGACCTTCTATGGCTCCAATAGCGAGAGTATCATTGTTTGCAATGATTGCTTCAATTTTAGGACCATATCTTAAAAATAATGAAGTAATAGCATCTTTTGCTGTTTCTCTATTCCAATTACAAACTACTGTTGAAAGTTCATCGGTTTGTATTCCAGCGTTCTTAATTGTTTCTAGTGAATATTTTGTTCTTGTATCACTTAATGTACTATCTTTTTTTCCTTTTAACATAACATATTGAAGAATATTATCTCCATTTTTATCCATGATTTTCTTGTTTGTTTTCCATTCATCAACAATTATTTGTCCTTCTAGTACAGGAGGGTCTTTTAGAGCTGCTGCTATAATAGCAATTTTTGAATAACTTTTCATAATATCTAAATTTGGAATAGTGGAAAGAAATAGAATTAATGCGATATTTTTTTGTTTGGCTCTATAAATAATATCTTCTAATATTTCTTGTTTGCTTTCAAAGATATTTAAAAATATAAGATCAAAATTTTTATTAATCATTTCATCCATAAGTTGATATTGTATAGCTGAATTTGCTTTCCCATCAAAAAAAGTAAATTCAACTTTGTCTGTATTCTCTTTTTCAATGTCTTCTAAACTTTTTTTTAGCAAGGAAAGATACATTTCTTCAAAGGAATATAATAATATTCCTACTTTGATTGGATTTTTTGTACTAACATTTGAAGAAACTTTTATTGTTTTTAAGCCACAACTTGTTAGTGTAACAATAATAAAAATTAAAGTAATAGTAAGTGTTAGAGTTCTTTTTAATAAATTCATTTTTACCTCACATAATTATCTTCTGGATTATTTCTTAGATTAATTCTTGAATAGTTAGATTATGAAGATTAATATCAAATATTCGTTTGCCTATGCAAAGCAACTCTCTATACAATGATAGATTTAGTATAAGAAAATAACTTTTAGATTATTCTTAACAATTGAAGTTTCTATTGTGGATAAATTATAATAGAGAAGGCGTTGAGTTTTTGGCTCACCGCTTTTTTTATATACAATTGCCCAAAGGTACAATTGTTGAAAGCACTGCTTTAAATTAATATAAATATATATTAATGATGCAGATATATAGGGATTATTGATGAGAACTGTGTGTTTTAAATTAATATAGATATATATCAATAGAAAAAGCGAGGTAGGTGAAAGTTTTGAAAAATAGATTTAAATCAGTATTTATAGAAGATTTTGATGAAATGATTTCACCAAAGTTTCCTGTGGTATTTGGTGTTGTACTAATTTATCTTGCTACTGTATTTGTGCAAAGTTCGGGAAAGTTATCTTTTCATGAGACTATAGGATTTACAATAGTTATGCTAATCCAAATTCTAGTATTTTTATTTTCTAACAAAATATTTAAGCATAAGTATTGGATTTACTTTATTGTGCAGGGAATAATAACCTTTGACTATGCCATAATAGCCCATGAGGGATATAAAACTATAGTTCTTGGGTTAGTGCCTCTTTTAATCATTCAAAGTATGATTGTTTATAATGATGCTATTAAAGTTATTCTTACCTCAATGTTTTTCTATAGTATTTTTGGTGGCACTATCATTATCATCAATGGCTTCCATGAATTAATTCAGTCTTTGCCACTGATTATAATAATAACTATAGCCATGCGTGCATATGCAATCTTTTATTTTAAGCAAGTGAAGTTGCGGATACAAACTCAGAAGGTTTTAAAGGAATTAGAGTTAGCTTATGAGAAGGTTGAAGAGCTAACCTTAGCTAATGAGAGACAGAGAATGGCTAGAGATTTGCATGACACCCTTTCTCAAGGTCTTGCAGGATTGATAATGCAACTTGAAGCAATAAATGCTAATTTAAGTAAGGAGAATGTGAAACGAGCTAATGAGATAGTTGAAAAATCAATGGAACATGCAAGAAGAACCTTGGCAGATTCTAGGCTTGTTATAAATGATCTAAGAAGTTATGAAAAAAGAAAAATGGATTTAAATAAGTCTTTAGAAAATGAAATAGATACTTTTAAGAATGTATCTAATGCTTTTATTTCAAAAGACATTAACATAGAAGCCCAAATATCTTCAAGGATAATTAAACAGATGGTATACATTGTGAGAGAAGCTCTAAATAATATAGCAAAACACGCAAAGGCTGAAAATGTAGTTGTCAAAATAATAGAAATCAATAATAAAATTAATATAAATATTTCTGATGATGGTGTAGGGTTTGATATTAGGATTTTAGATAAGTTATTTGGACATTACGGTATAGTGGGGATTACCGAGCGTGTAAAGGCAATTAATGGTGAAATCAAAATAGAAAGTAAACGGAAGGTTGGAACAAATATAAATATCATTATACCAATAGAGAAAGGAATAGATGAGGAAAATGGATAAGAGAAAAATATTGGTAGTAGATGATCATTTGGTAGTTAGGGAGGGACTAAAGCTAATTTTTGAAACAGAAGAAGAATATGAAGTTATAGGTGAAGCAGAAAATGGAGAAAAGGCATTGGTTCTTATTGAGCAGTTAAAACCTGATGTGGTTTTGATGGATTTGAATATGCCTAGAAGAAGTGGGCTAGAAGCAATACGAGCCTTAAAAGAAAAGAAAAATCCCGTTCCAATAATTATTCTAACAACCTTTAACGATGAAAATTTAATCAGAGAAGGCCTTGCTTTAGGGGCTAGGGGGTATTTGTTAAAGGATAGTACTCGTGAGGAACTTATAAGAACTGTTGAGGCTGCAATCAGAGGGGAACTACTTCTTCAGCCTGAAATCAGTGGGATAATTTTTGGGGCAAAAAAAGAATCAAAAGAAAGTAATAATACTTTTAACGCAGGGATTACGGAAAGAGAATTGTTTGTTCTACAAGCAGTTGCAAGAGGTTGTACTAGTAAGGAAATAGCTGTTGATATGGGTATTGCTGAAAGAACTGTGAAAGCTCATCTAACTAATATATACAGTAAGCTTAAGGTTGAGTCTAGACCCCAAGCAGTTGCAGTAGCTATAGAACAGGGAATCATCCATATTGAGAAATAGAAGGTATTTGAATTTAGCAGGTAATTATCAGAGGTAATCAATGAAAATATTGTAGCGTGTTTCTAAGGAAAGGGGAAAATTATGAGAAAAGTATGTGTAATAACTGGTGGTGGCAGTGGTATGGGACTCGCAACTGCAAAAATAATAGGTAAGGATAACTATATTATTATTGTAGGTAGAACCATAAAGAAACTTGAAAAAGCGTTGGAAGAATTAAGAGCAGAAGGTATTGAGGCAGAAGCTTTTGCTTGTGATATTTCAGATGAAGCTTCAGTAAATAAATTAGCAGCCCATGCAAAGGAAATAGGAACTATTTCTTCGGTAATACATGCAGCAGGAATGTCACCACATATGGGAGAGGCAGTAACAATAATGGAGGCCAATGCCTTAGGTACAATCAATATAAATGAGGTTTTTTATAAGGTTATGGAAAAAGGTTCTTGCATTATAGATGTATCATCTATGTCGGCTTATCTTACTCCGAAATTTATTATGCCCAAAGGTAGTTATAAATACAGCAGAACTAATAAAGAAATTTTTATGAAGAAAATGATGGCAAGAGTTAATCTTTTCCCTAAAAAGGTTAGGTCAGGTGTAGCTTATGGCATCTCTAAAAACTTTGTTACTTGGTATGCAAAAACTGATGCTGCAAAGTTTGGGCAAAAGGGTATCCGAGTATTATCAATTTCCCCAGGATCTTTTGAGACACCTATGGGTGAAGTGGAAAAAGACGAAGTTGAAAATCTTATAAAATTTTGTGCAATAAAGCGACTGGGACATGTTGAAGAAATTGCAAATTTGATGGCATTTTGTGCCAGTGACAAGGCTGGATATTTAACTGGGGTGGATATACTTTGTGATGGAGGCTGTGTTGCCTCTGGATGTAATCCTCTTAAAATGAAGCAGAGTTGAAATTCATATAAGATATTATAAATCTAAGATAGTATAATGTGCATAATTAAATTTGCCCCCAAAACATATATATGACCATGGAAATTAACAAAGTTGACGAAGCCACACTACTGCAGTGATATATAGGTTATATATTGATAGTAAAGCTGAACCTAGATAAAAGCTTTACCCAAAGGTGCAAATGCCAGATGCCCAAAGGTACAATTGAGGAAAAGGTTTAAGAATTATATACTAAGAACATAAAAGATAGCCTGTTGTGCTAACTGAATATTAAGGATTATAAAATAATTAATCATAGGGGGAAATTATGAAGGTAGAAAATAAAAACATAGTAGTTACTGGTGGAGGAAACGGTGTTGGAAGAGAAGTAGTTCTTAAACTATTATCAAAAGGTGCTAGGGTAATTGCAATTGATATAAATAAATCTGCACTAGAGGAAACATATAAAATATCTGGTGGAAGCGATAAATTATTGACACGAGTTGTGAATATTACAGATAAAAAAGCTGTCTTAGATTTTGCAGAAGAAATCATTGGAACTTTGGGGTATATTGATGGAGTTATCAATAATGCAGGAATTATACAACCCTTTGTACAATTGAAAGATTTAACCTTTGAACAAATAGATAAAGTAATGGATGTTAATTTTTATGGAACATTGTATATGACAAAAGCATTTTTAAATCATTTATTGACTAGACCAGAAGCACATATTGTGAATATTGCTAGTATGGGAGGATTTTTCCCAGTGCCAGGTCAAAGTGCATACGGTGCTTCAAAGGCAGCAGTTAAGATAATGACGGAAGGCTTGTATTCAGAACTATCAGATACTAATGTACATGTATCCGTTGTATTTCCAGGTGGTATAGCCACAGATATAAAGAAAAACTCACAGCTTACTAATGAGAGTGCTTCGGAAAAAGAGAAAAATTCTAAATTAATATTATCACCTTCTGCTGCTGCTGAAAAGATTATAAGTGGAATGGAAAAAAATAAGTACAAGTTCTGCATTGGCAAGGATTCTAATCTTATGGATTTTATGTATAGAATAAATCCAGGTTTTGCTACTAAAGTAATTAAACGAGCTCTTGGTTCAAAGATACATTAGATTTAAATAATATTAATAAAAACAGAAATGCTTAGCAGATATTGCTAAGCATTTCTTAGGATAAGGGGGTTATCCTGTTTCTATATTTATATTATTTAATATAGCAAAGTTATTATTTTTTACTTAGGAAAATAAAGCATATTGTAATCTTAGTATTACCATGTATTATTAGCGTCATCTAATAACAAATCTCTACGACTACACCAGTTGTTTTCTAAAGCATTTCTTCTTAATACTAAATATAATTCAGCGTTTGTAGCATTACTATAAGGCATAACGAAGAATACACCTATTCCGCAAAGTAATGAGCCTAATATATACCAACCAATAAATGATAAGTCTAATACAAACATATCCCATTTATGTCCCATAGTCATTTTATTACTTAGAGCAATTGCTTCCTCAGTTCCGATATTTGGGTTGTCTGAAAGGATATAAGGTACCATTCTGTATGCATAAGCTTTTATGATACCAGGTATGATTAATAGTAGAGTCCAGAGGAAAATAAAAATATTTGTAACTAACATTGTTTTTACTATACCTTTGTAGTTTTCACCATTAAACCCAAAGCCTAAACAAATTCTATCATCTCCATATTGAGAAGCTTGAGTAAAAAATCTCTTTCCACCTACTTCTAAAGAATATCCGACGAAAATACGAAAGGCTAGTATTAGTACAGATACTATTAAGAAAATGGAAGCAAAAACAAGTATAAAGTGCCAATCTATAAAGTCACTATAGTGGAAATTTGAATAAGTATGATTTTTAAAATCTTTATAGTTAGAACGACCGTTACCGCCGCCACTCCAGGCATCATTTCCACCAGTAATAGCTATTACTATACTAACCACAAGTGCACGCCAATAAGTCTTTCTTAAAATATCTTTAGCTCTGTTTTTTAATTCTTTTCTAGACCACATATAGATCCTCCATTCAAAATATCAATCTAATTTATTTAAAGCATTGAATAAGTAATTGGTATAAATTTATTATATGGTAACTTATACTTTATAACAAGTTTAATATATGCACATAAACGGTTATAATTACTAATTGTATCTTCTAGATCCCAATATGCTAGTTGTTGCTTTTGATTACTTTCTTTTTCTAGGCTTTTCAAGTTAAGAAGTATTTATACATAACTAGGACCTTTTATTGAGGTTGAAATGATAAAAAGAGTTAGGAAATAAAAGGTTGTTTATCGAAAATTAAATGATGTGAGTTAAAAATTTGCATATGTTAGTTAAATGTTTACAAAATATTCAGCAAAAAAATAATCATTTATACGAATTACTATATTGAGTTACTTTATAGATATATGAGTGCTTATTGAGAAAATTGCATAACTCAAAAACAAAGCATTTGTATAAAATCAATATTTTGAAAGGAATGATGGGAATGAAAGTCAAACAATTAGTGAAAAAGACTACAGTTAGTGTTGCTACATTAGCTATCTTTTCCACAATGCTTGGGGTACAAGCACACTCTGAAACTGTAAGCAAGACTTACAATTATGCAGAAGCATTTCAAAAATCAATGTACTTTTATGATGCAGAGAAATGTGGAGCAGGTATTACAGGTGGAAAGTTAGAATGGAGAGGGGATTGTCATACTGATGATGCAAAGATCCCTTTAGTGCCAGCAGGAAAAGGCGCTGATGGTGCAATGGCAGAGAAAGGTGTTTCCTTAACTCAAGAATTTATTGATGCCAACAGAAAATATCTAGATCCTGATGGTGATGGAACTGTTGATTTAAGTGGTGGTTTTCATGATGCAGGAGACCATGTTAAGTTTGGGTTACCTGGCTCTTATGCAGCAGCTACTTTAGGTTGGGGTTTTTATGAATTTAAAGATGCTTATGCCAGAATCGGTGAAGAAGCTCATATGAGAGATTTATTAAAGTGGTATTCAGATTATTTCTTACGTTGTACTTTCATGAATGAAAATGGAGAAGTTGTGGCTTTCTGCTATCAAGTTGGAGAAGGAAGCTCCGACCACAGCTACTGGGGTGCGCCAGAACTTCAACCTACACTTAGACCTGCATATTTTGCAACTCCGCAGACTCCTGCTAGTGACCAAGTTGCTGGAGCTGCTGCAGCACTTGCGATAATGTATTTAAATACGAAAGATACTGATGCTGCCTATGCTGAAAAATGTTTAAGTACTTCAAAAGCTCTTTATAATTTCGCAGTTAAGTATCGTGGACTTGGATACTCTGGAGGGTTCTATGGTTCATCTTATGATGAGGATGAACTTTCTTGGGCAGCAGTATGGCTTAATATTGCAACAGGAGAAAAATCTTATATTAATGACATAGTTGAGGTTTCTCCAGATGGACGTTATTTAGGCTATCTTGGAAAGATAATTAAATCTACTCAGGATGATTGGCAAAATATTTGGTGTCATAGCTGGGATGTTGTTTGGGGTGGTGTATTTGCGAAGCTAGCTCCAATAACTAATACAGAGAGAGATTGGTACATATTTAGATGGAACATCGAATATTGGTCAGGGGTTCCACATGAAGACCCAAGTGACAAAACCTTTATGGCTGCTACTCCAGGTGGGTTCAAGGTAGTAAATACTTGGGGCTCAGCACGTTATAATTCAGCTGAACAATTATGTGCCTTAGTATATAAGAAGGAAACTGGTAGTAGTGATTTCGATGCATGGGTTAAGAGCCAAATGAATTATATATTAGGTGATAATCCTTTGAATAGATGCTATGAGGTAGGTTATGCAGAGAATTCAGCAAAGCATCCACATCACAGAGCTGCTCATGGTTCTATAACTAACAACATGGGTGTCCCAAATGAACACAGACATACTCTTTGGGGAGCTTTAGTAGGAGGTCCAGACCAGACTGATAGCCATAAAGATGATACAACGGACTTTGTAGGTAATGAGGTTGCAGTAGATTACAATGCAGGTTTTGTTGGAGCTTTAGCAGGTATAACTAAATATTTTGGACAAGATCAAATGCCACTTGAAAATTTTCCACTAAAAGAAGCTCCTGTAGATGAATTCTTTGTGGAATCAAAACTTGAGCAGGAAAATGGTGAAAGAACACAGGTTACAATAAGAGCCAACAATCTTACAGTACATCCACCTCATACTGAAGACACAATAAAGGTTAGATATTTCTTTAATATATCTGAGCTTATGCAATATAACCAAGGAATAGATGCGATAACTTGTCCTGTTATGTACGATCAATCAAATACTGTTGATGTTAAGGGTGCAACTATAAGTGCTCCAGTTGAATGGGATAAAGAAAAGGGTATTTATTATGTTGAAATTGATTGGAGTGGCAATGCTATATACGGTTCTAGAGAATTCCACTTTGGACTTGTAACAGGTCAAGATTCAAATTGGAAGGCTCATTGGGACCCTACTAATGATTGGAGCCGCCAAGGTGTAACAGAAGAATATGCTCAAAACCCTCATATATCAATGTATGTTAATGGAAAGAAAGTATTCGGAGAAGAGCCAACAACAAAAGTTCTAGTAATTAAAGGTGATGCTGATGGGAACGGAAAGGTTACAGCCATTGATTTAGCATACATTAAGAAATATATTTTAGGCCAAGGTAGCATAATTTTCCCAGGAGGCATAGAAGTAGTAGATATGAATGGAGATGGTGTAATAAATGCAATTGACCTTGCCCTCTTAAAGAAGGCTTTATTAGGACTTTAAATTAATCAATCAATTGATCAAGGATAAAAATATATAGGTTCCAGTAATGTTTCTACATTGAATGCGTATAACATTTATGAAATTAATGTAGATTTCTAATTGGAATATATAGATAAATTATAAAGGCTGTCTAGGTAACTAAAACTTCCATAGGCAGTCTTTATGTATTAAATAAATATAAATAAAGTTGATATATTAATAGTTTTAGAGTTTCAGTACAATATCTATGTAGATGTAAGAACAAAGAATACTATATATTTCCCTATTTTAATGAAGTCAAAAGTAGAATAAATAATTTTAGGAGAAGGTTTATGAAAGATATGAAATTTACAGTTGAAGAAGCTATAAGCTTTTCAAAGGAAGGAAAAATAGAAGAATGGGTTCATTTATTTTTGAATTCTGTAGGAAATAATGTGCCTTTTTCAGAAGGACTAAAATTGCAAAAAAGATATTGGACAGGTCCCTTGCTTATAAGTATTGATAAGTTAAGACGATGCTGTGGTCCAGAACCAGGTATGGAATATTACAATCCACCAGAGCATTGGGAGCCTCGCATTTTCAACTTACAAGAACTTATTCGTAAAGGTTGGGGCATGCCACCTTTAATAGTACAGCATGAAGGAGATGACTTTAGAATAAACGATGGAAATCATCGAGTTGAGGCTATGACTAGAGAAGGTATTGAAAAATGTTGGGTTATTATTTGGAATTCACATTATCAGGATGATATTAATGATTTTTACTAGAGTTTTTATAGATACCTAAAGTCAAAGATTAAATTATTCGTCTAAACTTTGACTTTAGGATTTAATGATATCAAGAAAAATATTTATGTATAATCTTAGCTTTATTCAAATATGTTAAAGTGATTTATTTTGTGGATAATTCAAATTTAGTTGTTGATATATGTATGGATTATATACAAGGCAATGTATTTTGAAAAAAGGTTAAGAGCCTATGTATCAGAGAAAAAAGTTATGGGAAACATATTGACATAAGTGCATTTGTTTACTATATTAATAAAAAGGCCATGAAAAGAGCAGTAGTTATTTTTAAAACTTACAGAGAGTTCCTTTTGCTGAGATGGAACAGTGGACAATTTAATGAAACAAGTCTTGGAGCTGCATACGGATCCTATTTTATCCATAGGTGATGCTATGACGTTTGTTCACGTTACAGAACTAGGGTATAATTTTGTACTTGATAAGGTTAGTATGGTGACATACTAATGAAATAGGGTGGCAACGCGGTATAATCGCCCCTACAAATTATTTGTAGGAGGTGTTTTTTTTACGTTTTTTTATGCAAAGATAGGATTATATTTTAAGGAGTGTTCATTATGAAAGATAAAAAAATAGAAAGACCTATATTTCCTAAAAAAGCTATTATAACTGCGGGAATGCCATATGGTAATAAAGATTTACATTTTGGTCATGTAGGTGGCGTGTTTGTTCATGCTGATACCTTCGCAAGATTTTTAAGAGATAGAATTGGAAATGAAAATGTTATATTTGTCTCAGGAACAGATTGCTATGGCTCACCTATTTCAGCGAGTTATTTAAAGCTTGTAGAGGAAGGAAAATATGAAGGGTCTATAGAGGAGTATGTTCGTGAATATCATGAAAAACAAAAGGAAGTTTTAGAGAAATACGAAATGAGCATGAATCTATACGCAGCTTCTGCCTTGGATAGAGCTGGTGAAATTCATAAAGGTGTATCGGAAGAAATATTTAATAAGTTATATGACAATGGGTATTTAGCAAAAGCTTCTTCACCACAGTTTTATGACCCTGATTTTAAGGTGTTTCTAAATGGCAGGCAAGTAGTTGGGAAATGTCCTATTGAAGGGTGTAGCTCAGACAAAGGTTATGCAGATGAATGTGATTTAGGTCATCAATATATGCCAGATGAATTAATTGACCCAAAGAGTATTTTATCTGGGAAAACACCTGAATTAAGAAAGGTGACAAATTGGTATTTTAAATTAGAGGAGTATAACAATACCTTAGCTGAAAGGGTAGATTATTTAAGGGCAAATTCTAACTTACGAAAAAATTTATTAAATACCATAGAAGAATCTCTAAAACCACCAGTCATTTTTGTAAAACGTAAGCAACTAGAAGGTATTACAGATTTAGAAGAAAAATTACCGAAGCATAGGACGATTGATGAACCTAAAAAGCCTTCTATTACTTTTGTGTTTGAAAGTCTAGAGGATAGAGATATTGCAAGAGGGGTATTTGATGAAGTTGGAGTTCGTTTTAGAACCGGTAAGACCTTAGTACCTTTTAGGTTATCAGGAAATGTTGAGTGGGGTATACCAGTGCCAGATAAGGAAGAGCTGAAAGCTTTAACCTTTTGGGTTTGGCCTGAATCTTTATGGGCTCCTATTTCTTTTACAAAAACATATCTTGAAACCATAGGTAAGAATCCTGACCAATGGACAGAGTGGTGGCATTCCGAGGATTCAAAGGTATATCAATTTATTGGAGAAGATAATGTTTATTTTTACGGGATTGCTGAAATGGCAATGTTTATGGCTTTAGAGGGGATTAAAGCTGGAGATAAAATAGATTGGGATAAGATAAATCTTCCACACTTGATTGCTAACAGCCATCTATTATTTATGAATAAAAAAGCAAGTAGTAGTGGTGCTGTAAAACCACCTATGGCAAGAGAATTATTAGAATATTATACACCAGAGCAATTACGTATGCATTTCCTGAGCTTAGGACTTTCAAAGGGAAGTGTTAGTTTTATGCCACAAGTATTCATGGAGGAAAAAGATAAACAAGGCCCTGATACAGTTTTAAAAGATGGCAATTTGTTGACTAACGTATTTAATAGACTTGTCCGTTCTTGTTTTTACACGGCACAAAAGCATTTTAATGGTACAATACCAGTAGGTGAAATTAGTGATAGTATTATGGAAGAATCAAAAGAAGCTATTCTTACCTATGAAAGGCATATGTATAATCACGAATTTCATAGCTTAATTTACGTTTTAGATAGCTACATTCGTAATATGAACAAGTATTGGGTAAATAATATGAGAGTAGCAGATACTAGCGATGATAATGCACTTAGAAAACAAGTTCTGATAGATGCCTTTCATGCCGTTAGAACTGTTACAACTTTAATTCATCCAATTGCACCAAAGAGCTGTGAAAAGGTAAGAGAATATCTAAATGTTAATGAAAACCTTTGGAATTGGGAATATATTTTTGAGCCAGTTTATAAATTTATAGTTGATCAAACTATGCATAAGTTAAAGTTTTTAGAGCCACGAGTGGACTTTTTTGAAAAGCATCAATCACAAATTTCTTTCTAGATTCAAAGATTGAATTTTAGAATTATATACTGAATATCTAGTTTAATTTATATTTGGTTGTTGGGTTGGTAGTTCATTATATATAAAGTACTACATAATATAAAGGATTCCACTTCATAGCTAAGTTAATATGTTAGTTCATTATATATAAATTTACCATCAGTCGAATGTTTCATTACAATTTATTAGTGATTCAGGTTTCATCATATATCTCAAATACCACCTGTAGATGTAGTTATTTACAGGTGGTTATATTTTTGTTTTACGAATACCACAGGTTTTACCTGTGGTTCTAAAAAGCTTCTAGCGATGAGTAGAAAAAAAGAATACCTCCAATGTAAAATGGTAGTAGGTTTTCCGACCACAACCAAAAGTACAAAGGAGGTATATCCGTAATGGATAATAGTAGTTTAGCACATAGTAAATGGAATTGTAAATATCACATAGTCTTCGCACCAAAGTATAGGAGACAAATCATATATGGAAAAATAAAAGCGGATATAGGGGTAATACTTAGAAAGTTATGTGAACATAAAGGAGTAGAAATTATTGAAGCAAATGCATGTAAGGATCATATACATATGCTTGTAAGTATACCTCCGAAGTTAAGTGTCTCTCAGTTTATGGGGTATTTGAAAGGTAAGAGTTCATTGATGATTTTTGACAGACATGCAAATTTGAAATATAAATATGGGAATAGGCAATTTTGGTGTAAAGGCTATTACGTTGATACAGTTGGAAGAAACAAAAAGATAATAGAAGAATACATAAAGAATCAAATACAGGAAGATTTAGCATATGAACAAATGAGCTTGAAAGAATTTATTGACCCGTTTACGGGTGAATCAGTAAACA
The DNA here is from genome assembly GCF_000145275.1 of Clostridium cellulovorans 743B. Lineage (NCBI taxonomy): Bacteria > Bacillati > Bacillota > Clostridia > Eubacteriales > Clostridiaceae > Clostridium > Clostridium cellulovorans. Next base: position 1,140,456 of record NC_014393.1, read on the forward strand.
AAGGCAAAAAATAAAGCACCTTTTAGGTGCAGCCAGTAAAGGTATGCGGTTGGCAAACCGCTCAATGTGCGAGTAGCACGGCCAGTAACATGCCCTTATAGGGCTAAAGCAAACCACCCGTTTGACGGGTGGTCCTGATTTTATCAATTAATGTTAATAGAAAAAGTGAGGGATAGAAAATTTGACAACTATATCATTAAATGATATAGTTCAATTATGGATATATCATTTAATGATATACTTGGAATTGGAAGGAGAACTTTATGCCAAGGAAAGATTCTATTGATATTGGAGAACTAACGGATTCAGCTTTTTATATTCTATCTAGCGTCATTGAAGAAAAGCATGGATACCTAATTATGAAAACTATTGAGAAGTTTACTAATAATGAAGTTACTATTGGACCTGCATCACTTTATACAACACTGAAAAAGCTTTTATCAGCAGAGTTAGTGGAGTTAAGCCCTAGTGCAGAGGAAAATAAAAAGGTATATAAAATAACAGGTAAAGGGCGAGAAATGCTCATAAAAGAGATTGAACGTAAAAAGCAGATGGTGAAATTCGCTGAGAATTGTTTTGAATTAGAAAAGGGGGATATTCATGGACAATAAATATTTAATAATTAATGGCCTTGCCTTTAGTGAAGAAAGTGATATGGAGAAATTAAAAAATTACGCCAGCAAAGGTTGGATATTAGAAGAGATAAAATACGGTTTTTTCTATAAGTTAAAAAAAGATAAGCCACAGGATATAATATATACCTTGGATTATCAATCAGAGGCAAATGAAGAGTACTTTACTATATTTAAAGAAGCGGGATGGAGTCCCGTGGTTTCTATACAAAATTACATGCATATTTTTTCAGCAAAGGCTGGGACTAATCCTATTTATAGTGATAGTGCATCAGAAATAGATAAATATGAAAGCATGAGAAACTTAACAAAGAAAGGCACCATTGTTTCTTTAGTAATAGCTATAGCATTAATAGCGTTGTTAGCTGTTTCTTTAATAGCTATAAGACCTATGTTTTTAATTATCTTGGGACTACTAATAATTGATATGTTTGTGTTTGTTTTTAACTTTATGCCTTACATAGCATATAACTCAAGGATTAAGGAAATAAAAAAATATGGTAAGTGTAAAAGTGCAAAAGTAAATAATAAAATTTCATGGAAATTATATATATTCGCAGGGCTTATGCTTTGTATTTTAGGAGTCTTATATTTAATTTATAAAAAGGTTTTTGGAATATTTTACATGGCTTTAGGCATAATTTATATAGCTTTAAGTGTAAAGTATTATAAGAAATATAAAAAGTCTTTATAAATTAATTAAGGGGAATGGTTATGGGCAATAAGGCAACTTTAATAGTTTGTGCATCAGTACATCATAAAAATACTATAAAAATTGCTAATGCAATTAGTGACATATTAGAGGCTGATGTAATAGAACCAAAGGATTTTGATATTGAAAGTATATCTAGATATGACTTGATTGGGTTTGGTTCGGGTATATATAATGGAAAACATCATGAGAGTATATTAAATTTGGTTAGCAGTATTAATAAACAAAATAATAAGAAAGCGTTTATCTTTTCAACAGCAACTATTCCATTAGAAGTTCCACATAAAACTCTTAATGAAATGTTGATTGAAAAAGGTTTTGATGTAATTGGGCATTTTTGCTGTAAAGGCTTTATGGATTACAGTTTTACAAAATACCTATTTAGAGGCTTAAATAAAGGAAGACCAAATAATAAAGATTTTGAAAGAGCGCGTCAATTTGCTATGAAAATAAAACAAACGCTACAAGCATCTTCATTTTCATAAAAATGTATATTTAGTTGTGATTAGTTACAATATAGATAAAAACTACTGTTATTCAATAATGTAATGAGTAACAGTAGTTTTTATTTCCTTAGTATCGTAGTGGAGTTAACCATTAGTAGCTTTTTAAGTTTATAAGAGTAGGCTAAAAAGTATATATCTATGGAATATCAAAATATCGTTAAGTTCTTTTTTTTACAAACTTCCTTGCAACATAAAGACATAAGCATATTACTAAAATCGAAGCAATGATATCTGAGTAAAAGTCCATAAAATGGAGCACATCTTCCCAGGACTCTCCAAGAATTGCTCCTGCATATACCAGCAATGTGTTCCAAATAAGAGTTCCTGCTGTGGTGTATATTAGAAAAACACTAAACCTCATATTTGACATGCCAGCTGGGATTGAAATTAAGCTTCTGACCAAGGGAATCATTCTGCAGAAAAATATAGTTCTGTTCCCATAGCGATTAAACCAACTATTGGCTTTATGAATGTCGCTTACCTTAACTCTAAGAATATGTCCATAGCGACTAATTATCCTTTCTAATTTATTTACATTAAGTAACTTGCCAATATTGTAAAGTATAGCAGCACCAGTTACAGAGCCAGCAGTGGCAGCGATAATTACCCCTAGAATAGTCATGTGTGTATTTGTGGTCATGAATCCCCCAAAGGTAAGAACTATCTCAGAAGGAATAGGTGGAAAAACATTTTCCAGTAAAATCATTAAAAAGGTACCGAAGTAACCGTAGTTCTCCATAAAATTTGTAATCCAATTGTCCATAATGCAATCCTCACTTTTGGCATAGTTTATATAGAAGCGTATAATTAAATTATGGCCATTTTTTATGAAAATGACGGAGCTTTAAAGTTAATTATAGAGGCTATACTATTGACTTATGCAATTTTATCTTTAGATATAACTGGAAGTATATTAAACGACCTAATATGATAAATATAACTATATCAGCTAAAGGATAAATTATCAATAGATTTAGTTGTTTTACAAATTTTGTTAAAAGGGTTCAGCATTTCAGTTGCCATTTATGGCAAGTTAGATGCTGTTTTTAGTATCTTGAGAATAATTTGAACATGTTGCTTATTTTGGGTGTTAATATTGTATCAGATCAATCAAAGAGATGTGAGAAAGAAAGGTAAGAATATACATTATTTAATATAACTTAGAATAAGCCTTGTCCGAAAATTATACGTGAAAGGCAAATTTATATATCATACAACAGTTAGTTTAGTTGGTTAGTAATATCTAATTTAATCAAAAAGGTGGAATGATAATGATTAATAATAATAAAGTTACCAATGAAGTTAAGTATTATTTAAGCAATAAAGTTAAGCATCATTTAAGCAATAATGCCATTGATGAAATCAAGTTATGCAAGGTCATTATTAGCTTATCTCATAATTATAAAATCGAGAATTTAGTAAAGGCAATAAAAGGCTTACCAGATATAAATATAGAAGCAATTGATAATACAGAATATTTTGTATTTGCATCACTTACACCTGAACAAATTAATTTACTAGAACATATTCCAGAGGTTAGGAATGTATGGATTGATAAAGAAGTAGAAAAAATGGATTATGAAGTTTTAAAAACTATAAATGAGCCAGCTTTTCTTTTTGATGGAACTGAATTTTGTAATGATATAACATGGGCTGTTTTAGATGATGGAATTGATAAAATGCATGATGCGCTTAAATATTCAAATGTAATAGACATTGATCTTACAGGAGAGGGACCCACAGGTAAACATGGTACACATGTAGCTGGAATAATTGCTGGTTGGGATCCTAGTAATCATTTTTCAGGGGTTGCACCTAAATGTAAATTATATAATTTTAAAGTAATTAGTGAAAATTCGTCAAGTTCCCTTAGTCTTTGTATAAAAGCTATGGAACAGATAAGGAAGATTAACAGTGAATCAAATGAATTAGTTATACATGGTGCAAATTTAAGTTTCGGTGCAGCAAATTCAATTAAAGAATTTTATTCTGGACATAGTCCTATTTGTGAAGAGGCCAATAGATTAGTGGATTCAGGAGTAGTTGTATGTGTGGCAGCAGGAAATTATGGAGCTCAGGCATTTGAGGTACCAGGTGATGATATCAGTCCCAAAATATGGGCAAATTATGAGATGATTTCTGTGACGGATCCGGGTACTGCAGAAAAAGTAATTACAGTAGGTTCAACTTATAGAATTGAACCTGAAAAGTATGGGATTTCTGTATTTTCCTCTAAAGGGCCTACTGGTGATGGTAGGATAAAACCAGATTTAGTAGCGCCGGGTGACTGTATTTCTTCAGCGTTTCTTAATAATTCTTATATATCAGCAAGTGGGACAAGTTGTGCAACACCATTTGTTTCAGGTGCGGTAGCTCAACTTTTACATAGCTATCCACAATTAATTGGGAATCCAAGTAAAGTAAAAGAAATTATTATTTCATCATGCAAAGATTTGAAAAGGGATAATTATTTTCAAGGACATGGATTACTAGACTTGGGAAAAGCTCTTGAATTGGCAAAAGAGAGCTAATTTTTACCTTATTTAGCCACTTGAAAGGAGGTGAAAAAGATGAGTAAGAATATAGATGATTTAATAAAAAACCTACGTAGTGCAGCAGATCAATTAGATTCAATAAAAGATTCAGCTTCAGATGAAGATATTAAAAAAGTAATAGAAAATAATGTTGAACCTATGAGTTGCTGTGGTACTTGTACTGGTGTACCACCAATACCACCATGTGAAAATACATGTGTAAGTCTTCCACCATTCATGTAGAAATTTTTTATTACATTATGTACTCATACAATCTATCATAAATTGTATGCTATGTACACATGTTTGGCGGCTTTCAGCCGTCAAACAATCTATTAATAAATTCGTAATGTAACTTTCATTTTATAAATGTAGGAGGGAAATATGAGAGAGGATTATTATCCATTATTAAAAGATACAGTAAGAATAAAAAAAATGCCTTCAGGTTGTTGGGTTGTAGATTTAGTTGCAGATAATGGAGCGGTTATACATCCATTCGAGGCATTCGCTTTATCTCTCTGTACAGGTGAATATACTCTTGAAAATCTGAAATATATATTTTCATCAGTTTTTAGTATAGAAAAAAGCGACTATATTGATACTATTTTTAATAAGCTCGACAGATATATTATATGGAAGGACAAGGTTTCAGCTTGTAACCATAAATATGATCCAAAAACATTTTTATATGATATTAAAACTACAGAAAATTCTTCTAAAAACAGATTTGATAGCCCTGGTGAGATGACTATAATTCTAACACATAACTGCAATTTTAGATGTATATATTGTTTCAACAATTCAGGAGAGGCAAAAACTGTTCAGTTAAATACCAATGAATGGCTTGAGGTAATAAAGCAAGCTAGGGAATTAGGAATAGTAAAATGTACTGTAAGTGGTGGAGAGCCAATGTTACATCCCGGATTTTTTGATATTCTAAGAGCTATTACGGATAGTGGAATGTCTGTATACATATGCACAAATGGAAGTCTTGTTGATGAAAATGTGGTAAAACAATTTAAGGAAATAGGATTGCCATGTGTTCAATTTAGTCTTGATGCTGGTACACCAGAAATTCATGATAAAATGGCAACTGTAAAAGGAACATATCCAAAAGTAATTAATGCTATTAAACTCCTTGTAGGTGCTGGGATAGATGTATATATCAAGTCGGTAATTACACCTGTCAATTATAGTGATATAAGTAATCTTATAGATTTATGTAGTGAATTAGGTGTGAAACAATTAGTACTTGATAGATTTGATCTTAGCAATGCAGGCAGAGGAGGTACTGAACTTTTTATGACAAGAAAGCAAGAGCTTGACTTAGAAGATTTAGTACAAACAAAGATAAAAGAACTCTCAGGGAAAATGATACTTAAGGCAGCTACAGTTCAAAGATGTTGGTCTGGTGAGGATAATATAGTAGTATGTGGAGCATTTAGACGTTCTATAAATATTCTTCCGAATGGTGATATAAGTGTATGTGAAAAACTCATCGAAGTACCTGAGATGACAGCAGGTAATGTAAAAGACAATACACTTGAGGAGATATGGAATTCTAAAAAAGTTAGTGATATTGTTAATCCAAGTAAAGATATTATAGACGAACCTTGTAAAACTTGTGAACACTTAGATCATTGCCATACAGGATGTTATGCTTTATCTTTACTTGTCAGTGAAAATCCATACTCTATAGATCCAAGATGTTGGAAAGGAAATTATTCTAATAAATTTTTTATGGATTCAACTTATGAAAGGATATAGTTATGTCAATTATAAAATTTGAAGTGAATTCTAGGGAAAGACACCTTTATCCAGTGCGAGCTAGATATATAAGGACTCATATTATGAATAATTATAATATGATATCTAATTTTAGAGATGGTGGATCTGAATATATATCAACACAAAAAGCATTGATTTTTGAATTATTTAGCGGCAAATATGATATTGAAACTATTACTAAAATATTTTCAGGTACATTTGAGATTGATTTAGAAAAATCAGAACAATGTATAAAAGCTGTTCTGGATGAATACGCTTCACATATAACATTCTATCCACATGAAATCCAAACAGATTTATCCTGTGATCCCATGAGGATTCTGAAAAAGTCTTCTACAAAGTGGCAATATAATCCTGTGAGATATGAAAGTCCTGAGGAGTTAGTGCTATCCCTTTCATATGTGTGTAATCATAAATGTATTTATTGTTGTAATAGTTCTGGAAGCCGTATAGAAGATGAACTTTCGTTTAATGATTGGATTAAAGTAATTGACGAAGCTGCAGATTTAGGGGTTGAAACAATACTTTTTTCTGGTGGCGAACCATTAATGTATCCAGACTTTATAAAGTTAGTAAAGCGAACAAAAGATAATGGTATATATCCAATAGTTTCAACTAATGGTACATTGATATCTGAAGAAACTGCAAAACAACTTTCAGAAGCAGGTATAGACTTTGTTCATTTAAGTATGTCGGCAGCAAATGAAGAATTATATGATAGTATTATAGGTTATAAAGGTAATCTTCCTAAAGTGAAAGCTGCAATAAAAGCATTAAAAGATAATAATATTTATATTAGGTTAAAAGTGGTTTTAATGCCTGTGAATATAAAGCATATTGAGGAATTGTTAGATTTCTGTATTGAAAATAAAGTAGATTGCGTACATTTAGCGCCATTTATACTTACACATATATCACGAAATGGGAAAGAACTCATGCCCTCAGTAAACGATTTAAATAACTTGAAAAAAGTGATAAACAGTAAGAGAAATAAAATTAAAATATTAGAACCTTCTGTTGAGGGAATGTGCTGGAGTGGACCAACTGACATTGTAAAATGTGGTGGAATAAAATCTAAACTGACGATTATTTCAAATGGGAATATAACACTTTGTGAGACTCTAGGTAAGACCCCTAATTTTATATTAGGTAATGTGAAAACAACAAAAATAAAAGATATATGGAACTCTGATTTACCTGATAATATATTAAAGGTAAATATGAAATTAGTTGAAGAACCCTGCAAAAGTTGTGAGTATTTAGAAGGGTGTAAAACAGGTTGTTTTATGTGTTCATTAATATATTCTGATAATTCATATTCAGTTGATCCAAGATGTTGGAAAGCTAATATCTCGAATAATGCTTATAGAAGTATTTATAGTTAGCTTTTATTACTAAGTTTCAATTAAATTAGAATAATAATTTATTTAATAATAAGGAGACAAAAATGAAATATATTTTTTTAAGCGATGTTCATATAGGTGAAAATATTCCAGAAAACTGGTATCAGAAATCTGTTCATCAAGTATACCTTAAAGCTATTTTACAATACATACAAGCAAATGCACAGCAAATACAAGATGTTGTTATTCTTGGAGATTGGTTTGATTCATGGATGTATCCGCCTGAACCTCAAATTTCAGCTACAGTAACTGAAATCATAAATAATAATCTCGAAGTGTTTACTGTGCAGGATGATGGAGATTTTATTACTTGTATGGATAGTATAAAAGGAGACTTATATTATGTTCGTGGAAATCATGATATGACTATAGATTTCAATGAATTAAATAATTATATAAAGCTTCATAGTAAGAAAAACAAACAAGTAGTATGTTTGGATGAAGCTTATGGGGTAAATGGCATTTATGCTGAGCATGGTCATTACTTTGATTTACTTTGTAAACCTGATCTCGGTGACAAAAATCTGTACAAGCCGTTACCTATAGGTTATTTTGTTTCAAGAGTTTCAGCTTTGTATTGTCAACAAAAATTGCAAGAGGCTGGTAATCAGAATGCAGCTCAACTACCTGGTCAAGGAAACCCTGATATGTCCAGTATTTTGAAGGCAATAGTGTCAAATTATTCTGGAGATTATAGTAATTTTGCAAATGTGATAATGTCAACCCTTTCAAATTTAGTTAAGTGTCCGGATATGACTAAATTAGTTTTTACAATGCCTGATGGTACAGTAATAAATGCAGCAGATGTTGCAAAGATGTATCCTGATATTTTGAAAAATCAGCAAGACTTAACTAGCTTACTTGTAGTTGATGCGGACAACTCTTTAGACAATAATGGTGAAAATTTATGTAATAGTAGTTATAAAGGAATTAAAAATAGAGTTGTAGTAATGGGACATACGCATGTAGATAGACTTCAAAGTCACTATACATTATTTAATGGTAAGACTATTTACGTCAATTCAGGTTTTATGTGTCCAGCAATTCCAGACATAAGTACTGGTATGGTAATGACATTTACTGAAGTTGAACAAAATGGTTCAACATTTACAGTTAGGTTAAAGAAAGTTAATTATCCAGGCACAAGTATATCAACGTTAACAGAAGCTACTATTTGAGATTAGATTATAATAAATTACTTAACGTCTTTACGGATAACTTACAGATTATAGTTTTAGGACAGTGCGTAGATTGTATAGAAGAAAGTATATAAGTTCCAATAATGTTTCTACACAAAGTTATATACTGTAGTTGAAATAAAGGTAGTTCATTTATTGGAACAGTTATACAAGATCATTGAAAGAATTAAATGAGCATACTTAATAGGGAAAGTTATTTAATGATACTCTCTACATAAAGAGTAAATGCAGTTTTTTTACTTTCATTGCCTTGTGCATCTTTATATACAGATATAAACTTTCCGTCTATATAAGAACTTTTTTTATTAAAGCTTGTGGTTCCATTAAAGTAAAATTGGGAACTAGAAGCTTTAATGTGTGTAACACTAAAAGTTGGATTAGTGTCGAGATTTGTTACTTTAAAAGTAGCTCCGTCCTCATTAATAGATAATTCTTTAGTGACTCTAGAACTTGCAGATAATTCTTTGGTGTCTCCAGAACTTACAGAAGATACTGAGAACGGATACTCGCAGCCAAATATAGGACTAGTGTTATTAATTGCAAGAGCATTAGAAGAAGAAAGTTTGATAGCAAACATTAAGGGCTCATAAGGTACTATTTCAATCCAGCAATCTTCAAAACCTTGTCCAAAGCTTAAATTAGTATCTATAATAATTTTTGACATATGATTATCTAAATATATTTCACCAGATACTTGTGGCAGGCATTCGGAAAGATTTTTGATTTTATTGTTGATGTCTAAGGAAAATTTAATGTTAGAGGTATTATCAGGGGTTGTTATGTATATTTCTGTAGAACTTAGCGTATTATTTTGAAACTTTGGATTAAAAATTACATTTATAGAACTTGGTGTCTTTATATTTGTCATTTTTACACTCCTTTTAAATTTAAATATTTTTGTTAATAAGAATTACAAACCAAAGAGGCTTTTAAAACTAGTCATATAACTTCTGCTTACAGTTATATCAGAGTTGGAATCTCCATCCATTATTAACTTAAAGGTGCTATTGAACCAAGGAATAATTTCAGCTATCTTTTTAGTATTCACGATGAAGCTTTTGTGACAGCGAAAGAAACTAAGTTCATTTAATCTATCCTCATAATAATTAAGAGTTTCTTTGCTAGTGTAAGTCTTTCCTTTACAGGTGTTAATTTTCACATAACCACATTCTGAAAAAATAAAGCTTATATCTTCAATATCGCAAAGAAAGATTCTATCATTTTCCCATAGAGGTAGCTTTGAAATATTAGTTTTCATAGCTTTTTCTTTTATAAATTGATTTTTTTTAAATTTTTCCTTGGTAGTTTGGTCAACAGAAAACTTACTTAGTCTTTTAATTGTTGCTTTTATTCTTTGTGGATCGATAGGCTTTAGTATATAGTCGATAGCACTTAACTCGAAGGCTTTTATCGCATAGTCGTCATAGGCAGTAACAAAAACAATTTTCATTTCCTCGTCATGGGATAAGATTTCTGCTGCACAAGATAACCCGTCAATTTCAGGCATGGAGATGTCAAGAAAAACTGCATCAGGTTTGTCAGTAATAATTTTCTTGATAGCTTCCAATGAGTCTTGGTACATTCCTATAATTTCAATATCCTCTTCTTTTGATAAGTAGTATTTAAGGTTATTAAGACTTGCTAATTCATCGTCTACAAGTATTACTCTCATGTATTTTATTTCCTCCCTTTATCTAAGCCTGACTTTTTTATGGTACTCCACGATAGGATTCTTATTTATTTAAGCTTTCTGTTTTATTTATCAAAGGTAACTCCTCCTCGATTCCTCGGAGGAGTAAGTTCTGTTGGCTAAATCAAAGATTTAGAGCATCACTTAAAGGTAATTCTAAGGTTACAATGGTACCTATTCCCTTGGTACTTTTTATTTTAATGGATTTGCCGTAAATCCTTTGTATACGGTTCTGAATATTTGAGATACCTATTCCTGCTTTCTTATCTGAACTGTTAAGTAAGGCAGTTAATTTTTCTTCAGTCATTCCTACTCCATCATCCTCAACGATAATAATAAGCATGTTATTATTTTTTTTAACTGTGAGTCTTACAGTGCCTCCATCTTTACAGGGCAGTATTCCATGTCTTACTGAGTTTTCTACAATTGGTTGAATGATATATGCAGGAACTTTGCAATGTATATTGGTGTCAATATCAAATATTATGTTAAGTTTATCTAAGAAACGAGCCTTTTCTATATGTAAATAAGATTTTACATGGAGCAATTCTGTTTCTAAGTCAGCAAATTCATCATCATTTTTAAAACTGAAGCCACATCTCAAGTAATTACTTAAGTTAAGAAGCAGTTCTTCAGCTTTTTCAGAGGATTCTCTGCACACACATATGATTGTATTGAGAGTATTAAATAGAAAGTGGGGCTTAATCTGCGCCTGAAGCATTCTAAGTTCTGATTTTAGCAATTGCTCTTCATGAAAGAAAGCTTTTGCAAATTTCCTTGAAAGCATAAAGGATTGGACAAAGATAAAGATAAAAACTCCAAAAGGAATAAAAAATCCAGTGGAAATAACCCCATAGCTATTTAAGATATCATTAATAGCGATTAATATAATAAATAACACTGCACTAAGCACAAGAATTGAGGATTCCCTTTTCTTTAAAAATGCCTTAATAAGAACAGAAAGCAGTACGATTAATATAAATACGCTTATTATTTCATAAGGCACAATAAATAAGTTACCAAGTTTTTCGGTAAAAATTATAGCTGTTGTAAAAAAGAATAGCCCTATAGCTTGTGAAAATCTCACGAACCATCTTGGGGTATCCAATGGGAAAACTATATGGATAAACATAACAAAAAAAGTAAGAGCTAGATATAGAGTTATCATCGATAATTTAAGAAATATATGTAATGGAACAGAAGGTAGAAATGAATAAAGTAACATTTGTCCCATTAATAAAGTCCTTATTGCTATTAATAAGCAGATAATTCCAAAATACAGTGTAGAACAATCTTTTCTTCTTAGAAGGTAGAGCGTTATATGGTAGAGTCCCATTATAAGAATGCTTCCAAAAAGAAACATATCAACATATGCTTGTTTGTTGTTTTCATTATTAAGTAAATGTATATTTCCAAGCTCCAAACCAGTTACAAATCCCCCATATGCGCAGCCGAAATTCGAAATTTGAACTGTTATATAAAATTGTTTGTTTTGAGGATGAATTGTTATTAGCTGAGGTTTGAAACGATCTTTAGAAGTATTAGGGTTATCACTGACAACACCTGTTTGAAAAATCTCTTTATTGTCCACCCATATTCTGCAGGTTGAAATAAAGGCTTTAGTATTAATGGCTAGGTCTTGGGGAATATAGTCAAGATCAACTAAGAGTCTGTAGGTGGCATATCCTTCATTGGGAAGTTTTTTGTCTTCGATTTGGTAGTTTCTCCATGAAGTAGGAACTGCCACAATATGATTTTTATGGGAAACAGTTGATTGATTAAAATCTTCAGGATAAAGCAGTTTATTCCAGTAAAATTCCCACTGACCATTTAATAAAATAGCTCCCTCCTTTTGAAAGTCCCAGTCCGAAAGTTCAAATTTACCATTAATAGCTTTGGGCGGTTTTTTATCTGTTGATTGATGTTCAGTGCATCCTGAAAAAACAACAGACATTAGGACTATAATAAATATTGATAAAGTTGTTTTTAAAACAAGAAATTTGTTTTTTTCATATAGTAGATAATGAATTTTTGAGTATAGTAACATTTTTATCCTCATGAGATTATATATTATTTTGTGTAAAAATACATTAATGTTATTAAATGTATTCAATAGTATCTTACAACAAAATAGAGGTGTTGGCAATGAGAGTCCCAATGAGTAAATTAAGCACTATAAATTAATTAGATATAAATGAGAAAATTCAGATGAGAAACTTTACAGTTGTTATCTATACTATGTAATATAAAATTTTTAGAGGTTTAAAAACAATTCCAATAATGAAAATATGGAGATACATATATAAATATATTTCACCTCCATACTTTTCTTGTAATAAGTTAACGACAATTATTTTCTTATATCATTTTCGGGATTATTTTATGATTTTGTTTTGAATTCTGATATAATAGCTTTCCAACCAAAAACAGAAGGGTTGTAATATCCACCGAGTGTTTGATCAAAGATGTTTTTTTTGCCTATGACTGGAATATCTACATCTATACGTATATGAAGGGATATATGATGGTTTTGCAAGTCCAGATTAAATTGAGTAATTGTAACAATTACATCTGGATTGTCGTGAACTTTGATTTGAGTATTTTGGGAAACTGGAATTGGACCTCCTTGAACATGACCATTCTTTATTCCTGAAAACTCTGAATTATAAATAATTCCAAAATTATCATCTCCTGTATAAGAAATAGACAGTGTGGTAGTTACAGATTCATGAGTAAATACTAAGTCATAATTGTGAGTTTCTGACTTAGTATCGATAATAGTAGCTTGAGACATAATTAATTCTCCTTTTATTTATTTAAAATTATCATTTGGATGACTTATTTAATGTTACTGGAAAATAATTCAAGATGAATTGAGTTGGGTATAAAATAACAAAAATACTAGTTAAAATACCATAAATCTTAGTTGAAATGCAAAAGTGTTTCTATAAAATTTTTTGTGAAATAGTGTTGGAGTTAGAATTCCTATTTATAGAAGCTATCTATTTTTAATAATTAATCACAAGTATTGACCGTAGGAATATTATCTTATATGATACTTTCATAAGTAAGAAATAAATCATAGTAAGAGTTAGAAAACTCTTATAACTAGATATAGAGGAAAGTAGGTTTTCAGTATGAAAAACATAATATTTGATGTTGATGGTACCTTATGGGATACCACAGGAAGTGTAGCTAAGTCATGGAATAAAGCAGTTTCTGAAGTTGGTGTGGCAGAGCCAAATTTAACTGCAGATATGCTAAAAAAAGAGTTTGGAAAGCCAATGAATGTTATAGCAGACGATTTATTTCCAGATGCTAGCCCAGAACAAAAGGAACAATTATTAGAGCTTTGTTGTAAGTATGAGCATGAGGATTTGCTAAAAAATGAGGACAACCTATTGTTTCCAGGTGTAAAAGAAACTATCATAGAACTTTCAAAGAAATACCGCTTGTTTATAGTTAGCAATTGTCAATGTGGTTATATTGAATTATTTATGGACAAGATAGGCATTAAAGAATATATAGAAGACTACGAATGTTTCGGAAATACAGGCAGATGCAAAGGGGAAAACATCAAGCTTGTTGTTGAAAGAAATAATTTGGACGAAGTAGTGTATGTTGGAGATACTCAAGGAGACTATGAAGCTACTGTTCTTGCAGAAGTACCATTTATTTTTGCAAGGTATGGTTTTGGTAACGTTGAAAATTTCTATATGGCTATTGATAATATAGGAGAATTGTTGAAGCTATAAAAAACATTGCATTAATTTTAAGTCAGTATCTTATCGGAAGTCGCTTATTAATAAGATGATCAGAATTATATTATATTTAGTAAAGAAAACTATACTATAAAAATGAAGTTAACCTGAGAAATTGTAGCATGATTAAATACTAATTGCTTACGGATGGTGATTAAATGGATATCTTCGAAATTATAGCAGAACGAAAAATACAAGAGGCAATGGACAAGGGGAAGTTTGATAATCTTGCTGGACAAGGTAAACCACTTGACCTTGAAGATTTATTAGGAGTACCATCAGAATTTAGAATGGTTATACTATCCTTAAAAATGCAGGATCATTACCTCCAGAGATAGAGCTTACGAAAGAAATTAGTGAGCTTGAAACAAACTTAAATGAAAGTGATTCCGAAGAAGAAAAGAAACTTATAAGAATGAAATTGAATAGTAAAATTACTGACTTTAATATACTGAAAGAAAAAAATAAAGGAAGGAGAAGCCCTAGAGGATGATGAATCGGCCACTGGCAAGTAGACAACGTAAATATAAAAACGTTATTACTGTGGAGAGATCATATCACTAGATGATAAGGTTTCTCCTTTTTTTGTTACAAGAATATAGTTGTTTACTAGTATGAAATAAACTAGGAATTGGTGTTTGATTAAAGAAATGTTGATGTGAGATAACTAAATTTTAATATAAGAGATTTTGAATGAGAAGAATGATATGATTATTGAAAATATATTTTTTTCTATTGATGATTTTATTATAAGTTAAAAATATCAAAGCATCAATAAAAAACAATAGAATATACGTTATATGAAGACCAAGTGTGATTATATATCCATAGCCCTGTAGATAATATAATATGGAAGATTTAAGTTTTTTTATAAATCATATTTTAGTGATATACTCATATTAAGTTGATTAGGGGGCGTTTATATGGAAAATCAATTAAAAATTAGAAAAGCATCTTTGGAGGATGTTAACTTGATAGCGGAGATTAAAACAAAGGCTTACAGGGATGAGAAAGAAAGATTTAAACCTGAAGAAGACAAGATTCCTAAGTGGTTCTATAGTGAATGGTACATAGATATACCAGAGAATATTCGATTGATAAATGAATATAACGTATACTTACTAACAGTTAATGAGGTGGTTATAGGAACATTTTGGGTTCATGATGTTTATGAAGATACTATTGAACTTGAAGATTTTTGTATATTGCCAGAATATCAAGGCTTTGGTTATGGTTATAAAGCCTTAAATATGATGGAAGGAATGTTTGAGAAAAAGAAAAGATGGGTTTTAGGAACTCCTTTTTATAGCATAAAAAACCATTACTTATATCAGAAAGCGGGTTATAAAAAAGTCGGAACAGTGTCTGATGAAACAGTTATAGTATATGAAAAAATTATGATATAAGTCTAAGATAAAATTTGAGCTAATATATAGCTCATTTTTTTTTGCATTTCTAAAACCTTTTGATGCTTTTCCTTGTCTAATAGATGTAAAATATGAATTACATGTAATTTAAGTTTTGAGGAGTTAAAATATGAATTTAGAGGAACAAGTGAAATTAGCGATTAAAGGCGATGAAGAAGTTTTTGAATACCTTATGGATATTAATAAGGAAGGGCTTTATCGTACTGCTATTGCTTATGCAAAAAATGAGCAAGATGCATTGGATATATTACAAGAGACGGTGTACAAAGCCTATATTTCCATAGATAAATTAAAGAAACCAGAGTATTTTAAAACCTGGCTCACTAAGATATTAATAAATAATGCAATCAACTTTACTAATAAAAAGAAAAAAATTGTGTACATAGAAAATCATAATGAAAAGGGCACAGCTTCCTACGAAGAGAAGAGCATAGATGAAAAATTAGATATTCTAGAGTCTATTGATAAGTTAGAAGAGAAATATAAGAAGGTAATAGTTCTAAAATACTTTCAAGATCTCACAATTACTGAAATTGCTGAAGTCCTTAATTGTCCCACAGGCACAATAAAAACTTATCTTAATAAAGCTTTAAAGAAGCTGAGATTATTTATGAATGAGGAGATAGTTTAACATTATGGATAATTTAGATAATTTGAAAAATGATATTAAAATTCCAAGCACAATAGACTTGGCAGTTAAAAAAGGAATTGAGAGAGGCAAAAAAGATAAGAGAAAGAAAAAACTTCAAAGTACATATAAAAAAGTTGCTGCTGTGATAGCGATTTTAGTTGTAACAACTTCATTCGTAGTCACTCATCCAAACATAGCGATGGCAATTCCAGGGGTAAAGTCAATCTTTAAGCTTATAGGCTATAGCTATAGAGGAGAAAACTTTGAAAAACTTCAGGAGTTTTCAAATAGTATAAATCAAACTGTAGAGAATAATGGGATAAAAGTAACCATTGATGAAGTAACGATTAATGATAATATTTTAGCAATTACTTCAACTGTTGAGGGTAACAATATTAAAAATGATGATAAATTTGGAAAGAGTCTTATAGAAGAAGTTCGCTATCACCAATTAATAAGCCTTAATGGTAAACATTTAAGTCATATGGTTGAAAATAAAAAGATTGATGATAATACACTGGTGACAATGACTTATGCAAATATTTCTGATATAGATTTAGAAGAGGTGGTGGATGTTGACATAGATATTAAGTCTATTGGAGAGGTATACGGTTCTTGGAATTTTAAGTTTCAAGTTTCTAAGGCGAACAAGGAAACAAATTCTAAAGTGATAAACGTAGATAAAACTATTAAAATACCAAAGAGCACCCTTAAGTTTGATAATGTAGTAATAAGTTCCTTAGGAAGCACGATAAATTACTCTGGTACTTATGATGCTGATAGTGTAATTTTCCGAAATAGTATTAGAGACTTTGTGGTTATGGATGATAAGGGAAAGATATTGCAAATAATGTCTCCAGGTGCGTCATTTTTCCCAGAAAAGTATCAAGGGAAGATAGAGATACTTAATGATTTAACTAATGTGAAGTCTTTAACTGTAATTCCTATATTTAAGTATTGGGGACTTAAGAGAATGTATATAGACGATTTTATTTATGATGTGTTACAAACAACAGTTAATAATAATTTTGATACTCCTCAAGAATTAATAACAGAGGATGGAAAAGCAATATCAGAAGAAAAAACAAGTGAAAATTCTTTGAATAAGAAGTTTTGTATGTTTAATATAGATAAAGCTAGAGCATTTTCATCCATAGAGGGATTAATTAATCAATCTATAAAAGTAGGAAATAGTAACACAGCAACAATTAGAAATATCGAAATTTCTGAAAAAGAAACAAAAGTTACTTTCAAAATAGATGGAAATGGTGCATATCCATATAGGCAAATTAGTGACATGGTTATTATAGACGAAACTTATAATAAAATTATAAATACAAAATATGAAGAAAAGGTTGTTTTTGAAAATTTAGATGAAGGAATTGTATCCATGAAGCTACCACCTATAGATAAAACAAAGAAATATAAGATAGCCCTTCCTATCATAGAGGAACCAGAAATTGATGAACAGTATAAAGCTAATATTGATTTAACCTGTTGTGCTAGCAGATAAGTTTTCATTAAAAGGATATTTATACCATGATTTTAGGCAGTCCTATCCTATTGTCTCATATACTGTTTTTGGAAATTATTATCCGAATACTAATTCTTTAATCTTTGATATTTCTATACCTATATTAAAAAATTTATTTATAAAATAGCAAAGATTATGAGCTAATATTTTATTTGATATTCTTGTGGCAAATCCCCAAGTTGATTTTGTAAGAACCCTCTGCATATTTAATTGCTCGGAGAGCTGAGAAAAAGTAGTTTCTACTCTACGACGAGCCTTGAATATCAACTGCCTAAAAGGTTTTAAAAGTTTAGTTTTACTATTGTTACGATTTATTGTTAAAAGACGAATGTACCTTGTTTCTTTTAATTGCGAAGCAACTTTTTGACCTATATATCCTTTATCACCTATTAGTATATCAATCTCTGAATTAGCTGTGAGTTCCCAGACGACATCTCTGTCATCAATATTTGCTGCTGTTACAGTAAAATCTGTGATATAGCCATCGAGGGCTACTAAAGCATGTAATTTGAATCCATAATATGTTTCTTTTTTCGAAGCGCATCGCCCGTAGGCAGCCTCCGGCTTAAAAGCTTTATGGAAATGAGCTCTCCCAAACTTACACACAGGAATTGGCATACTATCTGCAATTCTCATTCGGTCATATTGATAGTTAAGAAATTTCGTTAACTCTTTACGAATTTCATCAATGACTCGAAATAATGACTTTCTAACTCTATGAAACCTCGGCCTACTACAAAAGTTGGGAAATAAGTCTCGTAGGTTTTTAGAGCAAAATCCAAACCATGCTTTTTCAGAGTCAATGGTTAAGAGTTCACCTACTAAAGAAATCGTAATTATTTCGCTATCAGTCATTACTGATTTAGCGATGTTACGACGATTTTTAATAAATGTTGGAGTTACTTTTTGGTAAAAGTCATCAATTATAACATAAGTGACAACAATAAAATCTTTTAAGTCATTTATTGTTATGGTAGAATCTTTATTAAACTCTGGCATATAGGTTAGCCTCCTATCATTAGATTAGTGGTGTTTTTTAATGATAGGTTAGCAAATATGCTGGAGTTTTTCTATTTGTAAGTATTGCCAGCGTATTTAACTAGCACAACGGGTTGATTTAATAAAATGATAGGTTGAAATACAGGCTTTTAAAATAAAGTTTGATATTAAATTTGCAAAGTGAATCTCGCCTTACATATAAGTATAAACCCTTGTTGGAACATTGTCCAATAAGGGTTTTTGTTTTTAAAAGAAATATTTTTATTGAAAATCGATAAAAATATATTTAATCTTTCTCAGGCGTAAGTATAATTAGGTGAATTGTAACACGAGTTTCCCATTTGTAGCCCAAGAATCCCATTTTGAAAATGAAGTTCTCCTTTTGTAAGCGAAAGTCCCATTTTGAAAACAAATATCCAATTTTGTAATCCAAAATCCCGGTTAACATACTGTTTTTTCAGGAATTTTGCTATAATTATCTTACTGACATTTAAAAAAGTGCATGCCAAATAGAAGGTCGATCTTCGGTCGATTTTTTGTAATCGGAAAATCCACCCCTGCTGTAGTCATATATAAGGTAAGGTTTGCCGGTAGCCACTACTTATTTATATGTTATTTTTTGAGAAGTGCTGGTTTTAGAATGATTTCCTCAGCTGCTACTGAGAAACAATCTAACCTGTGTAGTAAATCTTCTCCATAGTAAAAGCTGAACGCCTGGAATGGACTCCTGTTGTTCAGCTTTTTTCTTTTGTATGAATTTATATGGTTCATCATAAGACATATGTCTTTTTGGTCTAAAAGCTCAAAAGTAGTCCCTTTAGGGAGAATTCTTCGAACTAACTCATGATTTACCTCTATGGAGCCCTTTTGATAAGGGCTGCTTGGATCACAATAAAACACATAAGTTCTTCTAAGTCCATCAGGTCCAAATTCAATGGCTTTCGGATTGGAGAACTCACTGCCATTATCCGTAAGGATGACTGGAAACAAATTCTTAAACTCTGTTTTCCTATTACCTGATAAATATGTTCAAAAACATCAATAACCGACTGTGAGGTATTTGAATCACGCACGAACGCCAACATAAGACTAGTATTCACAAAGTGAATGGTTAATAGGACATTTCCACCTTTGCTTCCTATAACGGAATCCATTTGTACAATAGAAAGCTCTGGATTCTTTTCCATAAAGGCTTGAAAATCTTTGTAATTCCGGCCTATACGGCATCCTTTATCAACTTTGAATTCTGATTTCTTGTAGCGTGGTCGATATTTTACCTTGCGTGGTAAGTCAATGTTTCGTACATCAAAGAGGCATGCATCTATGTAGTTATAGAGTGTCTTTTCACTACACATGAGCTCATTTATATGATCGATATATATCTGGTGTATCGATTGACCTTGTTTAATCAGTGGTGAAATCAAAGTATTCAGTCTTGCAAGCTCCGCTTCACTTGAGAGAATTCCACTCCTTGCATCTGATATGTTTTCTTCAAAGGCGGTCTGGGCATCATCTGCATAATACATCATTTTTTTAAGAGTACATCTGTTAAGCTGTCCACACCCATTACAAACATAAGGTGGTTTAAAACTACTTGAACAGATTTCTTCTTCAAACTCTGAACAAAGATCATTGCAGTTGCGACAAATCTTACAGTACTGTGCTGAAGGATGAGTACACTCTTCTTTTTTGCATATACGTTTTAGTTTGCAGCTTGAGCGGCGTTTACAGGTATTGTATGGCCACCCACTGTATCCAGTTTTTATTTCAGTTGCATGCTTCTTTATCTCCTTGGCGATAGTAGTACGATCTTTCTTAACTATCTTGCCAATTGCTCCAAAAGAAAGATTTTCTTTTAAACACGCCTGAATATCAAGGCGTTCTTCGTAAGTTAAATATTTAGACATGATTATCTCCTTATCCGCCACCAGCATAACAAGGATAGCAATCATGTTAAACTATTTCAATCATCAAACAAAAGAAGACCAACCATTAACATTGATTAGTCTTCTAGCATTACTATTTGTAAAGGAAAAATCTATACACCCTTTATCAATACAAACTATATTAATCCTACTAGAAACAAGCCTAATAGCATGGATTTTCATTTTACAATTAAGGGTAAGTATAATTATATTATGTAATTAGGAAGCGTTTTTGAAATGGAGAGATTAAAATGAGTAAAGTAATATCGGTTTTTAAGAAGGCACCTTTTCCAGCAGTGGTTACGGTAATTTCTTTCTTATTCTTTATATTCATATATAGTGGTGAATTTGTGTCAGCAATTACTCCGCATTACGTTAGAAAACTAATGTATTCAATTCCATTTATAACTTTTGGATTTATAACTTTTTTAGCTACAAAAAGAAAGTTAAGTTGTTTTGCTTCATGTACAATAACAGGAGTGTTGATCCATATTTGTCCTGAACTACTGTTAGTTTTAGCTATTTTCTTTGCTTTTGCAGATGGTGACGATCTGGCGACAAAAGATATAAATAAATATGGAAAAGCGTTAAGGCTAACAAATCATTCCTTAACAAAATATTTTCCAAAGAAGATTCCAGAGAACGCAAGAAACATTACATTTAGTTATAGTCCTGAGTTTATGTAGGCAGAGGAAGAGTTTATCTTAAAACTTCAATTAGATTCAGATTATATTGATAGTTATATTGATACATTCTCGGAGAAAGCAAAATGGATAGGAAAAGTAAGTGATAGTGAAGCTAATGAAAATTGCTTGTATTCACAGCGATTACATATATTTGGTTATGGGCGGTCACCAGAAGAGTTTATGATTTATGTGTTTTATAGTAAGCCTAATCCTAATGGTGGGATGGAGCATTATAGTGTAAGTTTTGTAGCTATAAGTAAAGAAACAAACGAGATGATATTTTTCGCACAACATTGGTAATGAAAATTTAGTTAAGGTATAATTACATATACAAATTATAAACTATTTATAAAGAAAAAATAAATTATTATGTAGAATGTTGGTAATCGATTTCTGTTGAGAGTATAATCTAAATATGTCTTGCAAAATCAATGCAAAGTCTGGGGATAATGGATAATAAATCTCAACAGGAGAAATATATGAAGAAAAAGAATATAGTTTGGATAGGGTTATTTTTAATTATAGGTGTTCATATTACCAAAACCGTTTATATTAGCATAAAGTATAATATTGATCGTATACAAACAACTATGGTGCAAAATATAAAAACGTTTAGCAGTGAAAATTTATCAAACAAAGCTGTTAAAAAAATTCCTGCATATGAAGTAGAAAATACTACTGATTTGGAAAAGGATAAAGAAGTAGCTTTAGAGATTTTTGGTTTTTCAAAAGATTGTTATATCGATGAGCAAGAAGACAGAATAATCTTTAGTGATGGTAGTAAGAACTTGGATGTATATAAAAATACAGGAGGTTTCTATTATACAGATAATTCAGCGAGAAGTAGTTCTACGAATATAGATTTAAGCAAAGTTGATGTTAATAAAATATATGAGAAATGTGAACAGATACTAGAAACTCTTGATATTGAAGATGTATCAAGAGGTGATATTGTACCAGGTAGTACAAGCTATACTGGTAATAGTGATATTCCTACTATTACTCTAATAAGTGTAGGTTATGCTAGGCTTTTAGATAATAAAAAAGTAGGCGGATTTGGTTCAATTAGCTTCAGTTTTGATAGTGAAGGCAATATAGCTTCAGCGATGGTCAGTGTAAAAAGGTACAAGGAAGTAGGGAAGGTACCAGTAGTATCAGCTAAAGCAGCTTTAAATAGATTCAAGGATGGAGAAAATGGACATCTTAGTACCGATGATAGCAAGTCTACGGAAGCTATCATTAAAGAGGCAGAATTAGTGTACTGGATAGATGACTTTTATAAAGATAAAATAATATTAAAGCCTGTTTATTTAATGAAGGGTAAAACTTTAGATAGTGATAAAAAAGAAAATGCCGATGTGAGAATAATTACTAGCGCCGTTGGCTAGAAAATAGAAAAAATAAGAGGTGAACATTAAATGTCTATTGACTATACAAATAAAAAGATCACTGAATATAAAGATTTTGTAGCTATAGTAGAAGAAGTTGGATTTATGCCATTCTCGAAAAATTCTTTAGGCTTCATAAATCTTGATGATTTAACAGTTCCAGAGCAATGGCATACAAACTTGCCTTCAGACCCATGGCCTTGGCGTGTGGATATCGAAAGAGATGGCAAAGCCGCCTATGGAAAACTTTTTGGCAAAAAGCCAGGGTTTATTTCTCTTAAGTGGTATCCAACATTTTTAGCAGCAAGGAGAAAAGGCAGAAGTTTTCAAGAGGCGTATTCTGATGGTCTTATGAGTAACTACGCAAAACAAATATATAATTTGTTTGAAGAACATGAAATTTTGGCTGTCCATGAAATCAAAACATTGCTTGGAATTACGAAGGAGACAAACTCACAATATGAAGCTGCTATGTGTGAACTTCAAATGGGAATGTTTATAACAGTAAACGGAACAAAACAAAAAATAAACTCTAAGGGTGAACCATATGGCTGGCCTTCCACAGCCTATTCAACGGTGGAAACTTGGGTAGGACAAGAAATGATTGAAGATGCAGAGTCTATTATACCAGAGGATGCTATGGATGAAATTCTTGAAAAGATTTATGAATTCATTCCTGATGCTAAAAGAACAAAATTAAAAAGTTTCATAGGGTTTTAAATTCGAAATAGTGATATTATGAAAAGTAATAGTGCATATGTTGCACTTAAAAAGCGATATTGCTTTCATAAGTGATATATATTTAATGTAGAAATATTATTATAGCTTATATATTATAAAAAGTAGTATCATAAAAAGTAGTGGTATTATTAAAGGTAGTAACATCATTAAAAGCAGTACTATTATTGACGTAAGGAGCATCATTAATGGGAGAAAAGATAAAGTTAAACAAAAAAGTTGATTTATCTAGTAAAGAGGAGTATGAAAGATGCGTTAGTGAATTGATTAATCATGAAATGGTTGAATCAATGAAAGATTTCATACAACATGGAGATATAACCTGTTTAGATCATTGTCTTTCTGTGTCCTACTATAGTTACTTAGTTTGCAAGAAGTTTGGTTTTGATTATCATTCGGCAGCTAGAGGTGGATTGCTTCATGATTTTTTCTTGTATGATTGGCATGAAGAGAGGACTTATGATGGATTACATGGCTTTGAACATCCTAATATTGCGTTAAATAATGCAAATAAATACTTTAATTTAAATGAGATAGAGAAAGACATAATCAAGAAACATATGTGGCCGCTAACAGTGAAGTTTCCAAAGTATAAGGAAGCATATGTGGTATCTTTTGTAGATAAATACTGTGCAATTTTGGAGACGGTTAATGGAAGGAGGAAACGATGATAGATTTATTTTTAACTGAACCTAATGAAAAATATAAAAGAAGCTTTGAAAATTATATTTTAGCTTATAAAAAAATAAATGATGAAAATTATTTTAATAAATATAAAAGAGCCTTAGAAAATTTCTATGAGTATTTGAATTACTTAAAGGAGCATTCAGAGGGAAAAAATTTACCTCAGGGATATGTTGCTACTTCAACATTTTGGTTAATTGATAGAGAAGAAGTTGTTGGAGTTGTGAGAGTTAGACACCAAGAGGTAGATACTGCTGGTCATATAGGTTATGATATATCACCTGATTATAGGAATAAAGGATATGGGTTTCAAATTTTGAAGTTGGCACTGAAGAAGGCTGCAAAGATAGGAATTAAAGATGCAATTGTAACTTGTAATATAGAAAATATAGCTTCTAAAAAAATTATAGAAAAGAACAATGGAAAATTCTTAGAAACTATTTTTGATGAAGAGGAAGATGAGCATTTATATAAGTATAGTATTAATTTGACTAGTAGCTTATAACTTAATAAAGAAAAATAATAGAACCTCTGATTAACGGATAATAAGCTGTTAGTCAGAGGTTTATATTATATTCTGGGATAACTAAAAAATCCTTTTAGTAGTCTGAGGTGTTACCTAAAACTAATGCTTCAGACTTTTCGAGAAATTTTTGTATTTCTGTTGAGTCAAGAAATGGTTCTCCAATAAGACTATGCTTACGGTCACTAGGTTCATTTGTATGAAAATCTGAGCCAGCTGTATAATAGGAAAATTTTTCAGTGGCAACGCTTATAAAAGACCTTATCTGATAATCAGTGGAACGGCTATATTTTGCTTCTATTCCGTCAAATGGCATGTTCAAGAGCCAAGGTAGATTTTTTTCTGAGATACGAACAGGGTGGGCTAACACTACACTTGCCCCACAGGTTTTTAGAAGGAAAATTCCATCAACAGTAGATAAATGTTTATTGGCATGATGTTTTCTATAGCAATCTAGTATTCCTGTGACTTTATAAGCTTCACGGGCTTTTACTAACCTTAAAATTCTATGGAAATCGAGACTATTATATCTATCATCCTTGAAGTAGCCTAAGACATGAATGCTTTCATCATCAAATCTAGTTGATAATTCAATAGCAGGTATTACAGAAACCCCAAATTCTTTACCTGCTTCTGAGGCTTCATAAATTCCATCTATTGAATTGTGGTCAGAGATAGCAATAGTATCTATGCCTCGGCTTTTAGCGAACATTACTACTTGGCGAGGGTTAAGATAACCGTCCGAGGCTGTTGTGTGAATGTGAAAATCACCTCGGGTGAACATAGTATCAGCTCCTTTATCTTTCTTTAGTAATTTAAATGGCAGATATAAAAAAATAATCTTAGTATTAATATATTGTCTATAGAGATTTTTGTAGCATTATGATATATAAGATTTTTGTAGATTCTGGTTTTGGTATTCTTATAGCCTTCATGTTTTTTTCGATCTTTTTTAGGAGCTACGTTTATTGTTATTTTAGGCAAATGTGTACCAAAAAAGATTTATAACTTACATAGTTTCTTTATAAGAAAATTTAATTTATTAATAAACTCCTCAAAAATATAAAAATCAATATTCGACATATTTTGCTAAAGAGGATATTTTATCTGACGATATTAGATATAAACGTATTTGAAATATGCCATCTATAGAATAAAGAAATAAGCCAAAGATTACAAAGTGAGGAAAGAGAGATGAAAGACAATAGTCAGATAAAGATTTTGGTTGTGGATGATACGCCTTTTAACATTAAAATTGTAAGTACAATTCTTCAAGAGGTAGGCTACAACATTTACAGTACAACTTCGGGCCGTGAAGCTCTTGAAATGGTCAAAAACATTAGATTTAATTTGATTCTTCTAGATGTGATGATGCCTGAAATGGATGGTTATGAGGTTATTAGAAAGCTAAAAAATGATGAGGATACAAGAGATATACCTATAATTTTCCTTACAGCAAGAGGTGATAGCGAAAGTGTTGTAAGAGCCTTTGACGAGGGGGCTTATGATTATTTGATAAAGCCTTTTAATCCAAAGGAATTATTGTCACGTGTTAAGACTCATATTGAATTAAAGTTTGCTAGGGAAAATTTAGAGGAGGCAAACAAGACAAAGGATAAGTTTTTATCAATTATAGGACATGATTTGAAGAATCCTATTGGAGCAATTAATGGGTTTGCAATGGAACTTAAGGAAAATATCGATTCAATAGATATAGATGAGATAAAGTATTATACTGATAGGATTTTTAAAAATTCAAATACAGTAAGTAACTTGCTACAGAATTTACTTCAATGGGCAAGATCACAGAATGGGAAAATTGAGTACAACCCTAAAATCTTAAACCTATACAGTATTGTAGAAAATAGTGTTACCCTTTATATGTTAAATGCCAATGCTAAAAAGATAGAAGTAATGGTGTTAGTTGACGAGAATATAGAAGTTTATGCAGACTTTAATATGTTAGATACAGTGATAAGGAATTTCTTATCAAATGCTATTAAGTTTACCAAAAACGGAGGCCAAATAGCAATAAAGGCAAAGGAAGAAGATAACTTTTTTAGACTTATTATAAGAGATACTGGAGTAGGAATAAAAGAAGAGGATTTGAATAACTTATTTGCAATAGATTCCAATATGAGTACAAAGGGTACAAACCAAGAAGAGGGGACAGGTTTAGGCCTTATATTATGTAAAGAATTTGTTGAGAAAAATGGTGGCGAAGTTTTTGTTGAAAGCGTATATGGAGAGGGCAGTTCCTTTTCCTTTACAATACCTAAATTGGAGAAAAGATAATGAAAAGAGGTATATCTAAAAAGCATCAAGCATTAGTTTTTCCAATACTAGATATAGCCTTAAATGGACTCAATTATTTTTTTCATATATTTATTAGTTGGTATTTTATACCTGAAAAATATGGGACATTAAATTCACTTCTTTCTTTATTAGCTATACTATTAGTTGGAGGAATAGCATTTCAAACCTTTACTGCAAAAAGTACAGCAGAAAGTGGATTATCTATAAGCAACACAATTAATATTATTAAAACAGCCATATATTTTAACGCTAGTGCAGCTATAATTTTAATTTTAAATATTGTATTTATGAAAAATTTTACAAGGGCTAGTTATCTATCTGTTTTGCTTATAATAATCATTTTTCTTGTTAATGTAATGTTAAGTGTTTTTAGGGGGATGTTTCAAGGGACAGGGGAATTTTTAAATTTAAATAAAAGTTTTTATTGTGAAGTATCATTTAAAATACTGTATCTATTCGCTTTTTTAAAAAAGTATCCAAGTATAAATACAGTATTGCTATCTATACTTTTTGGTATGTTAGTTGCTATTGTTTATGGGTTCATAAAAAATAGAAACAGATTAAATTTTAATATAAATTTCTTGGAGATAGTAAGTGTTAAGAAAGAGGCAATAAAGTTATTAAAAATATTTATTGTAAATTTCTTTTTTTATTTCTTTACTTCAATTGATATGCTGATGGTCAATTATTTTCTTCCTGAAAAAGCAGGTGTTTTTGCAGTTATTTTAAAGTATAATCAAATTCTTCAGTTTGCGACTTTTAGTATTCTAACCGTATTCATAACCATATTAAGTAAAAATATAAATAACAAACCTGAGTTTGTTAAAAAAGCATCTTTAGCTGCTTCTATAATTGGAGGAATTAGTTTTGTAGCTATAATATTATATAATTATGTTTTACCTCCAACGGTAGGTTTGTTTTTTGGTACAGCTTATAGTGAAGCTGGAAAGTACTTGGTCTTTGGTCTTATTCCATATATATTTATGGTATTTTCGTTTCTAATAATAAATATAAATGTGGTTCTTGAGAAAACCAGATATATAGGAGTTTTGCTAATAGCAACTATTATAATTACTAGTTTATTATTTAATTTTCATAGTAGCATAAAAAGTATTCTTATTGTAGAAAGTGTATTCTACTTTTTGCTTATGCTAGTTTTACTTTTGCAATTGAAATTTGAAACCAGCGAAAGGAGTTGCCAGAATGGAGATTAGTAACTATGAAGTAGAAAAAAGTGATAAGATTACTTTGCTTTTTTTATCTTGGAGAGATATACAAGCACCTAAAAAAGGCGGTGCAGAAGTATTTACCCATGAAATGCTTAAAAGAATTGATTTTGAAAAGTATAGGGTAATACATATATCTCCTAGCTTTCAGAATTCAAAGGACGTTGAGATTTTAGATAATATTACGTATATTAGAGTTGGCAATTCAATTTCGGTTATTTGGGAAGCAAGAAAATTTTATATGAAGAACAAAGATAAAGTTAATTTTGTTGTTGATCAGTGTAACACTCATCGCTTTTTCACGAAGTTTTGGGTGGAACATAAAAAACGAATATTTTTTATCCATCAACTTACTAGGGAGATATGGTTCCTAAATGCGAAATTCCCAATAAATTTAATTGGATATATTACTGAGACACCATTTTTAAGACTTTCAAAAAATGATTATACTATGACTGTATCAGAATCTACAAGACAAGATTTACTTAAAATCGGATTTAAAAATGATAAGGTGAGAATTTTACCTGAGGGTATAGAATTTGAACATTGGAAAGAAGAAGAATTTTCCCAAAAAGAAAAAGTTCCTACTTTTGTCTATGTTGGCAGATTTGTTAATTATAAAGGTATCGATGCTTCAATATTAGCCTTCGCTAAAATTAAAAAGGAATATCCTGAGGCTAAGCTTTATATTGTAGGAAAGAAAAATGATAAATATATTGAAAATAATCTAAAGCCAATTTTTCAAAATGAAAATATTACATGGGGCAATCGAGAGGAAAACAGAGATGTAACTTTATTTGGTTTTGTCAGTGATGAAGAAAAATTGAAATTAATGAGTATGTCCCATGGTTTACTTTTCCCATCACAAAGGGAAGGGTGGGGGCTTATAGTAACTGAAGCTGCAGCAGTAGGTACTCCTAGTATTGTGTATAACTCACCAGGAATAATAGATGCAGTAGACAATGGTAAAGCGGGATATTTGTGTGACGAAAATACCCCAGATAATCTTTACAAGCTTATGAAAAGAGTAATAGAAAGAAAAGATGAATATGAGGAATATAGAGAAAATGCATATAGATACTCACTTAAATTTCATTGGGATAAAACAGCAAAAAGCTTTGATGATTTTATAAATGAGGTAATAAAAGATAGATAAGCTGAAGAAGGAGCAAAATATATGAGTAATGGAAGAGTTTCAATAGTATTTTCTACCTATAACAGTTCAGAATATATTGAGAGATGTTTAGAGAGCTGTCTTAATCAAGATTATGGGGATTTATTTATTATAATTGCAGATGATGGTTCAACAGATGATACTATAAAAAAGATTGAGGAAAAATGTGGAACATGCGATAACTTTAGACTTATACCGCTGCCTCATGGTGAAAGAGGTATTGCAAGATCAACGGCAATAGCTGAAGCTAAGAAGTTAAAATCTGATTATATTTATATAATTGATTCAGATATGGTTTTAAAAGATAACTTAATTTCTGAATGTATTGATTTTTTAGGGGAAAATAAAACCGTTGGTGCACTTGTTATTCCAGAAATAGCATTTTCAGATTACAACAATTTTTATTCAAAGGTAAAAGTATTTGAAAGAAATGTAATAAATGATGCTGGCGAGGATATCGGAAGTAACTCCGTTGAGGCAGCTCGGTTTTGGAAAATGGAAGCTTATGATGCATCAGGTGGGATTAATGTTCATCAGATTTCTTTTGAGGAGACACAGCCTACAATAAGATATATTGAAAATGGTGGTATAATTAAAAGGGCTATTTTCACAGGGGTATATCATGATGAAAAGGAAGTAACACTAAAAAATATTGTTAAGAAAAAAAGATATTATTTCAGTGTTATGAATACAACAATAGAAACAGAACAAGGTGGAGCTAAAAAAGCATTTTCAAGATGGTTCTTTTTTAGGCCAGTATTGTATAGGAAAGAAAACCTGAAAAAATATGTAAAACATCCAGTATTAACACTAGGGATGATTTATATGTATTTGGTTTTGACGTTAGTAGGAATAGAAGAAATTTTAAAAGCTAAAATAAGAGGAAAAAAATAATCCAACTATTGGATTATTTTTTTATATATATTGAAGTATTAGAATTTAGTTGATGTTTATCATAATTACATAAGTTTTCAGCTGAGAGAAGCTCTTCTAAATTTTTAGTTATTTCATTATCTGAAGCCGTTAATAATTTGTTATCAACTATAATGAAAAACTCTTTATTATAGAGTTTCATAATATTTTTTAATTCTTCTTTATCAATAGAAATTTTCGAATAATTATTAGTTTCTTTAGAATTTTCTTTAATATAATCTGAATACTCTATAGCCTCACGAAGAATCATTTTTCCTTGATCATTTACTTTCCAAGGCTTTGTAATATATCTAAAAATATCTCCTTTATTTATTGCATCAAGAATAGATGGAACTTGAGAATAACCAGATAAAACCACCCTCACAATATGCGGATGTGTACTCTTTATTAGTTCGAGAAGTTGAAGTCCACTTACATTGGGCATTATCATATCAGTTACAATAACATCTATTTTTTCTTTATTAACAATTTCCATAGCCTCTAAGACATTTTTGGCAAAAAATTTATTATATTTCTCATCTTTTAATATTCGGTTTATTAATGTTAGTACATCTTCTTGGTCATCAACAAATAGAATTGAATGAGAATAGGTCATTTTATTCCTCCACTAGTATGATTTCAATTTGATTTAGATGATCTTCTAAGTTCTTGGCTAAGCTCTTAATTTCAACCATATTATTTTCTTTTGCAGCTAACTCAAGTTTTAAAGCTATACTGGACATGTAATCAAAGCCATAGCCTCCAGCTGTGCCCTTTATACTATGGCCAAGGAAACTTATAGAAGCATAATCCATATTAGCAACAGCAACCTTTAAGGCTTCTATATCATTAAAACGATTCTTTATGAAATTTGGAATTAGGTCTTCTAATTCACTGGTCACATGTACGATATTATTATTCATTTAAAGTACCTCCATTTGAAGAACGTCTTTTATTGTATCAAGCAACACTGCCTTTTTTACTGGTTTTGTTAGTACAAAGTTACAGCCTGCTTCAAGAGCCTTTTCAATGTCTTCATCAAAGGCGTAGGCAGTTAGGGCAGAGATAGTTGTCTTAGGTAAGTTGTTTTCTATTTCGTAATTTCTGATAAGTCTGGTAGAGGTATAGCCATCCATTATAGGCATCTGAATATCCATCAATATTAAATCATAGTTGTTATTTTTGAATTTCTCAAAGGCTTCTTCACCATTTTCTGCAGTATCAACAACTAGTGTGGTTTTCTTTAAAAAAGCTTTCATCAAAAATCTATTGTCCTCAGAATCATCTACTAATAATATATTTTTGGACTGCGGTATCGTAGCTGTTTCTATAGAATTAGGAGTTTCATTTGTAACAATATCAGTAGGTAATTCAAATTCACAATCAAAAATGAAAGTAGTACCTATATCCAATTTACTATCAACAGATATATGCCCATTCATGGCAGCAAGATGTTTTTTTGTTATAGCAAGTTCTAATTCGGGACCATTCCAGCTTTGGGAAGGCGAACTAATAACTTGAGAAAATGAATCGAAAATATAAGGTAGCTGTTTATCATCAATGCCAGCACCAGTGTCTTTTACCATAAAGTTTATGGAAACTTTGTTGCTACTTCTGTGACGAATTGAAGCATCAAAGATTATTTCACCTTTATCGGTAAATTTTATAGCATTATCTATCAAAGTTGAGATTATTCGATTAAGCTTTTCGTCATCGCCAATTAGAGTTTCAGGTATTTTGTTATCAAACTTATATATAAAGTTTAGTCCTTTCTCTTCTGCAGTAGTAACATACTTATTTATTGAATCATTTATTAATTGGTTAAAATTAAATAAGTTTTTATTCATATTGGCATTTGGTGATTGGAGCTCCAACATTTCATCTATAAGTTTTAATAAATTTGTAGAAGACCTTTTTAGTAATTTTAAATAACTATCATTACAAGAGTCGGAGTTATTTTCCGATAAAAGTTCTATAGTACCAATAATTGAGTTTAAAGGAGTTCTAATCTCATGGCTTATAGTGGATAAAAAGTTTGATTTAAGATTTGATGACTCCTTAGCTATATTCTTCAGTTGAACTTCGTTAGTTACATCATTAATATAAGTCAAGAAATAAATTAAGTTATTATTAGAATCATATATAGGATGTTTAGTTACCTTATTAAAAACTTTATCACCATTAGCTAATAAATTTACTACTTCTAAAGTACAGTTTTCTTCTGTATTAGATATATTTATTATCTTTAGTTTTGTTGCATCGTCTGAACCTATAGATAATATGTCATATAAGTTTCTGTTTATTATTTCATCAGGATTAAGCTTAACAGATTTTATATATGACAAATTGGCATATAGTACTGGATTTCCAAGTTTATTTGGATTTGAAATCAAAATCCCAACTGGGACATTATCTAGCAGATGAGAGATGAGGGAAGAACCATCTTCACTACAAAATACTTTAGAGAAAATATTATTTAAATTATTTATCATAAGCACCTCATAATTTGAAATCATGATTTTTTAATGAAATTTTACGATTTATTGTAATAAGTTTTATAACATTTTTAATAAAAGCTATAGAATCTTTTATTATATCTACATGAGAACCTTCTTGGTCAATACACTGTACAGGAAGTTGCAATACCCTAAAGTTAAGTTTTTTTGCTATGAAGGCCATCTCAAGGTCAACAGCTAAACCTGTATCTTCATGCATATATGGTAAAATTAGCCTTGAGGCGTTTGAAGTCATTCCTTTAAGACCAGTCTGTGAATCAAAAACACCTTTAGGAAGAAGTGGTTTTGTAATAATTCTTTTTACAAAAGACATACACCTCCTTAATATTGCTCTGTTCTCAGCAGTTAAATCTTTAGTACCAATAACAAAATCATAGTATCCCATGGATAACACATTTATTATCTTTGCAATATCTTCTATATCGAAAGAATTATCACCATCAACAAAAATCATGATGTTAGAATTTATTGAGTTGATAGCTTCTATAAAAGTTCCAGCCTTTCTAGTATTGTATTGAAGTTGATATACGTTAATCAAGGATTGATTGGTTATTATATCAGTACCTTGAAATTCATCTTCTAGTAATTTATCGATAAGTTCTTGGGTATTATCCTTGCTGCCGTCATTTACAAAATATATATTGATATTTGAAAAACTTTCATTAAAAAGTATCTTAACTTTTTTAATAAAGTCACATACCTTATTAAAACGAGCTTCTTCATTATATACTGGAATGATTATAGCAATATCAGAGCTTTTGTAAGCATATTCAGGGTGAAACAGAGCTTGAATGCTTAGAAGTAATTCATCAGGATAGGAACTTCGCCACCTCAATATTCTAGTTTTTCCATACCCTTGTAACTTCATAAAAAAGAAATGCTCAGCTGGGGATATAAAATCATTTATAAAGAGTATATTAACAGACGGATTAATTTGTCTTAGCTTATTTCCAATAATAATACTTTCACGAGGATTTTCTACATCAATAATAACGAGATTTTGATCTATTTTACTAATGGAATCCAAAGCATCAATGGGGAGTATGTTTATGGTATAAAATATAATAATAGATTCATAAGCTATAGCCTTTTTAAAATCAGTTAAAATCAAAAGATTATCCATACAGCAAACCTCCGAATTTAGTTTTAATGTGACACGAAATATGATATATTTACATTATACTACATATTATGAGGTGAAATAGTGAAAAAAATAAATATAATTATAAAAAAAATTAAAGTGATTACATTTTTGCTGATAATAGCAGTAGCAATGATACCTACGCTATTAATTACCTTGATATATGGAAACGCAATTAAAAGTTATTTAAATAAGGCTGGAACTTCATATGTCGAAAGGGAAAGAGACGCGAAAGTGAAGAATATTAAAGCTTTTTATGAAACTATGAAATTGCAGTTAAATAGTTACTCAACGATACAGGGATTGGGTTTTATTGATAATAACACTGATGGTAAAATGAATTATGAGGGGATTAAGTCTATACAGTATATTGACAATATATATATCCTAAATGCAGATTTTAACTTATTAAATTCCCTTTATCCAGATAAAGTTAATGAACACCTAATTACCGTGCTTAAGGAAGCAAAGTTTAGTAAGCATTATTATGTATCAAATTTTTATATGAAAGACAACAAAGAGTTTCAATTTGTTTTTTTTAAGTTAGTTGAAAATGGTGAAATAAAAGGCTACACAGCTTTTGAAATAAATAATTCTTTCTTTGAAGAATTCATGGAAAGTAATAGCGACTTAAATGTGGATATCTACAATGATAATTTTACAATTATAGCATCAACAATTGAGAATAGAGTATACACAAATAAAATTAATGAATATACAAAAAGAATGCTAAATGGTTATACTAGCACTGAAAGTGTTGAGGGAATTAAAACTTCTTATACATTTATAGATTTAGAGAATACTTCTCTATATATGGTTGTTACAAAAAATGAGAGTGAAATTTATGCACCATTTACCAATTCAATTATGTACATTTTTATAATTTTTTTACTATGTCTAGTATTTTCTGTGGTAGTTGCAGTTAGATTTATTCGATTCCTTGGTGAACAAATGAAAAAGGAATATTTTGATTCTGAAAATCAGAAAATTTATGAACAAAATAAATTATTGATACCTCGCGTAGAAAATATAATAGAGTTATTAGATATTTCTGTTACAAATTTAGAGGAAATAAAAATTGCTAAGAATAAGCTATCAACTACATATGATCAACTTAAAGGTGAAGAGAGTGGATTTAATGATAATAGTAAAGATAAGTAAAAAACTATGGGGATATTTATATATCTATCGATATGATATATTTTCATTAATAATTATGTCATCGATAATATTATGGATGATGGCACCTATTTATAGAGGAGGTCATATTGTATTTAGCGATATGGCTTTCGGATTCAGTTCACAAAGATATATGGAAGAAATATTTGGCTTATGGAATGAAAGATGGAGTACTTCAACACTTTTAAATGTTCCAAGACTTATATATATTTATCCATTATATTTTTTCTCAAAATATTTCAATTATAGCGGAGCAGTTTTAATTAAATCTTTTATTACAGTTTTAGTTTTAGTGTCAGCTATTTCTATGTATTTGTTCACAAAGAGAATAATAAGTATATACTTTTCAAAAGAATTTAATTTCTTCAAAGTCTTTGCATTGATAACTGGAGCAATTTTTTATGCCCTCAACCCTTGGGTGGTAATGAGACTTCAGCATATATATTTGCTTTGTGGATACAGTCTTCTACCTATAGTACTTATGTTCTTCTTTAATGCTTTTGATCCAAAATTTCAACAACAGCTTATCCCAGGTTATTATATTTATCATAGGGGGATATATAAGCGAAATGTATTTGATTTATTTATGCTCAGTATCTTTTTTACAATAAGTGCAGCCGCTATTCATTATTTTTTTTATGGAATGATTTTTTTATTTATACTTGGAGTTTTAATAGTTGGAAAGACTCTTATACAAAAGGGTAATAGAAGTAAGAGAAAAATAAAAAGTATACTTATAAATACCATTAAAAAGATAGCTGTATTTGCAACGTTGTTTACATGCCTAAGTGGTTATTGGTTGTCTGCATATTTTGGAAGTATTGTCTTGAAAGCTCAAGCTTCTCAGCACAATATTAATGTAATAGACACCCTTTCTTTATTTAGTCGCAATAGCTCTATAAAAAATGTAGTATACTTTATTTCTTACTGGTGGCCTATGTTTAATATTTCAGAATTGCCTCTTTCATTTTATATAGGCGGGGCAGTTACAATGATATTTGTGTTATATGGAGTATTGTACAAAGGTTACAAATATAACATTATAGTATTCTTTACAATTTGTACATTAGGTTTCAGCATAGTTTCTACAGGTGTTAAGCTTGAATCCTTTGCTAATATATTTATAATCATTGTGTCAAAAACACCAATAATTGGTTCTATGTTTAGGGACCCTAATAAATTTATAGGGCTTATGGCAGTTGGTTATAGCGTTCTTTTAACTTTTGGTGTACAAAGTTTTCTTATAAAGCTAGATGCAATGCGCAGGAGCAACATATTAAAAACAGTGACGTTTTTTTCTGTTGTAATTGCTTTTTCGTTCTACTTTAGACCATTTTATGACCATTTTATCAATGGTTTCTATAGTCCTATAACTATCCCTCAGGAATATAGTGATGTTCAGGATAAGTTTAAAGATAAAGAAAAATTCGATAGCAAGGTTCTTTACATGCCAATTGCTGATAATATGATCCAAAGTTTTAATGGAGTAGCAACTCCATATTGGAATAGAAATAGTAACAATGAAATGGAGAAAGCTACAGGTGATATTCAAGTATATTCATCACAAAAAAATACGATTTTTCATCACGAGGGAAATGCAGTAAGTATTACATACTACATGAATTTTCTTCAGTATCTTTTAGATAAAGGAATGACAAAGAATTTTGGC
Organism: Clostridium cellulovorans 743B; assembly: GCF_000145275.1. NCBI lineage: Bacteria > Bacillati > Bacillota > Clostridia > Eubacteriales > Clostridiaceae > Clostridium > Clostridium cellulovorans. Next base: position 1,177,349 of record NC_014393.1, read on the forward strand.
AATCTTGTTTCCACCTTTGGTATAAATGAATTTGCGTACCATAATGAATATGTGGGACAAGAAGCAAGGCAAAAATTTAATTTGGAAATCCTTAAGCAGCAGGATGGGTTAAAGAAAACCTACGAGAATGGGATATTTAGTTTATATGATGTAGAAACCCCGATCCCTTATTTATACAATGTACCAAAAAAAATAATTACCCCATATGGATATAGCCGTTTGGAGAGTTATAGTAATGTTAAAAATTTCAACTTTAGTGATTATGGAGTGATCTTTTCAGCTCTAGGTGAAAAAAGCTATCTAGAAACTCTTAATAACGGAGATTATATAGACGTAGCAGATTATAATGATTTATTCCTATCAAATTTGCCTAAAGATAATTATCTGCTACCATTTGATGTTATTAATGAGGGGAATTCCTTCTTAACTTGGAGTAAGACTTTAGTAAACAATAATGATTGGCTTTGGTATTTGTCGTCACAAAACCTCAACAACTTTCCTTTTGAATTTGATTTTAACTCAGGAGTAGCAGTTACTTTTGCTTCAAGTAGGCTAGACATACCACCTTATAAAATAGATTATACTAAGGGAAAACTAATTGCCGATTTTGATTCTATGTTAAGAACGGACAGATTCTTTGTACCAGATAATCCTGAGATATTTAGTGTTTCAGCTAATCCTCGGACAAATAATAACTCAATACCAGTTTTGCATGGGGAAATTATGAAGGGTGATCCTAAAAATATATGGCAAGTTGCAAAATCAGGACTTTTAGATGCAAAAGAAAATAACCCATATAAGTTCAACTTGGTGGTATCCGGAAGAGGGACAAATAAAATGCATGTAAAGGTTAGATTTTTTGATAAGCAGATGAAGGAAATCGGAGTAAGCTATGTAGTTGCACCAGGTGAAGAAGTAGATTTTAATGAAGTTAATTTTACTGGTGAGTATGTTTCTCCACAAGGTAGTGCTTATATGAGAATAGACCTCTTAAGTTATCAACAGCCTGAACAAAAAAATTATTGGTGGATTCATGATATAAAGATATATGATTTTGACGAGTATAAAAAGCCTAATGTATTTACTATGACAAAAAAGTTTGATTCGCCTCAGAGAGCTAAGGTATATATGAGGACATTATATTCAGCAAAAGGCGGTGATCTTCAAATAAATATAAATAACAGTGAAGCAAAGAAAATAAGCACTATGGATAATTCTATAACTCAGTTTAAGTGGATTGAAGTTGGAGATTATGATTTTGCAGCAGGTGAAAATAAAATCTCCGTTGAGAATAAGTCAGGCTTTAATGCTATAAATATCTTTGCTATTATTCCAGAAAAAGATTATAGCTTTTTGTCTAATCCTTTGAAAGTAGCTTTAAATAAATGCAATATATTTTCGGTTTTAGAAGCAGAAAATGACTTTAGCTATTCAGGAAATATCCAAAGTGAAAGAGTTTATCCTAAATTAAGTATGGGTAAAGGCATAAGTTCTCAAAAGGGAATTTTAGAACGTGATCTAGACATAGTAAAAACCAGCAATTACTCTTTTGCTTTCAAATTAAATGGTGGCAGTGATAATGATGGTAAGTTAACTTTTAGTATACTCAATGAGCAGAATGAATTAGTATTGAAGAGACAGATAAACAATTCTGATTTGAGTGAAACTAGTAATGAAAAAGAGGTTGTAGTAGATAAAATTTATAATACAGATACATTTCCGCAAACTATAAAATATATCGATAATATGATGGGGCATTATAATACTTTTTTAGTAAACAATATAAATCTTGTTGAAGGAAAGTATAAAGTTAGAATAGAATTTGACAGTAATGTGTTTTCTCTAAGTAACCTTAATGATATCCATAAGTTTGAATCAACGGAAGTGGCATTGGATTATAATGCAATAGCTGAAGAGGTTGATAAAGAAGATATTGGAAATTATATAGGGATAACATCTGATATGATGAGAGATAGCATAGTAGATAATACATTAAATATAGAGTATGATAAAACTTTTTCTAACAGCTGGTATGATTATGCTTCTAAAAAAGTGTTGGTAAAGCCTGATGAAGAATATCTTATTAATTTTGATGCAGTTTCTCAGAATGTAAGTAACAGACATATGAAAGTTGTGTTTATTGATAAAGATGATAAGGTGATTAATACAACCTATATAAATGATATAGAAGATAAGTATAAAAGTACATGGAATAGTTACGAACAAATAGTGAAAGCTCCAACTGGGGCAAAATATATGCAGTTTCATATACTTTGCCAAGGAAGTAAAGTTTCAAATGGCTTTGTAAAAATAAAAAACTATACTATTATACCTTATAAAGATCTCATCACATTTGATAATATGATGATCTTTGAAGGGAATGATTTCGAAAACTTTTTCAAGAGTGATATTGAAAAGAATGAGATTAAGTATAGTAGATTGGATAGTATGAAGCGAGAATTTCAGTTAACAAATTCAAATAGAAATACTGTATTATTAAACTATTGTGAGTCTCCAAACCCATTGTGGGAAATTTCACTGGGTAGCTTTAAAGAGAGAGGGACAATGACATTAAATGGTGTAACAACTGGTATTGTTACAGATGAAAGTGGTAAAGGGAAAATTGAGGTTATTTTGAGAAAAGTATACTATGGAAGTTTTATGCTTATAGGTGTTGGGATAATTATCTTTGTTGTTTTATATAAAAAATCAAAACGGTAGGCCAACTCGAAGTAATTAAAATAAGTTTCAACCACTATCACCAAAATTAGAATAGGAGGAATTGCTAATGTTAAATATAGGTTGTCACTTATCTTCAACAAAGGGTTTTGAGCATATGGGAAAGGAAGCCTTAAGTATTGATGCAAATACTTTTCAGTTTTTCACTCGAAATCCTAGAGGCGGAAAGGCAAAGGACATCGATGAAAAGGATGTAGAAGCTTTTCTTGAATTTATAAAGGAAAAAAACTTTGCTAAGATTTTAGCTCATGCACCTTATACTTTAAATCCTTGCTCTGCTGAGGAGAGAACTAGAGAATTTGCACTGGAAGTAATGACCGATGACTTAATCAGAATGGAATACGTTCCAAATAACCTTTATAATTTTCATCCTGGCAGTCATGTTAAGCAAGGATTAGAGGTAGGGATTGATTATATAGTTACTTTGCTTAATACAGTTTTAAAGCCAGAGCAAACAACAACAGTTCTTCTTGAAACCATGGCTGGAAAAGGGACGGAAGTTGGAAGCCGCTTTGAAGAGCTTAAAGAAATTTTAGATAGAGTAACCCTTTCAGATAAAATGGGTGTTTGTTTAGATACTTGCCATGTTTATGATGCGGGATATGATATTGTCAATGATTTAGATGGAGTTCTTGAAGAGTTTGATAGGATTATTGGCCTTGATAAACTTCGTGCTATCCATTTAAATGATAGCAAAAATCCGTTTACCAGCCACAAGGATCGCCACGAAAAAATTGGGGAAGGATTTATTGGTCTAGAGGCTATAACAAGGATAATCAATCATCCAAAACTTAAAGGTATACCTTTTTTCCTTGAAACTCCAAATGAAGTTCCTGAATATGCTGAGGAGATTAAATTGCTTAGAGGTGCATATAAGGGTGACTAGGATATACAATACACAAAGTCATTAAATATAAATCTTTGATTTTAACAAATTAAAGGCTATGTTTGATATGATGTTGAAATGTAGTCTAAGAAAATTATAGGTGGGACTGGCCACCTATAATTCTCATGATGAAATATTATTTTTCTTTGTGTATGGAGAATAACTTCCTGTAACTACAACAAATCCTTCACTAATTGTATAATTTGTATCTTTTATAGGGCTTACATTATTAATTAAGTTCATTGCAATTTTATAAACTGCTTCAGCTTGAGCCTCGTAATTAATATTAACAGTACCAGTCATAAATCCTTTATCAATTAAATCTCGGGCTTCTTGTGATCCGCCAGCGCCAACAACATCAATATATTTTGCTTTATTTCCTTTATTATAACCATATTTTTGCAATGCTTCAATAGCTCCTAATGCTATAGTATCATCATTTGCAATTATTGCCTCAATACTACCAGCGTATTGAAGTAACAATGATTCAATAGTCCCTTTAGCTATTTCTTTACTCCAATTAACAACTCTTAGTGCAAGCTCTTGTGTTTTTATTCCTGCTTCATTAATTGTTGAAACAGAATACTTTACCCTATCATTGGCCACTGGATTGTCAGTTGCTCCTTTTAACATAATATATTGCAATATGTTATCTTTATTTTTATCCATAACTTTATTATTATTCCATTGATCAACAAGAATTTCCCCCTGAACAATCCCAACTTCTCCCTGTTTACCTTTAAGAAATACAACTTTACTATACTCCTTAGACAGTTTTGATGCTATTTTAGGATCAACATCGAGCATAATTAGTGGCATATTTCGTAAACTAGCTTTACGAATAATATCTTCTATTACATCACTTGGTGGGTTACTTAGTCCAATTACCATAAAATCAATAGTGGGATTTAAAAGTAAAGAGTCTACTATTGCCACTTGTATAGATAAGTTATTTTTGCCATTATAAAAACTAAAGTTCACTTTATCCTGATTTTTGTTTTGGATATCTATAAACTTTTGTTGAATAGACTTCATTTGTGGATTTTCAAAATCATACATTCCTATTGCAATATTGGCTACTTTTCTATTTTCACTAGCAAATATGCTATTTTTAGTATTATTTGTTTGCATAACAATCAATATTAGAATCATAAATAATGCAAATATTCTTATTAATCTTTTCATTATTACTCCTCCAAGTGGTTACATCTGGTGATTATACTAATTTAAAAATCCTAGCTTTTCAGTAGTATTCTCTATTAGTCAATTTCTATTGTTAATTAGTACAACCGGCTATTCGCCGACATATATTAATTGTTTCCTCAAAGGATAACTTTGATTAGTTGTTTTTTAGAAGTCAAAAAGATGTATAATTATTATGGAATATTTAGACTTTGAACGAAAGAAGTTGATAGGAAAGATGAATTTGTATAGTAAGTATTTTAAGTTATATAAAGTGCCATTTCTCACAGCTGTTTTTTGTGTAGCTCTTGAAGCTATATGTGATTTACTGTCTCCAACACTTATGTCCAATATTATTAATACAGGTATCAATGAAGGGGCACTTTCTAATGTTTATTATTGGGGGGGGCTGATGCTTACGATTACTGCAATAGGAGCAGGTTTCGCAGTTACTAGAAATATTTTGGCAAGCAAGGTATCACAGCGTGTTGGAGCAGATTTAAGATACGATTTATTTGAAAAGATTATAAGTTTTTCAGAAGTGAGCACTGATAAAATTGAAAGTGGATCGCTTATTACTCGTATGACTAATGACACCTCTCAAGTTGTTCAATTTGTAAATGGAATTATGCGTATATTTTTGAAGGCACCAATTACTTGTATTGGGAGTATTGTATTTGCAAGTCTATTGAATTTTCGATTAAGCCTTATAATTTACAGTGTTGTTTTCTTGGTTGTTGTTATTATTATAGTAAGCATGAAGCTTAGTTATCTTCGTTTTTATCAATTGCAGAAGGCTATGGATAAGGTGAATTCTGTTGTTCAGGAATATCTTATAGGTGTGCGTTTGGTAAAGGCCTTTGGAACCTATGAAAAAGAAACAGATAAGTTTGAAAACTCAAATATCAATTTAATGGAGAAGGGTGTGTCTTCTCAAATGATAATGACCTTAGTGTCACCAATTATAACCTTTATTGTTGGAATTGGAACTGTCATTGTAATTTTTATTGGAAGCAAATTATTTTCCTTAGAGATGGCAAGCCCTGGGGACATAACGGCCTTTACTATTTACATGGCTCAAATTCTAACTTCTTTGATTATGATAACAAACATATTTAATGCCTTTGTTAGAACTAAAGCTTCTACTGCTCGTATTAAAGAAATCTTTGATTGTAAAAGTGATTTTACTAGTAGTGGTGAAGAAAAAGAATTAAATGGTGATATTGAATTTCAAAAGGTTACCTTTGCATATCCTAGTGGCAGTGGTGTGCCTGCTATAAAGGATTTATCCTTCTCTATAAAAAGTGGACAAAGTTTAGCAATTATTGGACCAACAGGTAGTGGGAAATCCACAATCGCTTGGTTACTTTTAAGATTTTACGATGTGAATAGTGGAAAAATTCTTGTTAATGGACACGATATAACAGAGTTAGATATTGATTCCGTGAGAAGTAATATTGCTATTGTGCCTCAAAAACCAATGCTTTTTTCAGGATCTATTGCGGAAAATATTAGATGGGGAAACAAGGATGCTACTGATGAAATGATATATGAGGCTGTAAATAAAGCAGAGGGAAGCTTTATTGAAAAGATGGAAGGTGGTTTTGAAAGCCTTCTAGGCAGTGGTGGTGTTAATGTTTCTGGAGGACAAAAACAACGTATTTCCATAGCTCGTGGAATTCTTAAAAAATCTTCTATACTTTTATTAGACGATGTGACTAGTGCTCTGGATGCAATAACTGAAGCTAAGGTAAGGAAGAATTTGAACTCCAAAGAAAATAAGCAAACAATAATAACCATTACTCAACGTTGTGGAACAGCTATGGCTGCAGATAGGATTTTAGTTATGGACAATGGTGTAAAGGTTGGTTATGGAACTCATGATGAGCTTATGGATACTTGCGAAGTTTATAGAGATATTTATAAAACACAAATAGAAAGCAGTAGGGAGGTGTAAGCTGTGGCTCAAAGTTTTTCAAAACAAGAGATGAAAGCACCGTCTATCGGAGGAAGACCAATGGGGGGAATGCAGCGTTTTGCACCTTCTAAAAAACCTAAAAATGCAAAAGATACGGTAATGAGAGTGATAAAAATATATATGCGCTTTGCCAAACCGATATTTGTAGCTATGATCCTTACAATTATTTCATCAGCAGTCTCTGTTGGAATTCCTTATCTCATTGGAAAGACCTTTAATACCTTTGAGTTTCAGACAAGAAGTGTAGATACAAATATGTTTATATGGCTATTGATGATAATCGTTACATTACATATAGTTAATTTATTTATTTCCTCCTTTAATGGAGTTGTTATGCTGAAGGTTTCACAAAAGCTTGTCTTTGTATTGAGAAGGGAATTTTTTGAGAAGATGCAAAAGCTTCCTCTAGAATTCTATGATACAAGGTCTCATGGTGATACAATGAGCAGAATTACAAACGATGTAGACAATATTAGTTCTACCATTGCACAAACCACTACTCAATTGATATCTAGTATACTGATTCTTGTAGGCTCTTTTGTAGTTATGATGACTCTTAATATACCTCTTACTTTGGTTGTCTTATTATGTATTCCTCTTGTTATGACTTTAACTCGCACCATTACATCGAAAAGTCGAGGTTATTTTATAGAACAGCAAAAGAATTTAGGAGTATTGAATGGAATAACTGAGGAAAATATATTAGGGTTAAAAATGGTGAAAGCCTTTGGAAAGCAAGAAGACATACTAAAACAATTTAAAGAAACTAATGAAAAGCTATACCAGAGTAGTAATAAAGCACAGACATGGGCAGGGCATATGATGCCACTTATGAATGTTATAAATAATTTCATTTTCGCTGTAGTTGCAATAGTAGGTGGTTTTTTATCAGTGAAATATGGCGTTGCTGTTGGTACTGTTGTTAGTTTTATGAGTTATTCAAAGCAATTCACTCACCCGCTTAATGCTGTTGCTGGCATGTTTAATACTATTCAATCAGCTCTTGCTGGAGCAGAACGTGTTTTTGAAATTCTAGATATTCAGGAAGAAGCAGCGGATATAGAAAATGCTATAGATATAGATAATCCAGAAGGTGAAGTAACCTTTGAAAATGTAAGCTTTTCATATAATAAGAGCAATGAAATATTAAAGAATATAAGTTTTAATGTTAAAGCTGGAGAAATAGTTGCTTTGGTAGGAGAAACCGGTGCTGGAAAAACTACTATCGTTAATCTTCTTACTCGTTTTTATGATTCAGGTAGTGGTAGAATTTTAATTGATAATAAGCCTATTACAGATCTTAAACGAGATAGTCTTAGAAAATGTTTTTCAGTGGTTTTACAAGATACTTGTCTTTTTACTGGAACGATTATGGATAATATTCGATATTCACAAAAGGATGTTACTGATGAAGAGGTAATTAAGGCAGCTAAAATAGCTCATGCCCACGATTTTATTGATAAATTGCCAAAAGGTTATTATACAATGGTATCTGGAGCCACAGATAACTTAAGCCAAGGTCAACGACAGCTTATATCCATTGCTCGAGCAGTATTATGTGATAGTCCTATTCTAATTTTAGATGAAGCTACTAGTAGTGTTGATACAAAGACAGAGAAGGATATCCAGAAGGCTTTGTTAACCTTGATGAAGAATCGCACGTGCTTTTTAATAGCTCATAGATTATCTACTATTAGAGATTCAGATTGTATCATGGTAATAGGCGACGGAAAAATATTAGAAAGTGGAAATCATCAAAACCTTATGGAGAAAAAGGGCAAATATTATAAGATGGTTATTAGCCAAATGGGACAATTACCATAAGGGTTAACATAGGAAAAAAGATTATTTAAAAGGATAAGGTGTATTACAGTGACAGCTAAAGAACAAGATTTAGAGATAACAGAGAGGTTAGGTTTTGGAATATTGCTTACATTAGTTGGAGGCGCTATGGATGTATATTCCTATATTCTTCGTGGAAATGTATTTGCTACAGGACAAACAGGAAATTTTGTACTTATGGTAGTTAGAGGAGCAGAGAAGGATTACTTAGGAATGACTCATGCGATGGTGCCTATAGTGTCCTTTTGGATAGGGATTTTTATAGCTTGGCATATATTCTATTTTTATTGCAAAGAAAAGCAGTTGTTATGGAAACGATGGGTTTTAATTATTGAAATAATAACTCTATTTATAGTAGGGCTGGTGCCATGTTCTTATCCGCCAATAATAGCTAACACCCTTCTGTCTTTTGCAGCATCCTTGCAGTACTGTGCTTTTCGTAAGTTTGGTACAGATGATAATTATGCAAGCATATTTTGTACTGGAAATATGCGTTTCTGTGCGGAAAATTATTATAGAGCAATTGTAAAAAAGGATAAGAAAGGCCTTAAAAGAGCAATAGGATATACTTATATTCTTTTAGCTTTTTTAGTGGGAATACTTTTAGGTGCTTTGGCTGTGACAAATTTAAAGGAAAAAGCAATATGGGTGGTGGATGCAGTACTTATAGCTGCACTTATAATTTCTTTTATATATAGTGAAGATAAAAAAGAGGATATTAGCGTAAGTAAGGAGAAATTATAATAAAAGGTCGAATTACACATTATTGAATGAATAAGTTTTAATAATCAGTTTTAGTAGATTTAGTAGAATCTTAACTTATTCAAGTTGATTATTAGTAAGTTTCAGTGCTTATGAATAGCAACTTCAAAAGATGAAAAATCTTTCAATGAATAAAACTTTAATTATGGGACATTATAAAATATTTGGGAGACTAGAGACATGAGAAAAAAATATATTATATTAGCACTTATTTCAACATTGGCAATTGGATTAGCGGCATATAATGTCGTGGGTAAAGATATGATAGCCAATACCGGTTCAGGAAAAAGCTTCTCTATATTTACTTCCTCAAAAGAAAAATTGGCTAAGGATAAGAGTGAAGAAATTATTTCTTTAATAAATCAATTAGAAAAGACAAGCTCTAGTGATATAAAGGCAAAGAAATTGTCATCTGATAGCACATTTAAGAAGGATACTAATATACATGGGCAAAAAAAACTTATAGTTTCAGATGAAAAGTTAGAGGTTGAACTAGATGAAGCTGGTGAATTAGTAAAGTATACAAATAATGAAATGGTGGAATTTATAAAATCCAGTTCTGAAAATGATATGAAGGAGGAGCCAAATCTAGATGCACTAAGAAAAAGAGCTAAGGATATTTTAAAATGTCTTAATATTAGCTTTTACGATGAAGAGAATTTTGCATCAGGAATTGGTGATAAATATATAGATTTTACTTTTCCAAGAAGCTATGAAGGATATGCTTTTGATGGAGATTTTGCGAAAGTAATTTTTGATAAGGCTACAGGTGAAATTGCTTGTATCTCTAAGCAATTTTATTCTAAGGAACCTAAGTCAGTTAGTGTAGAACTTTCAGAAGATGATGCTAAGGAATCAGCCATAACGCTTTCAGGAAAGGAAACTATAAAATCAGTAAAGCTACGTATAGTCAAAAAGAATACTAATTCTTCAAGTTCATCAACAAGATTAGCTTATATTGTTACTTTTGAGAATGACAATGCTGTTTGGATTGATGCAAAGGATGGCAGCAGATTAGCTGGAGTGCAGACAAAATAATAAATAGATTATAAATTGATAGAAATTTAAATAGAAGACCAGCAGGTTGTTTGCTGGTCTTTTAGTTTTAGGTTATTTTTTATAGTAAGTTTCAAGTAAGTAAAGATAATTTTCTTTTTCTTGGTATCTATTATGATCCTTGAATTCTTTGTAACAAGCACAAAATAGACCTAACAAAATCGATGGGAGTAAAATAGAAAAAGTTATTTTGGGTACAGTTAGGACATTAGGAGCATGGTTATAAAAAATATATACAATTAGTGAAATTACAGAATTTAAAAATTCTATAAAAAATAATGTTGCTAAAGAACTAAAGAAATTTGTTTTAGCAATATACTTTTGCGTTAAGGTATTAGGATTAGTGCTAATATTACTATTAAAACGTGACATAGTACGAGCATAATCTTTTAAAAATTTATCATTTTTAAACTGTTCTTTTAAATTGCCATGACTTGCTACAGTAGTATTAGGTAGCTTGTACCTGTCTGATAATGTATCCGAGTTATCCTTAAGTACAGATAAAATGATCTCCGAAGAACTTTTAGCTGTGGAAGGTGGAGTTGTTGATAGAGCAGTGTCGATATTCGTTGCTTCCTTAATTATATTATCTGCATAGGTTTCGAGTTGACTTACTGAAGCTTGTACATTACTTGCTGAAGCATTGTTAGGATCTATTGATGAGGTAATAAATTTACCTAAAGATTTTACATATTTTGCTGAAACTTTAATATCCTTTGTAACCAATTTATTTTTGCTAAAAAAGAGCTTTGCTTTAAACGGAAATATTCTCTTTATTTTATTAGCAACCCATGTCCATGATATGCCGAAGCCAATGCTTAAATGCTTTAGTAAGATTCCAATTATATAGGCTACGATTAATATTGGAATATAGTAGGTTAATGGAAGGTTCATTGATTGTAATAATCCTTTAAAGTTGCTTATATCAAGATATAAATAATATATAGAGCTATAAGAGAAATTGCTGTTTATTACGAGCATTATAAATGGAATAGTAATTAGTCATGGAAGTATAAATCCAATAATATCATAAACAGCTTCTTGTAATACATCTAAAAATTTCATAATTATCCTCCTGTCTTTAATATTTCGATTAATTCTAACATAATTTACAATAAACCATCAACATATTGATGGAATAGGGTTTAAAAGTATAATATAATTTAGATAATAATAGAATTTTATGGGGGAAGATGGCTATGGACATGATAGGGTCAGGCAAATTAAGTATTGATAATTTGCCTAAGGAAAGAAGAGCGATATTAGCTGGAATTGAAGCTCAGATACAAAAATTCAGAGGAAATGCAGAGCGTGAAGAAAAAGAATGTGCAAGTAAAGATAAAATTAGAGATAAAGAAAGACCTAATAATGTTATTTCAATATTAGGGGGAAGGGGTTCAGGAAAAACCTCAGTAGCGTTAACCATTTATAATTCATTAAGAAATAATAACTCTGAAAAAAACTTAGATTCTATTTTAAATATAATCGATCCATCAAAATTTAATGTAGAAGATAACGCTTTAGGGTGGATAATTTATAGCTTTGAAAATGATATAGAGAAATGGAAAAAGGATAATTCTCAAAATATTAATTATTGTAATGATATAAAAAACGATGGTTTATATACGAAATATGAAGAATTAAAAACAAATTATATCCATTCAAGAAAGTTTTATCGGGAAAACTTATCAGCTATTACTGAAAGTAGGTATGAGTATGATAAGATAAATGAAAAAATAAGTAGTGCTGATAGAAATTTAGAAAAATCCTTTAGAGAATTTATAGAAGAGCTATGTAATGTGAAGAGAGGAAGCTGTAAGAGCAGTGATGATTCTGGAATCAATGAACCAATGATTTTTATAACTTTTGATGACGTAGATTTGTGTCCTGAGAAAGGGCCTGAGATATTAGAGTTAATATTAAATTATTTAAGTCACCCTAATATAGTTTGTATAGTTTTGGGTGATTATGCTACCTTTAGTGAATCTTTAATTATAGATTTATGGAAAAAGAGCAACATTCCAAGTCAGTTAGAGAAAGACACTAAAGCTAATAATAACAATACTATATTTAATAATATAGTAAGACGTGCTGATGATATATTAGGCAAGGTATTGCCATATAAGTATAGGTTTGAGTTGAAAGATTTGGAACTTATGGACAGGTTGCATTTTACACCTTTTGGTAAGGGTAAAATGCCAAAATTATATGAATTGATTGATAAAATATTGATAATAGAAGTAAATAAAGGGAAAAGTGATGAACAGACTACTGGAGAATATGAAAAGAGCAGTTTACTGAAGTATTTTATAGAACCGCTGATTGATGTAAGTAGTATAGTAAAAAAAATTGAAGAACTTAATCTAGATAAAAATGAGACAAGAAGACCATATGATGGATATCATTTAGATGTAGCAGATAACAATTCATATAATGAGTTAATTTTAAAGTTACAAAATAGTTCTGAACATAGGAAAGACCTCAAGGAATTAAAAGCATTTGATTATGCGTATATTCTGAGTGGAAATCCAAGAGGATTAATAAATTTATATTATAAGTTAGAAGAAATCTGTGATGGTCTCGATAAACCTAAATTACAGGTTGTTAGCAGCACTTCTAGTAAGTTTTTCGGCTATGGAGATTATCAAGAAATTTATCTTAATAACTACAATATGTACACTAAGTTATTTGAAGCTTTTTATAATAGCAATATAGAGCTTGTTAACAATAACGATGGCTTTGATATTCGAGATATCTTAAAGTTAAATAAAAATCACTCCACCTTAGAAATTAATGGAAACCGATTAATCCTAACAGGTAGTGATTATTATGAGTATTTTAACTTTAATGTATCTACAAGCCTACTTACGATATCAGCTTTAAAAGAAAATCGAAAAATGGAAAAATTAAATAAGGATAAGTGTGCTTTTATTCAATTATTTTATGACTTAGCTAAGGTATTCCTTGGAAGTAAAATAAAAGAAGATGAAAAAACATGGAGTTTTAAAAATATATGTATATATAAGAGATCTGAAGATTATATAAGTTATAATTCAATAGATTTTAAATATTTTTATGATTTCTACTATTTCCAAAGGTTATATAAGGTATGTTTACCATTGATAATAAGAGATAGAAAAGTACATGCAGATATTAGAAATAGGCTTAAAGCAGTAGCTTTAAGTATTATTAAAGCTATTTCAGCTGATGAAGTAAAAGAAAAATCAAGATTTATAGAAGGTATATTTAACATTAATAAATTAGATTATTATTTAATTTCAGATATTAGAGATAAGTTAAATACTATAAATACCATTGCAGAAAACTATTCTGAAAGAGGAATTGGTATATTCTTTGATCATGAAAATACTGATAATATAGTTCATGAAATTCTTGAGAGCCAAGAACAAGAATATTATAGAGTTCGTGGTTTAGAGGAGATATTGAAAACCTCAAGATATCATCTAGTATGTAACGAAATATTAACAGCAAGTGATAACTCTAAGAAGAGTGTTTCTCAAAGATGTAGGGAGATTAAAGATATAGTAAATTCATTGAGGAATGATGAGGTTTTCGGTGATGGAACCTTCAATGAAATTTTAACATATGCAGAATCAGAAGATTGGCAAAACATGAGGAAGGAATTAGTTAAAATTAATACAATCATAGCTGAGTATTTAACTTATAAAATACAAACATCAGGAAACAGTATCACATCTGAGAAGGCTGTAGAATTAATTCAGAGTATAAAGGAAGTAAATCAAAAATTCTATAACAGGATTAATAAAAATAAATCAGTAGAGCCAGTTATAGGATTAGCTGAGTATACAGAATTACAAGATAAATTAAATTCAGTTATAAATAATTCTGAGATTCCGTTAATATCTAACGACTCATTATCAGAGAGTCGTATTCTTGAACCAATTATTGTAAATAAGAAATCAAAATTATCAGAGCAGTTTATCCTTAAACCAGTTATCGTAAATAGAAATAAAAAATCAAAGCTTGATGAGCCAGGTAAAATAGAATTTATGGTAAGTGAATTTTTACGCAGGTCTGTTATAAGGGAACCATTTAAAGAAAATGCCATAGGTGTACTAAAACAGGTTACTTCTGATGAAGAGGTCGTAAATATATGCAAAGACATTGATAAGAATAATTTTAAAGAAAAGATGTATGGAATTTCAAAGATTTTAATTGGAAGATGGTACAGAATAGGAAATATGGATAAGATAAATTTATTAAAGGAAGTTGCTACACCTGATAATGAAGAGTTTATATCAACCTACGAAAATGAGCTTTTAGTTTTATGATAAGGAGTTAAAAGAAAAAATAAATGAATAGCATAAATAGTGCATTTTTATATCAAAAGACAAAGCTAAAAACTGCTGTTTTGAATTCCGAATATTCTTTTGTAAACCCTAACTTTATAGATGAGGAATTTAATAAGGATGATCATTTAGAGTGTTTAAAGGAACTATATAACGAATTACGAGAAGGTATGATAGGGATAAAACTAGATAGCTTTAACCTAATCGCTAACATGGAGTGGAGAGCAGAATATAATAAAAAGCCTAGAGAGGATTATTATTTTAGTCTATGTAAAGAGATAGCCAATGATTTTTTTAAGATAAGAAGTGGACAACTATATATCGATGGAAATGAAAAGGAATATAGTGAAAGATATGATTATATATCCAGTTCAAATAGTAAGTCTCTTGAAGTTGGCAGTAAGACTAATAATAAATTTCAGTGGTATATATTAAAACAGATGATGGATGTAGATGTTTTAATAGGAGCTTATCTTATAAGTAAAGGGCTAACTAATATCTCGGACATGGTTTTGTGGGACACCTTGCTATATACTACAGATTCGCTGCTAGAGAAGGTTCTTGAAAAAGGAACAGCGGAATTACATATGCATGTAGTTGCAAGTAAAAGTTTTACAGCTTTATGGACAACCTTGATGAATCGTAATTTTCCAAAAACAAATTCTAAAAGTGGAAAGAATAAAGGACAAAGCATATTTGCACAGCTAAAAAACAACTACAGCTATGGAAAAATAAACTTTGAAAAAAGCGTGTATTTATTTAGATTGCTTCGTATATTATTAGCTATGTATTTACGAGAGTATAAAAGAAGTGGGATAATTAAGGATTTTTCTCAGTTCATAGAAAAGGTTATTGACGATGAAATGATAACCTTGATAATAAGTAAGGTACTAAGGCATATACAAGATGAAGAATATAGCTTTGATGAAGACGATAGTATTTCTATAGAAGCTATACAAGAAGCAATCTATAGAATAACTAAAAAATTCGATTTATATCTAGGTATGATAAAGAAAGGGGATATAGATGATTCTTATGAAGGAGAAGTTATGCTCTGGGAAAGTAATCTTGTCCACAATTCTCATATAGATACGCCGTATGAAGGAAAAGGCAAGGCTACTAGTAAAGTAACAAACGCAATATTGTCAGAGGATATATTAACAGGGTTATTTGAAGAGTTTTATCATATAAAAAATGAAGATATAATATTAAAATATAAATTTCAAGGAATAGTTTTGCCAGAGCAAGCATTAGTTTTTGAAGCTATGAAGTACATTGACAATAACTCTTGGGAAACCGATAAGGATCAGTGCTTTAAGAAATTATTTTGGCATTATGTTAAGTTTAAAAACATAGTTTATAGGCAAATTGTACAAGGGCCATCCTCAGGTAAGGGCCTTGATACATTTCAAGATTTTTATAAAAGGCAAAGTTTAATTGAAATAAAAAACTATATTTATGAGAGTTTTTATAGTCAAACTAAAAGCCAAAACATTAAAAAGTTTGAGATAAGATTGGGAATCAGCAGTGACAAAGAAGCAGTAGTAAAACTTTTGATGGATATTTTTCAGCAATACAAGAGAGTATTGAAAGAAGGCGGCTTTGGCAATGGTGAATATAAAGAAGTTCCACTTATGGGTATCGTATTTCATTTTATTAAACGGAAAGATAAGAACAAGGATAAATGTGCCTATGATGATGAATTAAAGAATAATTGTTTAGATTATTTATTTAATCAACAAAAGGAATATTTACAGCAGGCAAAAATTATAGGGGAACTTAGGTGTAATATAGATTTGCTAGACTACTATTTAGTAGGAGTAGATACAGCAAGTAAAGAGAATGAAGCAGAGCCCTATGCTTTTAGAGAAGCTTTTAATTATTTAAGAAGCATAGACGCCATAAAAAACCGAAATAGTAGAAAAGGAAGCTATCTAAAGCAAATAGGCTTTACTAATCATGTTGGTGAGGAGTTTAGGGATTTACTAAGTGGCTTAAGGCATATAGATGAAACAATTGAGCTATTTAATTATAAATCTGCAGATAGATTAGGACATGCTATTGCCCTGGGAATAAATATAGATAAATGGGCAGAATTTAACCAAGTAGTCTGCATTAATGCTGGAGAATATCTAGATAATTTATTGTGGCAATGGAATCTTTTAATAGAGGAAAAGATTGATTTAGACAGTATATCATTACTGGAACAGCGAATTTATGATGCAGTAGAGTACATATTTGGCTTCACAGAAAGTGTTAATGTAAGAGAATTGTACAAAGCTTATTATATGAAGCTTATGAATAAAGGCTGCTATACTAATGTAGTTATGGAGAAAGATAGAAAAGTATGTGCATTGCAGAAATACACTAAAAAGAAATATTATATTATGAATGAACCTTGCAAAGGTAATGCTGAATTTGTAGAGGATGACTTCAACAATATTATATGGTCATCACAAATGATTTATAAAGCGATGCAGTGCAAATATTTTATCAAGGAATTAGACAAAAATGTTACTATAAATATCGACAAGGATACAATAGAAAACTACAAACGAATTCAAGAAATAATGATTAAAAAAATAGGGGATAGGCAAATCATCGTTGAGACCAACCCTACATCAAATTTGATAATCGGAGAATTCAAATCTTTCGAGGATTACTATATCAGCAATTTAAGTTCACCTGAGAAGGAAAAGGTAATTGTAACTATAAATACTGATGATCCAGTTGTTTTTGATACTAGGATAAATAATGAATACGCTTTAATCTATGATATTATGATGCGAAAAGGTGATTATTCTAGTAAGGAAGTAATTGATTGGCTTGATAAGCTAAGAAAAAATAGCTTGGACTATAGTTTCATTAAGGATAGAAATTTAAGGCCAGAGGAAATTGTAAATGAAATAGATTATATATATAACCAGTTAGCTAATTATTTATAACGATACTTTCCTTACAATTTTTGATTTTTGTTCCCTAGCTTTGTTAGATAGTTAAGCATTTATAATTTTGCTTTACTGTAAAGTACAGATTTAATAAATTTTCATTTTCAAATAAATAATGTTTTTTACATTAAATTAAGAAAATCCACTACAGCAGAAGCAATGCTGCGGTGGATTTTTTTATTTAAGTTCCGTAAGATGCTTCCAATACCGTCTAGGCATCAAGCGGGCTTGGAGTCTAGGGTTTTTACGTTCTTCTATATTAACAGAATTATAAAAGGTTTTCCAAAGGCCTTCAAATCCATCGTTGCCTGTGAAAGCTTCTAAGGCTTTTGCTTCATCTTTTGTTAAATTACTTATAATAGCAGATTTCTTATTGTATATAATGGCTAGTTCTCTTTTTAAATCGTGAATTATAAAATTTTGATCAGAAAACCTATTTGTAAAATGATCTATTATCAATGGCAAAACATTGTGATTAGGTTCTATTGAAGCATAAAAGCTAAGTGGAGCAATTTCTTGAAACCTCACAAGACCTGTTAATAGATGAGCTTCACCAAAAACTCTTCTTGTGTATTTATCAACTAAAATTATAACATCATTGTTTTTTGCTAAATTTATTCTGGTACCATACTTATAGCAAAGCTTGATATAGTTTAGTATGAGAGTATCAGATTTGGGAATATCACTAAGATACAAATGATAAACATTCATCAAGGTATCATTATCAAGTTTTTCTACTATACTTTTATAGACTCTATCAAATTTATCATATTCAGTTGATATCTCTGAAATCTCAGTAAGCAAAGAGGGAAGATAATCCCTATTTTTTGTTATGATAGCTTCTTCTTTGCAGCTATAAGCATAAAAAACAGCCGTAAGTAATCCTTCAAAGCTATTATCATATATAAATTCTTTCAAACTAGAAAAACCTCCTATAAGTTATATTTTTAAGAAAACCTTCTGTGACCTATAGATAAACAGAGCCAATCCTCAGCCTATTACTAAATTTATTAACATCAAATAGTTGTATCAATAAAAACTTTTATGGATAATAAAAGTCTTTATTTTGAATATCTATAAGGATAATCCTAATTGTAATTAGAATGTTGTTATAATTATTTAAAGAAGGAGTTCTATAATTCACCTGTTAATGAACTGGATTTATCATTTAATAGTAGCAATTTATTAGTTGAAGAGCCCTTAGGAAGGAGTAGTTTACTGCTGTTATCCTCAATAAAATTAGTATTGCTTAGGTCGTTGTTTAAAAATGTACTGTCGAAGATATCGGTATTATCAAAAAAGCTTAATTGCTCTACCTCTTGATCCACTAGATTTAAATCGATTCTAGGAGTAAGGACTTTTTTTATAGCTACATCATCAAAAGCAACTTGACCATAGTATTTGCCTTTGCAGGTAATGAAATATTGAGCTCGTTTAAGGACTACCCCAAGCTTCTTTAAGTCGCAAAAATCTAAGGAATTAACTCTACGGGCGCTTACTATTTTTTGAGCTCCTCGTATTCCGATTCCAGGAATTCTTATAAGGGTTTTATAAGGTGCTTTGTTGATTTCAACAGGAAATAAATCCATATTATTTAAAGCATAAGTGGTTTTAGGGTCAAAGTTTATATCAAAATTAGGGTTCTTTTCGTTTAACAATTCTTCAGCCTTGAAGCCATAAACTCGTAAAAGCCAATCCCCTTGGTATAACCTATGCTCTCTAAGGGTTGGAGGGGCTTTAAGCTCAGGAAGATTTTTCCCAGTGTTAACTGGAATATAGGCAGAATAATAAACCCTTTTTAAATCAAATTTGTTGTATAAGTTTTCTGAAAGATTTAGTATATTTAAATCGCTTTCCTTTGTAGCTCCAACGATAAGCTGAGTGCTTTGTCCACCAGGTACAAATATAGGTGAATTTCTATACTTTTTACGCTCATATCTATTGATAGCAATATTCCTCTTTATATCTCCCATTGGCTTCAAAATATCAGTTTTACTTTTATCAGGGGCTAATAGCTTTAGCGAATTTGATGAAGGTAATTCTAAATTCACACTCATTCTATCTGCAAGAGAGCCAGCCTTTTGTATAAGAGCTTCATCTGCTCCAGGAATAGCTTTTAGGTGAATATAGCCTCCGAAATTATGCTCATTCCTTAGTTTTTCTACTACTTTTATTAGCAGTTCCATGGTGAAGTTTGCATTATTAATAATTGAAGAACTCAAGAATAAGCCTTCTATGTAGTTACGTCTGTAAAAGTTCATAGTTATGTTTACAACTTCTTCTGGAGTGAAGGAGGCTCTTTCAATATCATTAGATTTTCTATTGATACAATAGGAGCAATCATATATGCAGTAATTTGTTAATAGTATTTTAAGCAGAGATATACATCTTCCATCTGGGGTAAAGCTATGGCATATACCGCTTGGGGAAACAGAACCAATGGCTCCCTTTTTTGGACTTCTATTTGAACCAGAGGATGAGCAGGATACATCGTATTTAGCTGCTCCAGATAAAATTCTTAGCTTTTCACTTATTTCCATAATTAAATCACCAATCTTTGTATTTTAATAACTTTATTATAGCCTAATATTTTCAAAAGAACAAGTGTTCGTTTGTGTCTATTGATAGTATATTATGAAATATCTAATTATATACGAGATTCTATTATTTAAAGTTTATTGCTAAGGGCTATATATCCTGATTAAAAGTTTACGTTACTTTTATAAAAGTGATGAGGACTAGCAGATTAAAGGTAGAAACATTATTGGAACTTATACAAATAAATAAATAAATAAATAAATAAATAAATAGAAGAGGGGCTAAGGCTACTGGGAATCTGTAGATATATGTAGAATCATAGAAAATCATTTTCGTTGAAAAGGAAGAAAACTATCTTTATACTTTAAAGTGTAAATAATATAAAATTATGGATATAACGGGAGGAAAAATGATGAAAAGTAAAAAAATAAACAAATTAGCCATTGCATTAATTATGTTCTTAGGAATGTTCTTAGGAACTTATACTAATGCTATGGCTGAAGGAACAACTGGAACTACTACATATAGTGAGAACTTAATTCCTAAAATGAATGGATATACAACAGATGGAGTTACTGTTAGTTCCAGTAGTGACTGGAGTGTGGATTATATTGCATGGAAAGCATTTAACAGAAATCTTGATATACCCTATGAGGGCATTAATGGAAACTGTTGGGCTACTGTTAGTGGATCAGTAGCAGGGTGGTTAAAGGTAGACTTTGGAGTTGGAAATGAAAAAAAGGTAAATAAGTATACTATTAAAAGCAGGACTGCACCAGATAATAATTCTTCACCTAAATCTTGGACCTTTGAGGGGTCTAATGATAATGAAAACTGGACAGTTATAGATAGTAGAATTGATCAGCTAGATTGGGACGATAGTATAGGTGAAAAGCGAGAATTTACTTTTTCTAATAATACCAAGTATAGGTATTATAGAATTAACATAACCGCCAATGATGGACAAGTTCATAGCTCTATTGATGAATTAGAAATGATGGAAGCTATTAGTGTTAGTAATGTTACATTAAATAAAACAGTAGACACATTGAATATTGGTGATAAAGAACAGTTATTTGCATCAGTAGAACCTTATAATGCTGCAAATAAGAATTTATTATGGAAATCAGACAATCCAGCTGTAGCAACAGTTGATTCAACTGGTAATGTTACTGCAGTAGCAGTTGGAACTGCAAAAATAACAGCTACAACTGAAGATGGCTCTAATTTAACTACTTCTTGCACTGTAACTGTAAAGCAACCGATAATTTTAATTAGTGGAATAGCTTTAAATAACAAGACATTGGACTTGATTAGTGGACAAAGTGCTACTTTATTGGCTACAGTGACACCAGATAATGCCACTAATAAGAAGGTTATTTGGACATCAAGTAATCCATCAGTAGCAACAGTTGATTCTACTGGTAAGATTACAGCAGTAGCAAGCGGAACCGCAACAATAACAGCTACAACAATAGATGGGACAAATCTAAGTGACTCCTGCGCAGTAAATGTAAAAGCCGATACTAGCAACGATGTTTTATTGACTATATATCTGACAAATGGTAATAAAAAATCCTACGCAATAACTGATGAAAAATTAGACGATTTTTTAAATTGGTATAATGATAGAGCTGCTGGAATTGGAAAGGTATATTACGGCTTTGAAATGCCACCGGTTTCTAGTGAATTTAAAAGAAGAGTTGAATATGTAATGTTTTCTATGATATCAGACTTTGTTGTAGATGAATACAAGTAAATAAATTACTGCTGATTAGGGCTGTGGCACGAAGTGAATAACTAGTGCTGCAGTCCTTTTGTTATTTGTATATTAGAAGTAGTAGTTTGAAGTGAAGATATCATCGGCAAGTAATGTACAAGTCTTCGATAATTAGATATTCAATTTTTTACAATTCAGATTTGTGACGTAGATATTATATTGAAAAACTAGTATAAAAATACAATTATATAACGAATTTATAAACAAATTAGAATATCGCTTTACCCAGGAATAAGTCGATGATAGAATGTAAAATGAATTAAATTTATACAATATATATATAATTTAAATAAAAATAAACAATAAAAACAATATTATTACTATATAATGTATTGGATAAAATTTTTTTCAGCAGTACAAATTTATTTTTTATGTGGAGGTACATTAATGAAAAATGTTAAAAAATTAACAAAAGTTTTGGGAATATATACAATTGTATTCTCAATAGTATTCTCAAACTTTCAAGGTGTTTTAGCAACAACAAATGTGGACAAGCAAGAAACTGAAGAAACTCAAATGGCAGTTGAAAACGATGGACACGTTAATGGAGCAAAACCACTTACAGAAGAAGAAAAGCAGTGGATGGAAGAGAATATGATTAGATCAAAAGTTATTCTTCCAAATAAACTAGGTTTAGAGAGAAGCAATGAAGTAAGAGAAAAAAAGGGATTAAGCAAAATTGACGAAAGTAAGGCGGTAAAAGTTGGAGATGAAGTTATTGCAGATACAACAAGTGGAGGAATAACAGCTAAGGCAACAGCTAATGCTACAGCAACTAGTGGTTCTACAACAGAAAGTGCTGCAGTAGAAAGTATTACAGGAGAAAGTAGTACTTCTACGACTATTGAGGCTTCGTATCTTCCAAATAGTGTGGACAATTCAGAACTTCCATTTTTTCCTGAAATCCGTAGCCAAGGAGAAATAGGAAGTTGCGCTTCATTTGCAACTACATATTATCAAGCTACTTATATGACAGCTATGGCAAGAGGGTGGGACGTAAAGAATGATACTGATGATTCAAAGAAGTTTTCACCAAAATGGACATATAACCTTATAAATGGAGGTGTAAATAGTGGAAGTTCTGAAGTTAGTGCATATAGGCTTTTTCTAGAGCAAGGTATAGCTACTTGGAAAGATTTCCCGTATAATGGAAACAATATTACACAAAAGGATTACTTAGAATGGGCTACAAATGAGAATGTTTGGAAAAATGCATTGAATTTTAAAGCTGATAAAGCTGGATATGAAAGAATTTCTGATGGAACAGATACGCCAATACAAAATGAAACAGATGATTCTTTAACTAAAGTTAAACAACTAATAAGTAATGGATATATTTTTGAGATTACTACAGATATTTTAGATTGGAAATATAAACCTATATCGAATAATGATTTAACTAGTGAAGATGATAAATATGTTGGAAGAGCTTGTGCATATATTGAAGATTATAGTGGAACTAATGGACATGGTATGATTGTAGTTGGCTATAACGATAATATATGGGTAGATATAAATAGCAATGGACAAATGGATGTTGGAGAAAAGGGAGCATTTAAAATAGCAAATTCATGGGGAAGTACTTGGGGAGTAGATCCGAATACAAATACCAATGTATATAATAGTGATGGCTTCATTTGGGTATCTTATGATGCAATTAACAAAGTGTCTTCTGTATTAGGGGCACCAGAAGCACAACACCAAAGAGATAGTATTTTTAATACTTTCTATTGGATTACAGCTAAAACAACAAATTCCCCATCTTTAATTGCTTGTATTAATGTTATGCACAAAGAAAGAAACCAATTAAGATATGAGATTGGTTATTCAGATGTAACGGCACCAGATTCAGAAATAACATGGGCACCTATTACAGTAAATAAGGATACAGGAGCCTATTCTTTTGATGGTTCAAGCGGTACTGAAACACAGGGAACTATTGTACTTGATTATTCTGACCTTATAAAGCAAGGAAATTTAAGCGATGTCACAAAAAGATGGTATGTACGAATAACTGATATCAATAATGATGATATTGCTGGAACAAATATCAATTTCAAAGTAGTAGACTTTACAAAAGAAGGAAAAGAGTTTTCTTGCACTACAACTAATTCACAAGTAAATGGAGGATCTATAACTTTATATGTTGATCATGCATTAGGCACTACTAGTGCTGTAACAAATAAATGGAATTTGAAAAATGGAAATCCTTATACTAGCAATGATAATTATAACAAAGATCTGATTACTTATGATAATAAAATATATATGTATGATATGTCCAATCACAACTTAGTACAGTATGATTCTATTAATAATCAATGGAGTATTTATGATTCTACAACTTGGCCAGAATTAAATGTTAGATGTAGAATGGTTGGATACAATGGCAAAATATATGTTTTCAAAACTGATGAAGCACTATTAAGCAAACCAATTTACAAAATGTATGTTTATGATATAGCAACTAAAACTTGGGATTACACAAAGGCATTTTTGGAAGAAGAAATATCTGGTTCATCTATTGTGGAATGCAATGGTAAGATATACTTAATAGGTGGATATAGAGATACTAATTCACCTGATTATAATAGAGTGATACATGAATATAATCCTCAAACGGATAGTTGGGTGACTAAAGCAGAGCTTAATGTAAGCAGAACATATGCAGATTCTGTAGCAGCAAATGGAAAAATATATATCTTTAAGGGACAGTACGGAGTTAATGAAATTAAAACTATTGAAGTGTTTGATCCAATACTTAACAAGAGCTCAGTACTAGGAGATATACCTGAAAATATCTCATTTTATGGAGGCCAACCAATAATTAATTTAGAGGGCAAAATCTATTTCTTTGGAGACTCCAAATACCTTGTTCAAGAAATATATGAGTATAAGCCTACTAGCAACTCTTGGACAAAAGTATCAGAGGTGCCAGGAATTGCAACCACTAATAAAGCTATAGTATGTAATAATAAAATATATACTATGGTGGGATCGGAAAATAATTTCTACGAGTTTAATTCATCAGTTCAAGTACCAGTAGAACTAGAAAGAATTGGAATTCCATATTTCAATATCTTGAATGGTACATATTCGACTCAACAAACTGTATCAATAAATTGTTTTACAATTGGTGCTAAAATAAGATATACAACTGATGGATCAACACCAACAGAAACTTCAACTGAGTACACGGGTCCTATAACAGTAGCAGATGATATGACTATCAAAGCAATTGCAATGAAAGCAGGAATGACAGATTCGTATGTTATTACTGGTGATTACAAAATACAACCTCCAGTGGCAAACCCAGTATTAAGTCTTGCAGAAGGTAATTATAAACAAGGAAAAATACTTACTATAAGTTCTGCAACAGAAGGTGCAAATATAAGTTATAGGTTGACATTTGGCCAAACTCCTGGAGAATGGTTTCAATATACTGGACCAATAAATATAATTGGAAATATTACAGTAACAGCAAAGGCTACAAAAGTAGATATGACAAATTCTGATACAATTAACCAAAATTATAGGATAAGATCAATTATTGGGGATGTAAATGGAGATGGCAAAATCAGTATCAGTGATTATATAATACAAAAACGTATAGAAGATCCAAACTATGATTTACCTATTGATGATGATTTATGGGGTGGAGATGTAACTGGAGATGGTTTAATTAACAATGATGACTATGTTTTAATAAAGCAATGTAGAACTGAAGGGGAGAATTTTGGATATTTTCCAAAGGAGATAATGCCACTTAACGTATCCTTAAAGGATACACCAGAAAACAGTGTCACTATAGGTTGGGATAATTCTTTAGGTGTGGCTAATATAGTTAGTTACCAAGTATATAGGGATGGTTCTTTAGTAGGAACAACCAGTAGTACAAGCTATACAGATTCAGAAGTAACAGGAGATAGTGACTATATATATACAGTAAGATCTGTACTTGAAGACGGTACAATATCAAATGCTAGTATTCCATTGACAGTTAAAGCTTTTATTAAAACACCAACTTTTAGTGTTGGAACAGGTACATATACTTCAGTACAAACATTAAATATAAGTTGTGGAACTCCAGGAGCAACGATTGTTTATACTATTGATGGTACAGAGCCAACTTCAACATCAGAAGTATATACTTCACCTATTTCAATAGGTGGAACAAAAACAATAAAAGCAAAAGCTATAAAAACAGGAATTCCAGATTCAAATACAGTAAGTTCTACATATACAATGAACTTTAAGATAGGTGATGTAAATGGCGATGGCACTATAAATACTGATGATACAAACATGTTAAAAAGTTATATATTAAGCAATATTACAAGTTTTCCAGTGGAAGACAAAATGTGGGTAGCAGATGTAGATGGAAATAACAGAATAGATGGTATGGATGCAATCTACATAAATCAATACATAGCTGGAACAAGAACAAAATTCCCAAAAGAAGCATAGAAAAATAGCCCCCTTGAGTAGACAGTTTCATCATTTTAAATGTCTAACAAGGGGGCATTTTATTTTAAGGTTAGCTTAAAAGTTTTTTCTTAAGAACAGCTAAATCAATAGCATTTATTTTCCCATCATTATTCATATCTGCAACAGCTAAGTCTGGAGTTGTACCAGTACCTAGAAGAGCTTTTTTAAGAACAGCCAAGTCAATAGCATTTACTTTTCCATCCTTATTTATATCTCCAAGTAAAGGTGGATTTATGACAATGCTAGTTCCTAAGGTTATACCGTTTTTACCTAAAGGTATTTTATGGTCTAAGCCGATGAATTTCCCTTCATCATTTCTCCATAAAGTAGGTAATAGATAGTTATCATACTTATTGTCATTCCATTTTAAATCTCTTGCACCAGGGAAGGCAGTTCCCTCGCCACGAGTAAGCAATCCACCAGTATCTGAGGAGTCAGTGTTTATACACCAAAAAGTATGATGTAATTTATATTTATTTGCTATGATATAATCTCTCATGGATCTTAAATATTTAAGGTTAACATCAAGAAGTTTATCGGTACCTTCTGTTAGGCCACCCCATTCACCAATTAGTAGTGGAGAAGTTCCATTTTCCATGATATATGCCCAGTTATCTCTCCAACACTTTTCATATAATATTGTTTTGGCAGTAGCATCATCGGCAGTAACAAAATCACCTTTAAACCACGATTGTTCATATACTAATGGACCATAATCATGTGGTGAATAAACAAGTTGTTTTTGGTATTCCCCTAGGTTAATAGGATAATCTTTTACACCTCTTAGATTTCCGCCCCACCAGTTACTAGTATAATCATTGTTGCCTGCCCAAGGACTTGTATTGATAGTTCCTTCATCCCAGGTTCCATCTTTAGGGTAAAGTTCTACACCTTCTACAAATATCAAGGCATTAGGATGTACATTCATTATATCTAAAGCTGTTTCTTGAGCTACTCTTTTCCAGTTATTTGCTTTAGTGGAGTCGTCCCAAATAGCACATTGAGATAAGTTTTTTGCATCACCAGGATTTGTGTGAGGCTCATTTTTTAAATCAAAACCTATAATAGTGTCGTCATTTTTGTATTGATCAGCAAACCATACCCAAGAAGATTTAAAGACATCTTCTGTTATAGCTCCTTTATACCAAAGAGGATAGCTATGCCCCATGTTATCTGTTTCTGCACTATGTACATCCACTATTACTTTTATTCCAACTCTTTTGAAATTTTGTAGCATAAAGTTAAATAATTGAAAGCTATTTAGTCCAGCCAAAGATGCATTATTATAACTGGTATCTGTTGATTCTGGATATTCCCCTTTGCTCCAAGCGTACAATAGGTCTGTGGCTATTGGCATTCTAACAACGTTTATACCCTTATCAGCAACCATTTCTATATCGGCTATTATGTTGCTGTGATAAGAATCTAAAAACATCCTTTCTCTGCAGTTAAAGCCAAACCAGTTTGCACCAGTTAACCAAACTTTATTGCCATACTTGTCTACAATATTTGTACCTTCCACATGAAGCCAATCATCATTGGTTTCAGCTACAGGTGTAGTTGTTTCAGCACACACTTTAATACTAGGTGTTACTAATAAAGAAGTAAGTGCTATCGCTGTAGTAGATAATTTCATAATCTTTTTCATTTCCATTCCCCCTAGAATTGATAGTTTAAAAAATATTTCTCTTTATATAATTCGAAATATGTTGAATTTTTGTGGTTCAACATGATAGATAAAAAGTTTATATTTAATATATAATAGGTGTGTTTATGGTAGATAAAACTTTTTTGGTAATTTAATGGAACTTGGCTTGGGTAAATATAAAGGAAAGTATTATATTTAGTCTTAAAAACTACATTGATAAGATAAAAAAATATATAAAAAATTTTTTAGGCGGAAACAACTTGGCAACAAGTTCATTAATTTTGGAAAAATCCTTGTGGTAATATTTATACATACCAAATACAAGGAGAGATAATTATATGAAAAGAAAATCTATAGTTTCATTAATCTTAATAGCAACAATGATAATAAGTGTTTCAGGATGTGGAAGCAAAGAAAAAACAATTGTATTAACAGAGGATGTAAAAAGTGAACCAATTCCTGAGGAAGTGTTTAATAATATATTCGATCCTTTTATAAAGCATAGTAAGACTAATAATAGGGACAGTAGGGGCTTAGGGCTATATTTATGTAAGGAAATTATTAAGGAACATGAAGGGGCAATAACTATAGAAAATGGAACAATGGTAAAAATAAAAATTTCTTTGATGGTTCAAAACTAACAGAATATTAGAAATGTAATCCTTCTGATTCCAAACCGAGTATTAATTCTTAAATTTAATATTGGTTGCACCTTGGCTTACAATAAGATTGGATTATACCAGTCTTTTTTGTTTTTCTAGGTTTAGAATATATATCTTAAAAGAGTTGCTGATGGAGACATTGTGTTGAAACCTACATTTCGAATATAAAGGTGGCATTTCTTTTACAAATATTCAATTGTCAGTTGCAAAAGTTGATTTTAAATTTACAAAGTGTCATATGGTGTTTCTTTCACCATCTCGCATTCTAATTTGCTTAATGTACCTGCCTTAATTGTAAAATGAAAATCCATGCTATTAGGCTTGTTTCTAGTAGGATTAATATAGTTTGTATTGATAAAGGGTGTATAGATTTTTCCTTTACAAATAGTAATGCTAGAAGACTAATCAATGTTAATGGTTGGTCTTCTTTTGTTTGATGATTGAAATAGTTTAACATGATTGCTATCCTTGTTATGCTGGTGGCGGATAAGGAGATAATCATGTCTAAATATTTAACTTACGAAGAACGCCTTGATATTCAGGCGTGTTTAAAAGAAAATCTTTCTTTTGGAGCAATTGGCAAGATAGTTAAGAAAGATCGTACTACTATCGCCAAGGAGATAAAGAAGCATGCAACTGAAATAAAAACTGGATACAGTGGGTGGCCATACAATACCTGTAAACGCCGCTCAAGCTGCAAACTAAAACGTATATGCAAAAAAGAAGAGTGTACTCATCCTTCAGCACAGTACTGTAAGATTTGTTGCAACTGCAATGATCTTTGTTCAGAGTTTGAAGAAGAAATCTGTTCAAGTAGTTTTAAACCACCTTATGTTTGTAATGGGTGTGGACAGCTTAACAGATGTACTCTTAAAAAAATGATGTATTATGCAGATGATGCCCAGACCGCCTTTGAAGAAAACATATCAGATGCAAGGAGTGGAATTCTCTCAAGTGAAGCGGAGCTTGCAAGACTGAATACTTTGATTTCACCACTGATTAAACAAGGTCAATCGATACACCAGATATATATCGATCATATAAATGAGCTCATGTGTAGTGAAAAGACACTCTATAACTACATAGATGCATGCCTCTTTGATGTACGAAACATTGACTTACCACGCAAGGTAAAATATCGACCACGCTACAAGAAATCAGAATTCAAAGTTGATAAAGGATGCCGTATAGGCCGGAATTACAAAGATTTTCAAGCCTTTATGGAAAAGAATCCAGAGCTTTCTATTGTACAAATGGATTCCGTTATAGGAAGCAAAGGTGGAAATGTCCTATTAACCATTCACTTTGTGAATACTAGTCTTATGTTGGCGTTCGTGCGTGATTCAAATACCTCACAGTCGGTTATTGATGTTTTTGAACATATTTATCAGGTAATAGGAAAAACAGAGTTTAAGAATTTGTTTCCAGTCATCCTTACGGATAATGGCAGTGAGTTCTCCAATCCGAAAGCCATTGAATTTGGACCTGATGGACTTAGAAGAACTTATGTGTTTTATTGTGATCCAAGCAGCCCTTATCAAAAGGGCTCCATAGAGGTAAATCATGAGTTAGTTCGAAGAATTCTCCCTAAAGGGACTACTTTTGAGCTTTTAGACCAAAAAGACATATGTCTTATGATGAACCATATAAATTCATACAAAAGAAAAAAGCTGAACAACAGGAGTCCATTCCAGGCGTTCAGCTTTTACTATGGAGAAGATTTACTACACAGGTTAGATTGTTTCTCAGTAGCAGCTGAGGAAATCATTCTAAAACCAGCACTTCTCAAAAAATAACATATAAATAAGTAGTGGCTACCGGCAAACCTTACCTTATATATGACTACAGCAGGGGTGGATTTTCCGATTACAAAAAATCGACCGAAGATCGACCTTCTATTTGGCATGCACTTTTTTAAATGTCAGTAAGATAATTATAGCAAAATTCCTGAAAAAACAGTATGTTAACCGGGATTTTGGATTACAAAATTGGATATTTGTTTTCAAAATGGGACTTTCGCTTACAAAAGGAGAACTTCATTTTCAAAATGGGATTCTTGGGCTACAAATGGGAAACTCGTGTTACAATTCACCTTAATGTACCTGTATCTATAGATTATTTAATGTTATATATAGAAAATTTAATGTTTATCGTTAAAATGTTATTGTAAAATATTAAAAATAGTGCTATGATAAGGATATATTAATAAAGGAGGTTCGTTTTATGAATCAGAATATTATCAAAATAAAAAAAATTAGTAAAGCAATGATGATGGTTGTTAGAGGGTTAATTATTGTGCTTGTCGTAGCTATGTTATATACTACAGCTACAAGTTTCGTAATTAATAACAACAATGGATTGTTAAAAGAGATAATTGCAGTAGGTATTTCTTCTATCAATGCATTGCTTATAATCGCTGTTTTAGTTGTAGCTTCTAGGTTGTTAAAATCTATAGGAAAGGATTACACCCCTTTCAGTAGTAAAAATGTAAAAATGTTAAAGGTGGCAGCTGGACTTCTCATGATATTTGAACCAGTACATATTATTGCACAGAAAATTATTAATACAATACGTCCTGTGATTTTGGAAAATGGTCAAAGAATAGCTGCATTCTCATTTTTCGGTGGTGTATTCTTTGTTTTAGGATTGGTTGTTTTTTGTATTGCTTTAACATTTGAATATGGAATAGAACTTCAAAAGCAATCTGATGAAACACTTTAAGGAGGAACTATGGCTATTATATTAAGACTTGACCGAATGATGGCAGACCGTAAGATATCTTTGAATGAGCTAGCTGAAAAGGTTGGAATTGCAAATGTTAATCTTTCCAATATAAAAACTGGGAAAGTAAGTGCAATACGATTTTCTACCCTTGATGCTATTTGTGATGTATTAGATTGTCAACCAGGAGATATCTTAGAATATAAACGTGAACAAAAGTAAGAAAGTGATTAATTGTTAAATTTGAGAAGATGATTTCTGTAATAAACGAGAGCACTAAAAAATTATAAATTTTTAGTGTTCTGGTAGTAAACTGGAATCATCTTTTTTATTATGTTCTTCTCTAGCTTGGTTATTTTAGCAATCCCTTACTTGGCTTCAGCAAGTTTCTCTTTTAGAGATATCCAAACTTCTTAGTGAAAGAAATAGTATTTGCTGAATGATTCAAATACTTGAGAATGTGCTTGAAATGTGCCAGATGGAAGTATATAGTATAAATATAAATATTATCTATAAAAACTTGGCGAAGGTTGTAAAATTTTTAATTACGTGTAAGGAAGTGTTTATATAATATACCAAAATGAAGGGTAGGGTTGTAAGATGGAAGTAACTATAATTAAAGGGAACATAGAGTACATAAATGAATGTGAAAAAGCATTACTTAACTCAAAGTTAGGTGAAGTACATTTCCAAGAAGAAGGATTTGCAAGAAAGATCTTAGAAGATGGGGTTGCAAGGGAAGAAATATATATCGCAATAGATAGTAACCAAAAATGTAGAGGATTTATCTGGATTATTATAGATGGGATATTTCACTCTGCTCCATATCTACAACTTATAGCAGTAGACCAAGAAAGTAGAGGTACTGGTATAGGAAAGAAACTTCTACAGTTTTTTGAGGATTTGTGTTTTAAGAATTATAACAAGTTGTTTTTGGTAGTTGGAGAATTTAATGTAGATGCTAAAAGACTCTATGAAAGTATTGGATATATTGAGGTAGGAGCTATACCTGGTTTATATAAAGAAGGAATAACAGAACATTTGATGATGAAGCTTAGAGAATAGGATTGTCTAAGGTAGATTAGCTTTTCTTTATAAAATTGTATAAGAAGGTAAATTAGGATATTTAAAAGGTTTAGAAGAAAAAATTGTGGATAGGAGAAAAAGGTTATATGAATAAAAAGAGAAAAAGAGTCAAAGTAGGTATTGTCTTGTTGTTAGTAATAATAGCCTTTTTGTATTACATAACTTGGGGAATAAGACCGAAAGTGAAAATAGAAGTCCTCGATGCTAAAAATATTAGAATCAGCTGTAATGTACATAAAAATGCAGAATTTTATCGTATATATAGAAGCGATGAAAAGGATGGTCAATACGAGAGAATAGGTACTGTAAGGGAAAATAAGTTTATTGATGAGGAGTTAAAGCCTTCAACTACATATTGGTATAAGGTAGCGGTGATAAAAGATGGGAAGGAAGGAAAGTTAACATTTCCATCTAGTGGAACTACAAAGGAGCTTCCTCCTACTCCGGTCAATGTATCAGCAGATTCTATTACTTTTGAAAGTGCCACTATAAGATGGAACAAAGCTGAGAATGTTAGAAACTATTATATTTACAGGGCAGATGATGAAAACAACTATTATAACATAATTGGACAAAGTATAAATAATAGTTTTATCGATAGAACATTATCACCAAGTAAAAAATATAAATACAAGATTACCTCTAATAATGAGAATGGAGAAAGTGAGACTTCTTCAGAGATAAAAATTGAAACTGCAAAGAAAGCTAGTTGATATTTTATTGGACAATTCTTAGTTTGTATCTATATAATTAATATAAATACATTTATGTTATAAATAAGTATATGCATTATATAATGCAGACTAAAGAGTACTGCAAGTTACAAAATCACTGTTGAAAAGGGGAAGAAGAATGAAAGAATATGTTGGATATGGTGGAAATAAAGTAACCATTGATGGACAAAACGTTTATATTAAACAGGCGTTTCAAAAAGAAGAGTGTATATTTGGGGATATCAAAAGCGTAAGCTTTAGAGAACCGACGATATTAAAAAATGGAGCTGTTGTGATTACAACTCTAAAAGCAAAATATGAAATTATGTTTTTGAAAAAGAATTTACAAGAATTTAAGGAATTATACGATATGCTTTATGCAAAAGTATATTTAAAAGATGATTCATCTGAAAATAATGAATATATAAGTAATGAAGATACAAATAGTAATCACACTAACCAAGAATTTTCAGTTGATGAAACAAAGAAAATCTCAAGAAATGCAAATGACATGTTTCAATATTGCGTGGATAATAAATATGGGACAGGAATGACAAAATCTTCTTCAATAAAGAACTTTGAATTAATAGAAAACTCTCTGAATCCAGATGAAGAAGTATTATTGTGTTTTTGCGGACTTAATAATTTCGTAAGTATGACTAAACATGATGGTCATTTTGCTTATGTTGTTACTGATAAAAGATTTATTATGGCACAAAAGAAAATGATCGGACAAGTTGTTCAGGCTATTCCATTAAAAAATATAAGCGATTGCTTTTTATCTGCAGGAGCAGTAATGGCTACTATAGAGATACATACTTCAAAGAAAACTTTTAAAATTGAAATAGGTAGAAGTGTAGCTACAATTATTAATAATAAAATAAATGAAGCGATTAGCGGTGGACAAGTATCAAGTAATGCAACAACTTATCAAGGTTCTCCAGGAACAATTAATGATTCAGCAACTGAGATTTTAAAGCTTAAAGAATTATTAGACATGGGTGCAATTACCGAAGAAGAATTTGCTGCTAAGAAAAAGATAATTCTTGGTATTTAATTGATAAAAAATTAGATAAGCCTTAAAGGTAATTAAAAATATTAAGGAAGATAGAGTACTAAATCTAAAGAGATTGGGTGCTCTTTTTTTATTGCAAGTAATCATAATAGTGTATATAAGCCCTAATAATGTAAGAATAATAAATGCATATAATGGGTTTACATTAAATTCATATAACCTTTATGAGAGCAATGTAGGTTTTTAAGCGGAACTTATATATAGGAAAATGTTTATGCTTAGGTTAGCCTTTAGACACTTTGGGATAAATGTATAAATTTTTTACATTTTCATTGAAATGAATGTATAAAAGTTGGGTTAATTGGATTATTATAGTGAAGAAGATGGGGAACACAATAGCATAAAATGAATTAATGTAATTGAGGAAAGACGTTTTTTATTAGATATATTAGGGAGGTGAACTTTAGTGGGAGTTTGATATTTATATTTCTTTCTCTCATTGAAGGCAGTATATGAAAGATTTTAAAGGTAAAGTAGCGGTTATTACAGGAGGAGCAAATGGCATTGGCTTTGCAATAGCTGAGGAATGTGCAAAGAGAGAAATTAAGATAGTAATAGCCGATATCAATGAATTGGATTTAAAGAAAGCAGAAGAAAAGCTTAAAGCGCAAGGTGCTGAGGTATTAGCTTTGCAGACAGATGTGATAAAGTATGAGGATATGGAGAGGCTTGCGGATAAAACACTTGAAAGATTTGGACATGTAGATTTATTATTTAATAATGCTGGAGTTGTAGTTGCAGGACCAGCTTGGTCATTATCCTTAAGAGATTGGGAATGGATTATGAAAGTTAACGTATGGGGAATTATTCATGGGGAAAAAGCTTTTATTCCAATAATGTTGAAGCAAGATACAGAATGCCATATTATAAATACAGCTTCTGCAGCTGGACTTTTGAGCTTAGATGGGATGTCGGCATACCATACCTCAAAATTTGCAGCAGTTGCTCTTTCTGAATCTACTTATCTAGATCTTCAATGTGTAACAGATAAAATAAAAATGTCGGTATTTTGTCCAGGCTTTATACAAACAGATTTAAATAATTGTGAAAGGCATAGACCAAAGGATTATGATAATGATATGGAGGATGAATATTATCACAGTGATTCCTATAAGGCAAAAGAGGAACAGAAACATAAGGTTATCCAAAATGGTATTCCAGTAGATATGGTTGGAGCAACTATATTTGAAGCCATTGAGGAAGAGAAGTTTTATATTTTGACTCATCCAGAAATTAATCCATTAATCGGATTAAGAACAAGAAATATCCTTGAGGGTGGAAATCCATCTATAAAGGACATAGTAGGAGTCAAGTAGTTAATGTAAGGAATGAAAATTTTTTTACAAAGTTTTTATACAGTATAACTTGAAGAATGTTTAAATTATTACTGAAAAGGGATGTCTTAAAATGATTAAAAAATCATTTTAAGACATCCCTTTTTCTTTAGGTAACACTGAAAAATATCTATAATACCAATAAATACTGTTTCAGAATAGAAGTTATTTTCTACTCCTAGACAGCCTTTTGGTCAATTAAAGAATTATATTGGAATAGAAACTATATCGATAATATATATCAGTGAATAAAGGTGATACAATGATAGAGAAGTAATTATTTATTTAATAGGAAGTGATTGGTATGATTAAAGCAATTTTGTTTGATTTTGATGGTGTACTAACTACCGATGCAACTGGATCCCAATCCATATGAAATTATATTTGTAAAAAAACTGGGGTGGATTTAGAACTATTTAAAAAAGAATATTATAGATACAATAAAGATCTTCAGAAGGGAAAGATTAGGCATAAAGAGATTTGGGGCAAGCTATGTGAAGAGCTAGGTATGGAAATTGATATAGATATTTTGTATGAATCTTTTATAAATACTCCTATAGATAATCAGATGATGGAGATTGTAAATAAATTCAAAGAAGAAGGTTATAAGGTAGGAATAGTCACTGACAATAAAAAAGATCGTATGGATAGTATTATTAGATACTATGGTTGGAATAATATTTTTGATGCTATTACTGTCTCAGCTGAGGTTGGTTCTGGAAAAAGTCATAATGAAATTTTCTTAAAAACCATAGAGTCTTTGAAGATGGAGGCTGATCAATGTGTATTTATTGATAACCAAGAAAAAAATCTTATTGTCCCTGAAAGTATGGGAATGAAGGTTATATATTTTGACCATATAGAAAGAGAGCATGAGAAACTTTTAAATACACTTAGAAATTATATATAAACTTGCTACTATAAAGTTACAAGCAAACAAATATATAAGTTCCATTACTGAAACTTCATAAAATTTTATGGATATATTGAAAAATTAATATAACCTATAAATAGTATTTATCCAAACTTATATACATAGGAAATTATGATATAATTATAGAAGCCTACTGGTTTAGAACCGTTTTCAAATTATCTAAACTCTAGGAGGATTAACAAATGAACGCATATTTATTTGTGCATTTTAAGGAAAAGAGTACCCCTGATGGAGAGCAAGTATATTTTGCTGTTAGTACTGACGGATTTAATTGGGAACAAGTAAATGGTGGAGAGCCTGTTCTATGGAGTGTAAAAGGGGATAAGGGAGTACGTGATCATACTATTGTAAGAACAAAGAATGGTAAGTTCTATATTCTCGCTACAGATCTAAGCCTTGCTAATGGTTTTGATACTAAGTATAAGGGCAGTTGGATAAATGTTGGCACAGAGGGAAGTAAGCATCTTTCAATGTGGGAATCCGACGACCTTGTGAATTGGTCAGAGCAGAAGATGATAGAATTAGGTGATGAAGATTTTGGCTGTATTTGGGCACCAGATGTTATATATGAAAGCAAAAATGATGATTATGTAATTCATTGGTCTTCAAGTCATGCCTCTAATAATTATGGAAATAAGGCAATTTTTTATACTCGTACAAAGGATTTTCAGAGTTTTACTAAACCACAGATTCTTTGCAGAAAAGATGATAGTGGAATAATAGATTCTGCAATCTATGAGGAAGATGGTATGTTTTATCGTTTCTTAAAGAGTGAGGCAAATCCTACAGGTATCATATTAGAAAAGGGAAAAACTCTTACTGGAGCATATTCAAGAATCGAAGCTTTTGATGAGGAAATGGCTAAATTAGGTCATCCAGCCTATGAAGCGCCTACAGCCTTTAAGCTAGCTGATGGAAGATGGTGTTTGATGATAGACTTTTTCGGTGTACAAGGTGAAGGTCAAGGTTATGTTCCATTTATAGCGAATAGTATTGATAGTGGTAAGTTTATTCGCTCAGATGAGAGCTTTAGCTTTCCTTATCGTTTTAAACATGGCACTGTGCTTTCCATTACTATGGAGGAATATAGTAGAATTAAGCAAAAATAAAACAATTAAAACTAAGCAAGTAGACCATTTATTTTGTGGGAGTCTACTTGCTTTTTGATCTTATTTTCATTTTTAGAATATTTATGTACATAAGTAACTTAATTATCAAGACATATCATTAATTTATAGGACACTATAAAATCATAAAACAGAGAACTCTTGAAGATAATCTGCATAGATGTGTGGTTAAATTTGAATTTTAATCCAACATCCTATATAATTAATAAAAAATTCAATTAGAAAGCTTGGGAGGTTGTGAGATAAAGTGGAAGAACTTTGTTTAGTGATGCCTTCAACAAAATTAAAGAAATGGATGTAAAACTACTTGGACACCCAAAGTTGGTATAGTAATGGATAAGCATGTAAGAAGAACGATAAGTACAACTAAATAATATAATAATGGAATCCTTGAAGAGGCATTCCATTATTATATACTATATTATCAACAGCATTCATTAATATAGCCTAAAGTTTAAATTGAGAAACTTCAGCAGTTAACTTATCAGAGCTATCTTTTGACTTTATAACTTGGTCTAATACATAGTTAGTTTTAGTGCTTATGTCTGAAACTTTGTTTGTTATATCTATAGTTCCTATAGAACCTTCATTAGCTAAAGCTGCTACTAATTCTATGGTTTTTATTACATCCTGCACAGCTGCTAAAAGTTCTTCAGAGGTTGAACTTAAGTCCATAGAAAAATCTTTATAATATAAAGCATCGTTATTATATTCTTTGCTTGTTTGAACTAAGGTATCATAATCCTTTAACACCTTCGTCTCTATAAAGTTAAGCATTTTGCTAGAGTTATTTGTTAAATCTTCAACAGAATCTAGAATTATTGCTGTTGTATTTTGTATTTTAGTTATTGTTTCATTTGATTGTTCTGCTAGTTTTCTTATTTCATCTGCAACTACGCTAAAGCCTTTCCCAGCTTCTCCAGCTCTTGCTGCTTCAATGGCAGCGTTAAGTGCAAGAAGGTTTGTCTGTGAGGTAATCTGAAGTATAGATTCAGCTAAAATATTTATCTCCCTTACAGCCCCTGCTTTTTCAATTGATTGCTTTAAGTTAGTTTCTGTTTCTTTAAACATGTTTATTGTATCTCTTTGGTTGTCTTCTGAGATCTTCATTATATTTCTAGCTTTTTCACTTATATCTACAGACTTGCCTTCGCCTTCTTGAGATTTTTCTGCTATAGAATGAACAGCTTTTTCAATTTCATGAGAAGTTTCAGACATTTCATGTGCTGAAGCCACCGTTTCTTCCATCTTTCCAGATAATTGTTCTGTAGTTGCTTGTACTTCTTCTATATATTCAGTGAGGTTGGAAATGTTTACATTAATGCCTTCGACATTTGTTTCTATTACGTGTGCTTCATCTCTTGTAGAAGTAACAAGAAATTTTAATTGTTCAATTGAAGAATTTAAGTTATCTATGATTTCTTTTTGGCCTCTAGCTTTTGAAAAGTCTACACTGTAAGATAAATTTTTATTTTTAACATTATAAGATAGTTTGGAAATTATTGCCAAGGGTGCAATGAATTTCTTGTAATTTTTAAATGCGGCTAAAATTCCAAGAGCTAGTCCCGAGGCAATATATCCTAATGAACAAATTAATAATTGTTTTCCAGTGAGGTGCAGCGTAAAATATCCAAATAAAAGGCCTACTAATATACTGAGCGGAACAACTGTTACTAGAGTTTGTGCTACATATTTTGATTTTGAAATAACTTTTGGTTTATCATTAAAACTATTATCCATAGTGTTTTCCCCCTATAAGAACTTGTTAGCTAATTCTATCTTAATTACTTTCCTGTTACAATATCAAACCCTATATTGACATCTAGGGAATGTGAGGGAAAGAAAATATATATGTTATAGTGAAGGCTTCGAGTTTAAAAAGTTTTAATTACAGTTAAATATCACTAATTTCAGTGTGGCATTTAAAGGAGCATGAATATATAGATAAAGGCTTTAATGTAATTTTGATGTCGATTTTAAAATTACTCTTAATGTATTATTTCGACATTAATGGGATGTTTAAAATGATACAATATTCTTATGAAGTAAGGACTAGTTTAATAAATGTATCGAGATTAAAAGGATAGAAGAGATTTTGAAGTCCTAAAAAAGAAAATAGACAAGTTGCTTAGGAATTAAACTAGGAAACTAAATGTAATGTATTTAAAAAACTAGGGGGAACAATAATGAAAAGAAAATTGATAATAGCATTGCTTACTATATCCTTAGCAAGTGTTTTTGTTGGATGCAAAAACAATGAGAATACTCAAAAAACTACTTCTGATGAAAAGAGTCAAGTGGTGCTTGAGAAGCTTAATGCTGGTTATGATGATAGTGAGGGATATATTGAAAATCATGAAGAAGATAACTCATTAACATTATGGAACGCATTTAATCATTCATATAGAGTGTTAGCTGATGACGGAAAGGAACTTCCACACCGAGATGTTAAAACTGTTAAAGACAGTGAAGACTTTAAGTTTTCTATAGAATACTCATATAACACAGATCCTAAATCAGAAGAAGCATTGTCTTTTACTGCTACGGCTTATGTAAATTATAAACAAGTAGAATTTTTTTCAGGAGATACCACAAAGAAAATAAAAAAGTTAGATTTTAAAGCTAAAAAGGATGAGAAGGTAAATCTTCCGATAGTGTTACCAACAGAGGGGCTTCACGGAAGTAATAAGGTGATGATTGTAATCCAATGTAACGATTCTGCAGGTAGATTTGGCAGAAGTTTTGGAAATGGTAATGTTGCTTACATGGTTGATTTAAATGTTGGGCATAAAACTGGTTATGAGAAAAATGATGAAAAAGCTACCTATAAAACTATAACTTATCCTATTAATAATGATAATAGCCATTTTATTGTTAATCAAAATTTCAGAGTTGAAAATGAAGAAAGTAGAGGAATAGAATGGACAAAGCCAGTGATTAAAGTTAAAAGCGGTGAAGAATTTCCTTTAGCTTTTAGGTTTGGGCGAATTAAGGAAGATAGTTTGATTTTTCTTACACTTGATAATGAGCAGTATCAATTAGACGGAAAGGATTATCTTTATTTTGAACCATCAGAAAATATGCTTTACAAGAAGTGTATGATAAAAGCACCAAAAAAACCAGGTACATATTTACTTTCTGGCTATTATAAAAATAGTCCTTGGGAATATGGTGCAACAGCACAGTATGAATTTAGTGGTGTAATAAAACTTATAGTTGAATAATTAATAATTAAGGGGTTGCCTGAAAATGCAAAGGATTATGTTTTCATGTAGCCCCTTATTGCTATAATAATGATTTAATAATTATACCTGATAATAATTTTATGATTATATTTATATGTTGCAATAAGGTTGCTTCACAACTTATCAAGCTTTGAGGCTATAGCTAAGAATTAAAAATGTAGTTTTAGGAAACTTATATTTAAGATAAAAGTGTAATAAAACTATTGGAAGCCTTTATAACAATTAAAGGTTGAGAAGATTAGCTAAACATAGTACAATGTGGATACATATATAAATTAATCAAGCATAAAATTTTATATAAGTTTCATTATTAAAACCACAGGAAAAGTTTATAGATATATTTAGAAATTAATATACCTAATAAAGATTTTTTATTGAAATATATACATGTAAGACTTAAAGTGTGGAAATCTATACAAGTATTGATATAGATAGAGAAAGTGCATAATAAAATAAGGGTTTATAAGATAAAGGAGGAACGAAAATGAGTTTTTTTAAAAAGGTATTATCAAGCGTAGGTATTGGTGGAGCAAAGGTAGATACAGTACTTTCCCAGAAAAGTGTGAGAATTGGTGAAGATTTAGAAGGTGTTGTAAATATTGTAGGCGGAAATGTAGAACAAACTATTAGTAGAATAGAAGTAGAGCTTAAAACAGAATACTTAAAGGAAATTGATGATAGCAAAGTAAGATGTACAGCAAATCTTTTAAGGTTAGTAGTAGCTAGAGATTTGGTTATTGCACCTAATGAAAGAAAACAAATTCCTTTTGGGTTTACGGTACCAAAGCATACTCCAGTTAGTATGAGTAGAAGAAATGTTTGGGTAGAAACAGAATTAGAA
The DNA here is from genome assembly GCF_000145275.1 of Clostridium cellulovorans 743B. NCBI lineage: Bacteria > Bacillati > Bacillota > Clostridia > Eubacteriales > Clostridiaceae > Clostridium > Clostridium cellulovorans. Next base: position 1,219,265 of record NC_014393.1, read on the forward strand.
ATTCCGTTAGCACTTGATCCAGAAGATAGAGATTATATAGACGTGAGACCAAGCCGTGTAATGGATGTTGTTTTAGATGCAGTAATAAATGTGTTAGGCTTTAGATTAAGAGAAGTTGAGTGTGAAGCTGGACATCTTAGAGGTGGGCATGGTGAATTCACTCAAGAATTTGAATTTGTACCTCAATCAGCTTTTAGAGGAAAACTAGATGAATTAGAAATTACATTCCTACCAAGTGATGATGGAATTATGATTTATATGCAGGTTGATAGAAGAGTAAGAGGCTTAAAATCATTTTTGCAAGAAGCTGCAGGTCTAGATGAATCTTATTTAAGAGTTGGAATTAGTGAATATGATGCATCACAAGGAAGCAATCATGTAGCTAGAATGTTAGAAGATGTAATCAGTAGATATTGCTAAGAATCATATAGGTTCCGATTAGAAATCTACATTGCTTTCATAAACGGTATATGTATTTAATGTAGAAATATTATTGGAACTTATATATATCATTTTTAAAATAGAAAAGATCTCTAAATAGCAGTTGGAGCTGTTATTTAGAGGTCTTTATTTTAGTTAGTTACACATTTAATATAGCGAAATAATTATTCTGCATGGACTATGATGTTATCTTCTTCTATAAAGCCAATGTTGCTACCAGTAACATCTTTTATATTTATAAAGGAACAAGGCAACCCTTTACTTGATAAGAAATCTGGGCCGTCCATTAGTTGAAAGTGTAAGTGTGGACAGTTGGACAATCCTGTGTGACCAACTTTGCCAATAACTTCACCTTGCTTTACTTTATCACCTTTTTTTACAGTTAAACTATCTTTGATTAGATGACCATAAAAAGAATACTCGTCATTAGCATGTTTTATAACTACATAATTTCCACACTGTGCGGCAAGACCGTATTTCTCCATATAAGGTCTTCTTTCTTCCCAATCCCATGAAGAAGTCATGAAAAAGCTATGGTAGCAGTCTACTATTTCTCCATCAGCTATGGCAAGTATGTCCTTACCATATACTATATAATCTTCTTCCTTCATGTCCTCCTTGAAAGCGAGTTTTTGTTCAGAATTATATTGAGCCATATCAATAGCAAATTCCATAGAATAGTGCTGACGATGGTCTAATAAGCTATTGAAATTACCACAGGTACATATAGTACCTTTAAGTGGGAAAATGTATTGATTTTTGTTGTGGTATTCAGTTATTTCAAGTTGCCACTCTTGTGTAAATATTTCATCAGCCGTGGTGTAAGATATATTTACTAATAGCTTATCTATGGCAGTGTCATATACAATCGTGAAATATTCATTAAATATACCAGTTTCCTCATTAGGAGCAAGGGTTACAGTCTTTGCAAAGTGGGAAGGGGTAAAAAAGCCTTCTTTACCTAAAAAAAGCTTAGCTCCAAAGCCTTCACCAAGCCAAGTACACTTTTCTGCAAAATCTTTCAGGGCATTTTCAAGAGCTTTACCTTGATAACCTATTTGTTTCACTAACACATCAGCAGTGTATAAACCAAAGGTTATGTTCTTTATTACAATAGTTTCATCAGTATCATTTTTGATGCTTAAACCATGTAAGAGAAAGTTTGATATTACGTTTCCTCTTATTTCAACTGGTGCATTAATTATGAAGTCTTTTGGAACTGTACTTATATTCATTAAAATCATCCTCACCTTAAAAATTTGATTTGTTATTGCTTAGTTAGATTCAATGGCGATTTTTATGTTATTTCATGCTTTGATTTCCATGTTATACCAAGGAGCTGATTAAAGAATATCATTTAGTACAAGCCACCTCAACCTAAAATACTTTTATGAATCAAAAATGCTCTGAATAGAGCGTTATGTAATATTTTTATTATTAGGTTCTGTTTTAAATGAATGCTAATTCTATGATACTTTTACAAAAAAAATTGTACTCCATTGAAATTTAGGAGTACAATTCGAAAGCTCATATTTATTTTATTTTGTGTTTTAATTTATACTTTATACGTGATTTATCTTTCGGATTACTGGCTAAGGATTTTCTTTGTCATTAGTGCCAGGTCCAGTGCATTGGCTTTTCCATCATTATTCATGTCTGCTGATTTTAACTGTTCAGCTGTAAGGGTTGTTCCGCCTAAGATATATTTTTTTAGCCAAGCAAGGTCTAGAGCAGATAATTTTCCATCCTTATTAACATCACCTAATACAGTGACTTTAGTTGTTGGTGATAGTGTTACTACGCCTTTAGGAAAAGCGTTAATAGTAAGGTCATTAATATAATATTCTATGTTAGCGTATCCTTGTCCACAATAATCGCCGTTGGCTTCAGGTTTACCGTCAGCAGTAGTTTTGCTATTTGGGTTTAAACCTCTTGCAACTTCCCATTCATCGGCCATACCGTCTTTGTCTGTATCAACTTTTGCACCAGTTAAAACAGCTTTAGGATATTGATAAACAACTCCACATTGCATTTTGTATTTATCAATTGTTGCCTTCTGTTCAGCTGTAGCTTCAGCATATGGTCTTGCGCCTGTAAGGGTTCCAGTACCTGTTTTTGTTTCCGTTGCAACTTGTTGGTCGATTGCTGGCCTTTGTGTTGAAGTTATTCCTGCACCAGCGAATTCAAGTACATGATCATAAGATGCTTCTGAACTTTCTACCTTTGGAACTGTAGAAGCATCAAATCCATTTACAAGAAGTTTAAAAGGAGTATTTGATTTTGTGTTTGATTCATCCTTACCAGTACCATAACTAATACCGCTCCAATTGTTTTGAGTAAAGGTGCTGTAATTTGAGTTGTCAGAATTTAAAAATCTATTTCCAGTAAGATAAATAGAATAATTTTCAGGGGCTGTGCCACTGTCCGCTACACTTACATAATTATGCCCACCTACAGTAGAAACACCTTTCTTCAAAGTATTATTTACGTAATTAAGATGACCTAAAGTTCCATAGGCAGTTTGGGAAGCCCAGTTATAAATAATATTGTTTGTGAATTCAGCAGAGCTAGTTCCAACAACTTTACCTCTGAAGTTTCTTGAAACATTGTGAACTATAAGGTTATGATGCCAAGAAACATTTGAACGACCAAGCATAATCCCAAAGCCGTGAATTCCTTTTGAGTGATAGGAGAAGGAATTTGAAGGACCTACTATAGAATATTGGATTGTTGCATTATCATTAGCAGAGTAAAGTCCCCATTGTTCATCATTTGCCCAGCCCATTGAGCAATGATCTACAATTGAGTTACTTCCATCAGAACCTCCAAAGGCATCATAGTCTGCATTTGTGCCTCTTTCTCCAGGTCTCGAACTGATGAAACGCATTATAATGTTTGAGCCACCCATTCCGATTTTAAAATTTTTAAGTGTTATACCTGCACCACCAGGGGCAGTTTGTCCTGCAATAGTGACATTTGATTTTACAACCACATCACTTTTAAGTTCAATGGTTCCGCCTACTGCAAAGACTACAATTCTGTTTGAAGTCCCTACTGCATCACGGAAGGAACCGACACCGCTGTCGTTGAGATTTGTAACATATACAACTTCTCCGCCACGTCCTCCAGTAGCATATTTTCCACCGCCGTCTGCTCCTTGAAATGCGATAGTGGGTTCGGTTCCAGCATATACAGTACTACTATTATATGCGCAAACGTTCCCTAAGATTAAAGATAGGACACAAGATGTTGAAACAAGGTTTCTTTTGCTTTTAGAGTTAAAAGCATTTTTTTTAGTTTTTTTACGTAACATAATATACCTCCCATATTATATTTTAAATATTATGTCTATGTTACAATTAAACAAACTACTTATATCTTGGCAACCATAGGTGATGTTATGTAGAAATATATGTTATAACTTATATATATAGTAATCTAATATATATTATAGAATGAAATGAAGTAAGTTACTACATATAAATACATCATTATACTATTAGTTGAAATATTTTAATTGAATGTGTAGAGAATAAATGAAGTCAAATATATAGATTGCTACAAGTATATTTGAATAGCTTATAATTAAGGGTGAAAACTAAGAAAAAGTACGGTTATAGGTGGAGGGGATTGTGTAATGCTCAAGGAAGAAGAGTTAGAAATTTTCAAAGCAACTATTCATATAAAGGAAGATACTCTGAATTTGATTAAATCAAAGGGCGAAAAAAAAGCTGTATCCAAAGGGGAAATTGTATTTAATGAAAGGGACGAGGTTAATACTATCTACTTTGTCTTAAGTGGGAAAGTTACCATGTATAGGCTTAGTGAAGACGGGCAAAAAAGAGTTATATACATATTAGGTCCAGGGAAATTTATAAATGAGGTAATCTTTGATGGTTTACCAGCTTCTATAGGTTGTGAGGCTTTTGAGGATTGCCAGCTTGCATACTTTTATAAAGAGGATCTTCTTCAGATAATGTCAACAGATTTCGAACTTACGAAATTTATTATAAGTTCTATGGGTAAGAAGATAAGACGATTATATAGGCAATTAAAGAATACAGTCCCTATAAAAATAGATAAAAAGCTTGCTGCAAAGCTGTGGAAGCTTTCTAAGGACTATGGTATTGAAATTGAAGAAGGAACTTTGATTGATCTTGATATAAGTATTACGTATCTTGCTTCAATGCTTGGAAGTGCTAGAGAAACTATATCAAAATCTATGACACGGCTTGAAAAGGAAGGGTTAATAACATATAAGGGAAAACGGATTGTAGTACCAAAGAGAGAAGCTTTGTCGGTGTACTTTAGAGGTATATAAGTTGTAGAAGTTAAAATGTATCAGTTAAGTCTTTTCAATAGATAAGTGTTAAAGAGTGATTTTTATTGGTAGAAGATGATGAAAAAATAGCTATGACAATTGTACGTGAAATATGATAAGCATCATATTCCTGTGACAATGGTCACAGCTATTTATTTTTTTATATGATATCATTCTAGCATATAAAATTAGGGGGAAAGCATCATGTTTAGTGAAGAAATTAACAAACTTTCTAGTGCTGCTGAAAAAAAGGTAAACCTTTTAAAGGCAGGAAGAGGAAAGTATATTACAGCATCTGCTTTGGCTGGGATATACGTAGGTTTTGGGATTTTACTTATATTCACAATTGGTGGTCTTCTAGCAGCTGCTAATTCACCAGCAACTAAAATAGTTATGGGATTATCTTTTGGAATTGCCTTAAGCCTTGTGCTAATGGCTGGCTCTGAACTGTTTACAGGAAATAATATGATAATGACTGTAGGCGCTTTAGAGAAGAAAACTTCGTGGCTTGATCTAGCTAAAATCTGGATTTATAGTTATGTTGGTAATTTTATAGGCTCTATATTTTTATCATTTTTATTTGTTAAAGCTGGACTTGCTAAAGGTGCAACAGCAGAATTTATTCTTAAGACTGCAGGGGCAAAGATGAATGCTCCTTTTGATGAATTATTTTTCAAAGGAATACTTTGTAACATGTTAGTTTGTTTAGCAATTTGGTGTTTCTTTAAATTAAAAGAAGAAGTTGCAAAACTAATAATGGTATTTTGGTGTTTATTTGCATTCATAACAAGTGGATATGAGCATAGTATTGCTAATATGACTTTATTATCTACAGCACTAATGATTCCTCACGAAGCTACAGTATCCATAGCAGGACTTGTAAATAACTTGGCAGCAGCATCCTTAGGGAATATTGTAGGTGGAGCTTTATTTATTGGAACAGCATATTGGTATATTTCTAAACACAAATAAGGAGGTTAGGCAATGGGTTTCAGCATGGATAATGTAAAGTTTAACAGCATTTTACAAGAATTAAAGAAGGAATATAAGATTTACGCTCCTATACTTATGGAGGGGAAAGGTACTTTCTCTGATACAGACAGTATAAAGTATGGAGAAATCAGTAGCATTGAAGAAGTTGTTTTTGATAAAAAATCTAACTTTTCTCCAAAGGAAGTAATTCTTCCGATAACTCAAACCTTGTTCTATTTTACTGAGGACAAAGTTATTGAACCTGAGATTGATTCAAAGAAGATACTTGTATTTTTAAGAAGCTGTGATATCCACTCTGTAAAAAGATTGGATCAAATATATTTAAAAAATGGTGGGGTTGATCCTTACTATAAAGCTCTAAGAGAGAAAACTAAGTTCGTTTTGATGGAATGTGAAAATAGCTTTGAAAATTGTTTTTGTGTAAGTATGGGTACAAATAAAACTGAAGATTACGCATTTTTCGTAAGACACAAAGAAAATCAAGTATCAATTAAGCTTCAAGATGAAGAATTTGAAAATTTCTTTAAAGCTGAAGAAGTTTTAGAAGTTGAGCCAAGCTATGTTGATTCTAACGATACAGTAGTTAAGATACCAGAAAATTTAGATCAAAGAGTATTTAAAGCTACTATGTGGAAAGAATATTCAGCTAGATGTATTGCTTGTGGAAGATGTAACATGGTTTGTGGCACTTGTGCTTGTTTTACAATGCAGGATATATTCTATAAAGATAATCCAAAGAGTGGTGAGAGAAGAAGGGTTTGGGCTTCCTGTCATGTAGACGGTTTCACATCTATGGCTGGTGGACATTCCTTCAGACTTGATAAAGGTGAAAGAATGAGATTTAAGGTAATGCATAAGGTTTACGACTATAAAAAACGCTTTGGTTACCATATGTGTACAGGTTGTGGAAGATGTGATGATGTCTGTCCAGAATATATATCCTTTGCAAATTCTGTGAATAAACTTAATGATGCAATGAAAGAAATTAAAGCTGAGGAAGAGGTAAAATAGTATGGAAAATATTTATCTGCCTTTTATATCTAAAATAATTAGTATTACTGAGCATACTGATATAGATTACACTTTTAGAATGGAATACCATGGAGAAGACGTTAAGCCAGGTCAATTCTTTGAAGTTTCTGTACCAAAGTACGGTGAAGCTCCAATTTCAGTATGTGGTATTGGCGAAGGTTATGTGGATTTAACTATAAGAAGAGTTGGAGTAGTTACTGATGTTATCCATAGCTTTTTTCCAGGGGACAAATTGTTTATAAGAGGACCTTATGGAAACGGCTTTGACATTGATAAATATAAAAACAAGGAAGTTATAGTTGCAGCTGGTGGTACAGGCCTTGCTCCTGTTAAAGGAATAGTTGATTATTTTGCTGCAAACTCTGGAGATGCTAAAAACTTTACTGTTATGATGGGCTTTAAATCCCCTAAGGATATTTTGTTTAAAGAAGATATCAAGGAATGGTCAAAAACTATAAATGCTTATCTTACAGTTGATAAAGCAGAAGAAGATTATCAAGGAAGAGTTGGGCTTATAACGGGTCTTGTAAACGAAATCGAAATTGATAATTTAGAAGAAGCACAGGTTATTGTAGTTGGACCTCCTATAATGATGAAATTTACTGTAGGAGAGTTTATCAAAAGAGGAATCAAAGAAGAAAATATATGGGTTTCTTATGAAAGAAAAATGTGCTGTGGAGTTGGTAAATGCGGCCATTGCAAGATGGATGACACATACATTTGTCTTGATGGACCAGTATTTAACTTTGTAGAAGCAAAACATCTTGTTGACTAGGGAAAGGAGGAAAAAGCTATGTTAGATATTAATACTAAAGGATTAAAAAAGAATGCTTTCCGTGTTACAAAGGAAAGAGGAAAAACTGCTATCAGAATCCGTGTGCCTGGTGGTCATATGGAAGTAAAATATCTTTCAACACTTCAAGAAGTTGCAGAAAAGTTTGGTAATGGGACTCTACACATAACAATTAGGCAGGGGTTTGAGTTACCAGGAATAGATATGAAGGATATGCCAGAGGTTAATAAAATGCTTCAGCCAGTGATTGAAGGTCTTGAGATAAATCAAGAGGTTCCTGGCAAGGGATATACTGCTGCAGGCACAAGAAATGTATCAGCTTGTATTGGAAATAGAGTCTGTCCTTTCGCTAATTATGATACAACAACCTTTGCAAATAAGATTGAGAAAGCTATATTTCCTAACGACTATCATGTGAAGATTGCTTTAACAGGATGTCCAAATGATTGTATCAAGGCTAGAATGCAGGATTTTGGAATAATCGGAATGACAGAACCACAATACGATCCTTATAGATGTATAGGCTGTCAAGCTTGCGTAACAAACTGTAAAAAGAGAGCAACTGGAGCTCTTAGCTTTGAAAATTTCAAGGTTGTTAGAGATCACAGTAAATGTATTGGTTGTGGCGAATGTGTTGGGAAATGTCCAACAAATGCCTGGACAAGAAGTGCAGAAAAATATTATAAGCTAGCGATCATGGGTAGAACTGGTAAGAAGAATCCAAGACTTGCACAGGATTTCATAACTTGGGTAGATGAAGAAAGTATAATAAAAATTATCCTTAACACCTATGATTATATCCATGAATATATCGATAAGGATGCTCCAGGCGGAAAAGAGCATATCGGTTATATAGTTGATAGAACAGGTTACCAAGAATACAAGAAATGGGCGCTTAAAGATGTAAAACTTGGACCTTTAGCGATAGTGGCTGAAAATATTAATTGGTAGTTTGCAATTTATAGAGGTTGTCTAATATGCTAACCCAGGGAAAATAGTAATTGAAAACCTCAATAATTTGTCCATGTAATTTTCATACAATAATAGCATCAACAAATACCTTGAAGGAATATGTGATAGCTAGTACAATAGGTTCATGAGATTAGAATTTAATTATGTTTAATAAGAAATGTATCAATAATTGATCGTTTCTTTTTTTTATGTAGCTAAAGAATTTAAATGTGAAACTTCTATTGTACTTTTAGAGATTCTTAATATGGATGTTCCAATAAAGGTTCTACATAGAGTTTATTGATATTTGAATAATCATTATAACTTTTCATGTAGCTTCGATAATGGAACGTATATATTGTAATATTAAAAAATATTGTAGCATCCTAAAGGAAATGGTATTCACAGACTATTTTGTAATACATTTTAGAGACTTTATACTAAATTTAACAAGGGGAAAAACTTATGAAGAAAAAATTGTGGAAAAAGTTAATGATGTTTTTCTTAACACTAATTATGTTTATTGGAATAATACCTGTAATGAAATTTGAGAATACTCAAGTTTATGCGTCTGTTTCAAGTATTAACCCAGTAGCAGATACTTTTATAGATGACCTTTCTTTCCCTGCTGGTATAGGGGCTACCGGTGATACAAGCACAGCTCCTTATACAGTAAACTGGGTGGGAACTAAAAGCGGATATGTTGAAAATTCAAAGACTGCGCTTAAGTATGATTTAAGTGGAATCACTGGCACGATAACTGATGCTAAGTTAAGATTATTTGCAGCAGAATTGCCTACAGGTGGTACAACCTTTGATTTGTATAGTGCCACTGATGATAGTTGGACAAACAATACAACAACTATTCCAACTCAAGGAAATTTGCTTAAATATGATATAGCTGTTTCTGCGCAAAATCAATGGGTAGAGGTTGATGTAATTAATTTTATAAATATTGAAAAAGCAGGAGATGGAATTGCATCCTTTATATTAACATCTCCAAATCCAGCAACGGCTATAGCTTTTTCTTCTCTTGAAGATACTGTTTATAAGCCAGAACTTGTATTAACAGTAATAAACAACAGTACGATTACTACAACCACAGGAACTTTTGATAAGATATTTTCAGCTCAAGCAGATGTATTAACCAATGTTACATTCAATGGAAATACTTTAACTAGTATAACAAATGAGGGAGTTTCCTTAGTTGAAAATAGTGATTACACTGTAGTAGGAAATAAAGTAACTATTAAAAAGGAATATCTCGCAACACAACCAGTTGGAACTACTAATCTTGTATTCAATTTTAGTGGAGGAGATCCACAAACCTTAGAAATTACTATAACTGATACAACTCCAGCTATCTCATATACAGTAACCTTTCAAGATTATGATGGAACAATAATAGGAACAGAGCAAACTGTATCATATGGACGAGCAGCGATAGCACCAATTGACCCAATAAGGGAAGGATATAACTTTACAGGCTGGGACAAGGAATTTAAAAATGTTACAAGTGACTTAATAATAACTGCTACCTATGAAATTCCTAATTATACAGTAATCTTTAAAGACTATGATGGAACAGTAATAGGAACACAGGGTGTAACCTATGGGGGCTTCGCTGTAGCACCAACTTCACCGATAAGAGCAGGACATACTTTTGTTGGTTGGGATACAACTTTTGATAACATCACAAGTGATTTAGTAGTAACTGCTATGTATAGTTCTGATAATTATTCTGTAACCTTTAAGGATTATGATGGGACAGTAATAGGAATACCTCAGACAGTAGCTTATGGAGAGGCAGCCATAGCACCAATTGATCCAGTGAGAAATGAATATATTTTTATAGGTTGGGATAAATCTTTTAACAATGTTACTGGTGATTTAATTGTAACAGCGATGTATGCAAGTAATTACTCTACAGTGACCTTTAAGGATTATGATGGAACAGTTATAGGAACACCACAGACTGTGGCTTATGGGTCAGCAGCAGTAGCGCCATCAGAACCAACAAGAGAAGGATATAAATTTATAGGTTGGGATACGACCTTTGATAATGTTACTGGTGATTTAACGGTAACTGCCACCTATGTGATTAGTCAATATACAGTAACCTTTAGAGATTATGATGGGACCGTAATAGGAACACCTCAAACTGTAGACTATGGAGCGGTAGCAACAGCACCAACATCACCATTACGAACAGGCTTTGTTTTTGTAGGTTGGGATAAGAGTTTTGATAATATAATAAGCGATTTAACAGTAACTGCGACTTATGGAATTAGATATTATACAGTTCTCTTCAAGGATTATGATGGAACTGTAATAGGAAATGCTCAAACTGTAGCCTATGGAGAAGCAGCAGTTGCACCAACGGCTCAAAGACAAGGATATACTTTTAAAAATTGGGATAAAACCTTTGATTATATAACAGAAAATCTAGTAATAACAGCCATTTATGAGGCTAACCAATATACAGTAACATTTAAGGATTATGATGGGGTAGTAATCGGAGAAGCACAAGTTGTAAAATTTGGAGATGCTGCAGTAGCCCCAGCAGAACCAGCAAGATTAGGGTATACTTTTATAGGGTGGGATACAGCCTTTGATAAAGTGCAAGGGGATTTAATAGTAACAGCTACCTATGCGATTGATAAATTTACAGTAACCTTCAAAGATTATGATGGAACAGTAATTGGAACACCACAAACCATAGATTATGGTAAGGATGCAGTAACTCCGGAAGATCCAATTAGAGTAGGATATGAATTTACAGGTTGGGATAAAACCTTTGATAATGTTACTGAAGATTTATTTGTAACAGCAACTTATATTACAGGAAAAGCTTATACTATGGACCCAACAGCAGTAGATTCAAATACAAATGAATTTAAAAGTTTAGTTGGTTACTTTGAAAGTGGAAAAAACACTATAGTAATTAATGATGCTGCTGCAAATTTAATTATTCCAGCGAGTGTAGTAGCAGCAACTGATTTAGTAGGTGCAGAATATATCAAGGTTTCACGAAAAATTGTAAGTGGTACTAGCAAAGATACTTTAGTAGGAAAGATGCCTAAAGAGACAAGCCTCGTTGGCAATGTAATTAACTTCAAGCTACAAGTATTTGACAAAGATAATGATCTGATAAAAGATATTCACAACTTTGCTAATGAACAAAAAGTAAAGATAAGTATAAAACTTACAGGTGAAGATATAAAGGATCTATATACAGATAGGCTTTCTATGTATTACTTTGATGAAACTGAAGATACGTGGGTAGAGTTAGGTGGAAGCTTTAATAAAACAACCATGGAATTTGAATATAATACTTCCCACTTTACTAACTTTGCAGTACTGGAAAAACAACAAACTACTGCAACAGATAATTCAGGACAGGATACAACAACAAACAATAATGGACAAAGCACAACTACAAATGGTAATGGTACAACTACAACAAACGGCACAGACCAGAATACTACTAGCACAGGTGAGAACACAGCTTCATCTAATACTACATCAGGGGAAAGTACTTCATCAAATAATACAACAACTTCCTCACAAGCTACAGGAGAACAAATAGATTTACCGAAAACAGGATCAGCTATAGATTTTAGAGTTCTAATTATAATAGGTGGAGCACTTATCTTGGGCGGAGCTTTGATAGTTGGAGGAGTCTTTTTAATAAAAAGAAAATCAAAATAAAATATAAATAGAAGTTTCAATTTTAAAAAGCTACATTGCTTTATCAACTGTATATGGATTTAATGTATAAACATTATTGGAACTCTAGGTTTAAAGGGGATATCTCAATGGCATAGTTATATGCTTGGGATATTCCTTTTTTTTATTAGGGTATGTTAGATAAAATTAATAGATATAGTGCAATAAATTGAGAATGCCTTTACACTACAGTAAAATGTAAAAACCTCTTGACATTTTTCATGATAATTTAGTAATATGAATATATAAAAAATGTAAAGAACTTTTTACATTATTAAAGGAGGTTTTCTTTATGGCTTTTTTTAGAAAAGAAGATGAAATGGATAAATATATTGCTCTAAAAAGTCTAAAAATTGCATACTGGTTTACAGTAGCATTCTTATTGGTGTGGTCTATTATAGGTCTTCTCGAAGGAGATAGACAGAATGTGGCATTAGCATTGCTTTGTAGCCAAAATGTCTTACTGGTATTCTTTGACCGATATTATAGAAGGAAACTAAGTGAAGGAAATGAAGAATAAAGTTAAAGAGTTTAGAAAGCAACTAAAATTAACTCAAGATGAATTAGCACAAGAACTTGGTGTAACACGACAAACGATTAATGCAATTGAAAACAACAAATATAATCCAACCCTTGAATTAGCTCTTAAAATGAGTAGGTTTTTAGGAGTATCTACTGAATCATTATTTATACTTGATTAGCTAAGCAACGGCACTTGTTATGCTGTTGCTTTTGTCTATATTTACAAGGTAAAGCTATATATGTTACGTATTAAAGTATATGAGGGGAATAAAAAGATGATTTATGAAAATTTTTTAGAGGAAAATCAGGAGGAGGAAGAGTTTTTACAAGTTGCATCAAGGTTTAATGATGAAGGACTTTATCAGTATATATATTGGAGAATGAAAAACGATACCTTCACTACAACTATAACTCCCGTAAGTCATAAGGTACATATTATTTATGTTAGATCTGGTTGCTGCATGTATGATAGCACCTTGGTAAAAGCGGGAGATATTTATGTAACGGGGCTTAATAAGCATCCCATAGTTAGTAAGTTTAAGGAAATTGCTATGTTTACTGTAGATATGGATTTTGCTTTTTATTATAGACTTACGGGGATGGTTCCTTCGCTTTTCTGTGACAGAGCTCTTTTAATTGAAGAAGGCAACCCATTTTACCAGTTAGGAACTAAACTTTTTAAACTTCCATTATCTTATTGGGTAAGTATTGCAGAGAACTTTATAGGTAATTTACTTGAGGTTAGTGAATATGCTGTAAATTATCAATTAAAAAGTGTAATTCAAGCATCAAGACAGCTAAAAAATCAGAAGGACTTAGACGTATTTAAGCTAAGTGATAATATTGATGTTTCTTATCGTCAGCTTCAGAGATATTTTACATCTATTCTTGGACTAACTCCAAAAGAATATATAAGTATTTTACGGTTCAATAAGGCCTTTTGGCAGCTTAAGGATAACAACTTTATAGACGCAGCTCTAGGTGCAGGATATTATGATCAATCACATATGATAAGAGAATTTAAAAGAATGGCAGGTTGTACACCAACTAAGTTTAGTAAGCATAAGCAGTTCTTAGCTATGAAGCTAGCAAACCAAGTAGGTAAATAGTATGATTATAAGCGTTTATAAGTCTAAGATAAAATTTTAAATTGATATAACCGATGAAGAAACTTTATAGAAAGTTATAGTATAAGTTCTGTTATTGAAACTATATAAATAAGCACATACGAAAAAAGGCTATTGAAAAGTTTATACTTAATTTTTTCAATAACCCCGTTCCATATAGAGTAGTATTTATTATTAAGATATGGGTGTTTAACTTAATATAATAGAGATTACTATTTAATATCTATTATATATATGATTAAGTAATCTTTGTTATATAGATTATTGTTCAACTTTTGATCCCCAGATAGCTTCGTTGTTTGAACCTATTAAAGAGAAAGTCATAACGCTGTTGTGAGCAGCAGATTCATCGAACTGCTTGAAGAAAATTCCTTTATAGGTAACGTCATTAATTACCATAGTGCAGTAGTATGAGTCAGATTTTGCTTCCCAAGTTCCAGTAAAATCACCAGAAATAGTTCCATTAGAATTTAAGGTGATTTTAGAGGTTTCTAACATATCAGTATAACCAGTAGTTGCATCTAGACCATGCTTAACAAATTCATAATCTCCAACAACAGATTTTTTTGAATAACCTGATTTAGAGATTTCATTTCCCAAGTATTCATACACAGCAGTTACTGGCCAGCCATCTTCATTTAAGAATTGTTGATGCACTCTAACTTGATGAGCTTCAGTTCCACCGTTAAATCTTGTGTGGTAAACAAGATATCTTTGGTCACTATCATCGATAAAGGCTGAATTATGACCACCTGATTTATATCCATCTGCGCTAAGTTCGAAGAATTCTACATCCTTTAATGATGAGAATGCATAGTTACCAAATAATTTTATACCTTTAGTTGTTTTATCATCAGTTTTGCTTAGGCATATTGCAGAATTTCCGCTTGCATCTGTATATGGACCAGTTATATCCTTTGATCTGAATAGACGAATGTGGTATCCATTAAAGTTATCTGTAGCGTTAAGACCGCAATAAGATTCATATAAATAATAGTAATCTGTTGTCTTATCATATACAATATATGAACCTTCTCCAGAAGTTCCATAGCCTCCAGAAATTTTTATACCAAAGTATTTGTCAGAAGCATCTTTTTTTGTTTCATAAGTATGAGAATAATCTCTTAAACCTGTAGAATTATCTAGTCTTAACATGAAAAGTCCACCAAACCATGAACCGTATGCCATCCATAGGTTGCCTTCTTTATCATATACTACGCAAGGATCAATAGCGTTAGGACCATAAAGTGAATTCCAAGCTCCACCTGATACATAGTTACTATCTACAACATCTGTTCCTGTAGCAGTTTTGTAGTCTGTTTCAGCAGCTAAAGTAGAATTAACAAAGCCTGAATATACTATTGTTCCAACATAGCTGTATGGACCTTCTATATTGTCAGCAGTTGCAAGTGCAATAGATGAATAGAATTTATCACCATTAACACTCATATACATACACCATTTTTTCATTTCTGGATTGTATATAACATCAGGAGCCCAAAGGTTTCCACTGATATTATAGTTTTTACTTCCGTGAGCAGCCCATTTGCCCCCAACAGCGAAGATTTTTGAATAGTCAAAGTTGATGTTTGTTTTAACTTCACTCCAAGAAGCTAAATCTGTTGAAACTCCATTAGCTTTGTGTGAACCAAAAACATAATATTTTCCGTTATCTCTTACAATTGATGGGTCATGTACTGTTACTCTTTCTGTACTTAATAGTTCTCCTAGAACAGGTTCTTCTTTATTAAATGCTTTAACTAGAAATACACTTAATGCAATTGCAAGTATTAATGATATGCCTAAAGCAATTGATAGTATTTTTTTTGATTTCCCCTTCATTATTCGTTATCCTCCTTATTTGTTAATAATTATTATTTAAGTAATGATTATGTGATATCGTTTTCTTAGAGTTGTCATAGTCTCCATATACGTGGATAAAATTAATGTAGATGTTTAATCAATATATAATATATAGTTCCAATAATGTTTATAAATTAAATCTATATATAGTGGTAAGACAAGCAAAATTTTAATGGAAACATCAATAAAAAAGAAGTTGATTTCAAAAACTATTGAAATGATATAGGAATATATAAAATAAAATAATTTATAATTATTATACCGTATTAAGTTTGCAAGCGCAAACATATTAATTAAATTTAAAAAATATAAGATGATTTGTCTGTTATTGGAGAAAATCTAAGGGATTGTTTTAGAAATATATGAAATGAAGTTGAGGTTTAATTAGAGGGGGTGATGGAACTTTATAATAGAATAAGTGACAATTAATACAAGGATGGACATTACTTAATTAAATAATATGAATCTAGAGTATAAAAAAGAGCTAAGCAAGCGTTTGAAATATTGAAAATCATGTTTAAAATACGCTTGTAGCTCTGTAACTATTGTTATACTGGGAGTTTAGTTATTGATCCTAACAAATACTTTTTGAGATATGCATAATCAATAGCATTAATCACACCGTCTGAGTTTAAATCTCCAACCTTTTGCCAATTTGGTGAAGGCATAGAGGTAGTTGTCCCTAAAAGATATTTTTTCATAAAAGCATAATCTATGGCATTAACGGCACTATCACCATTCACATCCCCGTATATTAATGATGAAGGAGTATTCTTCACAACGATGGCAGTGTAATTCACTGCACTGCTTGAAGCACTATTAGTTCCAAGAACTACATTGGAGTTTGTGGAGAAATCCTTTTTATAAAGATTAAATGTAACGTCTGAATCATTAGTTAAAGTTTCACCAGTGTTTGTCCAACTACTTAACCACGCTGGTATACTTGAAATTCTTGCATCTATACCTACATAAACGGAAACATCTGATTTTGTAGTAAAGGATGCTAAATCTGATGTATATGTTTTAGAATCACAAGCTGTTCTTATCCATTCTGATCCTAAAAGCTTACTTGGAATAACAGTAAATTTATTTGTGCGGTCTCCATAAACTGGGTCTCCAACCTTTAAATTTGATTGAATTGACCAATCAGAAGCATTGTTCGTATCCTTTACCACTAAAGATTTTATGTATTGTCCATCTAGAATTGTTGTTGGAGCTGTTGGGTTAGTTGGCGTAGTAGCGCCTACTAATTTGATAGCTGGTGTTGGAGGTGTTGACATACCACTTCCAAGGAAGAAACCAGTGTGAGGTGGTTGATTATAAGCTACGTTTTGCCAAGCAACTCCCATACGATATACAGGGTCATGCATTAAAGTGTAAATACGACGGCTTGTAGTAGCTGTAGTTGTATAAATACGTAGATATTTATTGTCAGTTGTTCTCCAGATTACTTCTTCACGCCAATCACCAAGGATATCTGCTTGTAAACATGGAGTAGCTTTTGTAGTATTATTTGAATCACAGTCGCTGACAGAAAGTAAGTTTCCGCCACCATACTTAGAAATAGTAGTATCATCTAGAAGTTCACGAAGTTCGTCTCCATCCCACCAAATAGCGAAGTTAACAGGACCAGGCCTATTACCTATATTTTCTCCTTTGCTACTATAAAGTGATGAACCAGAAGCCCATACTTCTTCTCCAGGATAAGCTGCTGTAACGTCAGCTGAGCAAGCTCTTCCAGTATCATTAGCTGCTTTAAAACTCCATAACACTTGTCCTGTTTTTGCATCACGGAAAGATCCTCCAATACCACCATTACCACTAGTATCTTCGTGACAACTCCAAACTTCAAGACCATGACGACTTGGATCTAAATCACTTACATGTAATGCGTCACCATGTCTTAAACCAGTAGTATATAAACCTTTACCGCTGTCATCTATAGTACAACCACCATAGATTATTTCGTCTTTTCCATCACTATCAACGTCTGCTACACTAAGGTTATGGTTACCTTGTCCAGCATAACCTGAATTTCCACTAGTATTACTATCGAAAGTCCAACGTTTTGTAAGAGTTGAACCATTCCAATCATAAGCAACAAGTACTGCACGTGTATAATATCCACGACACATAACAAGGCTTGGATGTACACCATCTAGATAAGCGATACAGCCTAAGAAACGGTCTACACGGTTACCATAAGAATCTCCCCAACTAGAAACTGTTCCTCTGCCAGGCTCATAATTTATTGTATTAAGAGCTTTACCATTACTTCCTTGGAAAATAGTTAAATATTCTGGTCCAGATAATATGTAACCTGAGGAATTACGATAATCTGCACTGGCATTTCCAATGACAGTTCCAACTCCATCCTTTGTACCATCAGATGTTTTACAAGCTACTTCAGCTTTTCCATCACCATTTAAGTCATATACCATGAATTGAGTATAATGTGCACCGGCACGGATATTTTTACCTAGGTCTATTCTCCATAGGCGAGTTCCATTCATTTCATAAGCGTCAAGGAATACATTACCTGTATAACCTTTTTGAGAGTTATCTTTTGAGTTTGATGGATCCCATTTCAAAACGATTTCATATTGTCCATCACCATCTAAATCACCTACGCTACAATCATTTGCATTGTACGTATAAGCCACTCCATCAGGAGTTTTTCCACCTGCTGGGATTTGTAGTGGAAGTTGCATGTAGTTATTTCCTAAAACACTTACAGCAGTTGATTTTGATTGTTCTACACCATTAACAACGGCACTTACCGAGTATTTTGAAGTTGTTGTACCTGACGCATCAATATAGTTGCTAGCCCCCGTAATATTAGCTACCTTTACTGAATCGCGATAAAGGTTATAAGATACATTTGTTGCTTCAGTACCTAGCACACGCCAGCTTACAAAAACTCCGTTACTTACTTTTACAGCAACTACGCCACGGTCTAAATTTTCCATTTGTCGTGCTGTTGCTGCCGTTGTTGTGATTGTTTGCGGGGCAATAGAGCCTAGTAACACTGCTGCACCCATGAAAACACTTAAAAGCGCTTTTTTTAACATTTTCTCTCCTCCTAAATTGTTATTAAATTATATTGTGATTCTTATGGAATTAACTCTAATTT